>JAUZOD010000023.1 GCA_030706635.1 Bacteroidota bacterium
GACATTTGCTGCCCCACTGTCCACTGTCCACTGTCCACTGTCAATTGATTAAAGGAATCGCGGCCCGGTAAATCACCGCGTCCTCCAGGGCCTTCAGTTTACTTTCAGCGGCATCAAAACTAACCCAGGCTTCTCCTTTTTTCCTGCTGAATGCGGTCAGCGATTTTTCTTTTACCTCCACAGATCCGGCGAGTACTAAAAATATTTGTACCGAATAGGATAACAGGGGCAATTCCTGGCCCTTCGCCAGATGAATACGGCCGAGTTCAAAGTCAGGCGCCGGCGTCGGGAAGAGACTAATGGCTTTTTCTTTTTCCACGCCATGGATGATGTGCGGAACGGTCGGCTCAAATTTCATGTGTTTCAGCAGTTCGGGCACATCCACATGTTTCGGAGTAAGCCCCCCGCGAAGCACATTGTCAGAATTCGCCATGATCTCCACATTCTGACCTTCGAGATAAGCATGCGGAACGCCGGCATCCTGAAAAACCGCATGACCGGGTTGAACCTGCAGGAGATTAAAAAAATAGATCGAAAAGATCCCGCGGTCCACGTCTCCCTTCTGACTGTAGGTAATCGCCGCACGGGCCGCCCAGAAATCCTCTTTGTTTTTCTTCAGCTTTTCGTTCTGATAATGGGGGACGATTCTATCGAGTAAAGTTTTTAAATGGCGATTTACCTGTGCCTGCGGCATTTCCATGACGTGCTGATAAAGCGCTTTGTAATTTCCGTTCCCAAAAACAGGCACCAGGAAATGCAATTCCGGGATTTCATGCAGGATCCGGTCCAGGGTTTTCACCGGCTTGAAGCCATGTAAAAGCCAGAATTCACTTAAGGCCAGCATGAGCTCCGGCTTGTGATTATTATCTTTGTAATTCCTTTGGGGTGCAGACAGTTCAATTCCTCTTGCATTCTCCGATTCAAAATCCCGCTGCGCCTCCGCTTTGGCAGGATGAACCTGAATCGAAAGCATTTCTTTCACATCCAGCACTTTAAGCAGGTAGGGCAATCCGCCAAACCGGGCAGCTGCTTTTTGGCCCAATGTTTCTGCGGGATAGGCATGAATATAATCTTTCAGCAGAATTTTTTCAGCGTCGCCGGAAATCAATTCTGCACTCCCCGTATTATGAGCGCCCAACCAATATTCCGCGTAAGTTTCACCCTTGTTTACAGGTAAATTCAACAATTTCGGCAGATAGAAATCGCCTCCCCATGCATAGTGTTGTACTTGCCCTTTGATGGGCATCACCTTATCTTTACTCAGTTCCATATTTTTTGTTAGTGGCTCAAAGTAAAGCAAAAATGGCCGCACATAACGAATTTGGCAAAGCAGGTGAAGGAATGGCGGCAGAATGGCTTACCCGGAGGGGATTTCGGCTATTGAATTTAAACTGGAAATACGGCCGTTATGAAGTGGATATTATTGCTTCCCGCAGTGGAATCCTGCATTTTATAGAGGTAAAAGCGCGCCATGATGATCGTTTTGGTATGCCGGAGGACTGCGTGGGCAAGAAGAAGATGGGGCATTTATTGAAGGCAGGGGTGGCCTACCAGGAAAAATTCCCTGGCTGGGATCAGGTTCAATATGATATCCTTTCCATTTTGATTGATCCGGACGGCATTGCGGGCTTCTTTTTTATAGAAGATGTATATTGCTGGTAATGACACGTCGCCCTGAACAGACTTCTGCAATCCTGCTCACCTATCAGGCAAACATCCGGAATCAGTTACTACTCATCCGGCAGAGAAAAAGAACAAAAAACGGGCTCGCTGTAGCCAGACTAATTGTCGTACTGCTTGCGGTCGGATTAATGTATCATTTCTGGCCAGCCGTCGGTTTGTCACTAATTTCCTTTGTGGTTTGCGTCGCCGGCCTCGCAGTCCTGGTTTTAGCGGATGCGGGAAAAACGGAACAAATAAAAAACCATGAAAGGCTTATAAAGATCAACCAACATGAAATAGATATACTGGAACACCGGCTTGCAGGATACGAGGAAGGCAGCGAATTTGCCAGTCCCATGCATGCCTACGCATCTGATCTCGACCTGTTCGGATCTTTTTCCCTGTACCAGTTTCTCAACCGCTGTCACGCACATCAGTCTAAGAAATTACTGGCGGATCATTTACTAAATCCTCTTCCCTTAAAGCTGATCAACGAGAAACAGGAGGCAGCAAAAGAGATTTCAAAAAAGCCAGAATGGTCACAGCAATTTCAGTCTAACGCCATGGCCAACCCAATCTCTTTCCAAACGGAAAAACGCCTGATGCAATGGATGCAGGAACCGCCGGGAATTTTTGAAAAATCTTATTGGAAAGCGGTTGTCGTGCTATACGCAATGGTGAGTTTGACGACGCTCACGCTCTTCATAGTGGATCTGCTGACCTTGCCCGGGTTTCTGCTATTCCTGATCTGCTTTTTCAGCATATCTTCCTTCATCAGCTCAAAGATCCAGCCAACCTGGGTCCTGCTTTCCCGTATTGAGCCGGAGATGAATGCACTTTATGAACAGATCCGGGCACTGGAAGAAGAATCTTTTGAAGCCAGCTTTCTCCGGAACCTAAAAATTCAGATCCGGGGAACGGACCAGGTTGCCGGAGTTGCCGCCATTATCCGTCAATTCCGCGGCATTCTGAAACGGTTTGACTACCGGCTAAACCTGATGGTCTCCGTTTTCCTGAATGGCTTCCTGCTCTGGGATCTGCAACAGATGATCGCGTTGATCACCTGGAAGAAAAGAAACAAAAACCTGCTCGCGCCCTGGTTCAGCGCCATTGCCGAAACGGAAGTCGTCATCAGCCTGGCCTCCCTGACCCGAAATGAACCGGGCTGGTGTTTCCCAAAAATAAATAACGACTATTTTAACCTGAGCCTGAAGGATCTCGGGCATCCCCTGATTCCTGCTGAAAAAAATGTTTTGAATTCGTTCCAGATGGTGGGGCGTGGCAAAATCGTCATGGTAACAGGTTCCAATATGGCGGGCAAAAGTACTTTTCTTCGTTCCCTCGGCACCAACCTCACGCTGGCCTTTATGGGTGCTCCGGTCTGTGCCTCCTTTCTGGAAGCAAGTCACATGCATTTGCTGAGTAGTATGCGGGTGGCGGATAATCTGGCAGAGAATACCTCTACCTTTCACGCGGAACTGAAGAAACTGCAGTCGATCATTGAAAGGGTAAACCGGAACGAACCGGTTTTCATCCTGCTTGACGAAGTATTGCGTGGCACCAACTCAGAAGACCGCCACGCGGGCACGAAGGCCCTGATCCGTCAGCTCATCCGTCAAAATGCGGTTGCCGTAATCGCCACCCACGATACGGGGCTGGCCATAACAGAATCGGATCATAACCCTGAAGCCATTAGCAATTATCATTTTGACGGCCAGATCCGGGGAGAAGAATTATTTTTTGACTATCAGCTCAGGACGGGCGTCTGCGAAAGCCTGAATGCCACCCTGCTAATGAAAAAAATAGGTATTCATTTTGAGGATTAATATATTTATGCCCTTTCCGATTACATTGATCTCCTTGTACGAACCACCATTTCATGACGAAACCTACAGTTAACTTAAGATCATTCAGGCAATTGGTGATCCGGAATAAAAAACGGGTCAGACGTTTTCTCAGCAGGCTCGAAAAAAAGGCCCCGAAAAATTTGCACCTGATTACCCTGGAAGCCAATGAACTCGCATGGGCGGCCACGGACTGTCTGGATTGCGCCAACTGTTGCAAAACGATGTCCCCGACCTATACCCAAAAAGATATTTCCCGGATATCCGCCCATCTGGGCATGACGCGCAGGGCATTCCGCGAAAAATGGCTGTATAAGGATCGCAGCGGAGACTGGATAAACAAAAAACAACCCTGCCAGTTCCTGGACCTGAAAACAAATCTCTGCGGAATTTATGAAGTGCGGCCGCGCGATTGTGCCGGTTTCCCGCATCACAGCACAAAAAAAATAGTGGATTACGGACATATGTACAGGCAGAATATTGAATACTGTCCGGCCACCTACCGTTTGGTGGAACAAATGCAGGCAGGGCTTGCTGACGGAAAATGGGAACTCAAAAAATAGAAGCACCATGTGGTCTTCCACAAAAAAAGGATTCAAAGCCTGGCTACAGCTGGAAAAATCCCTTTCCGACCATTCCGTGGAAGCCTATCTCCGGGATGTCGAAAAATTCACCCAATTTCTGGAATTCAGAAACACCCATCCTTCTCCCGAGAACATTGTTTTAAAAGATCTTCAGGAATTTGTGAAATGGATCGGGGCCCTGGGCATGACTGCTAGTTCGCAATCCCGCATCATTTCCGGGATAAGGTCGTTCTATAAATATTGTCTCCTGGAAAATCTGGTAAATAAAGACCCCACGCTGTTGCTCGAAACGCCAAAACTGAAAAGAGCCTTACCGGATTTCCTGAGTGTTGCGGAAATCAATCAGGTACTGGAAGCCATTGATCTGAGTAAACCGGAAGGCGAACGGAACCGGGCGATCCTGGAAACGATGTACAGCTGCGGCCTGCGGGTGAGTGAACTGGTGAACCTCCGCATCTCTTCTCTTTATCCGGATCTGGGTTTTATCAAGGTAACCGGAAAGGGCGATAAAGAAAGGCTGGTTCCCATCGGCAATACCGCCCTGAAATGTATTTCCATTTACCGTCAGCAGGTGCGCGTACATGCACATATCAAACCAGGGAATGAAGACGTCCTTTTTCTCAACCGTCGCGGGCAGAAATTAACACGACAGATGATTTTCATTTTTCTTAAAGAACTAGTCCGCCAGTCCGGCATTCAAAAATCCGTTTCACCCCATACTTTCCGCCACTCTTTTGCCACCCACCTGGTGGAGGGCGGAGCCGATCTGCGTGCCGTTCAGGAAATGCTCGGGCATGAAAGCATCACGACAACAGAAATCTATACGCATCTTGACCGGGAGTATCTACGGGAAACCCTAAAAAAGTTTCATCCCGCTTTTCAATAAGATCAGAAAGCGCAACGGAACAGCGGACGAACAGGCCGCCGGAGAAAGTTAAAAGACCCGGGACTTAAAAGAATTTCTTTACAATGCCCAGTGCGCCCTGTTTCCAGGGAACACGGTGTGAAATGCCGGTAGCGGATTGCTGAAAATGATGCATGTTGGCAATATACCAATCAT
The DNA here is from genome assembly GCA_030706635.1 of Bacteroidota bacterium. Taxonomy (GTDB): domain Bacteria; phylum Bacteroidota; class Bacteroidia; order Chitinophagales; family Chitinophagaceae; genus Puia. The sequence continues at coordinate 5,151 of JAUZOD010000023.1, forward strand.
AATTTCTCAACAGAGCATCCTGGTTTGAATACTTTGGCGCAAAACCCAGCACACGCTGCGCTTTCTCAATGGATACAAATGAGTCCTTCGAAGCTGTTTCATATACCCATGGGTACAGCGGCGAGATATGCAGCTTATTCAGTATGCGCAGCACCCCGATGGCGAACCCTGCAGGAACGCCCGTGATTTTTTTCCCAAATCCGGCCCTGTCCAGCACCGCCTGGTAATCCTGTTTGATGGTGGTGTACAGCTTTGCTCCCACGTTGAACGTATCATTGGCATTGTTCCTGTCAATCGTCGTAGACAGATAAATGGCTGCGCAGAAGTCTTCCACATCCATCAGCTGATATTTGTTGTTGCCGTTTCCCAACACAGGGAATCCGCGTCCGTCTTTAGCCCAGTCATAAAACAAACCGAATACACCCAAACGCTCGGGACCTATAAATGATTTTGGACGAAAAACCGGAACGCACAGTCCCTTCTCTCTGAATTCAACACAAATGCTTTCGGCCTTTACTTTGCAGATGCCATAATCTCCCACACCAAAAAGTTTATCTTCTTCCACCAGGGGGTGATGATCCGGCACACCATAAACAGCCGTAGAGGAAATATGAACCACCCTTTGCACCCCGTTATCGAGCGCAGACTGCAATACGTTGCGGGTACCGTCGAGATCGGTGGAATAAATGTCCTGCTTCTTATATAGCGGCAGGGCTGCTGCCGTGTGTACAACAAAATCAACACCCTGCATCGCCCGGTCTACCGCGGCCCGGTCGCGGATATCCCCCTTTATTTCCTGGATGATGTTTTTTTCAGGATAATCAAAATCGGCGATGTCCAGCGAAACAACCCGATGGCCCCGTTCCAGCAAATAACGGGTTAAATTAATACCCAGAAACCCAGCTCCTCCGGTAATCAGATAGGTATCCATGGTTCAGTGCGTAAGGATTTATGAAACTTTTACGAAGGCGCAAATATACTCAATCCGGCGGGCATTGTCAATGCTGGCAGCGATGCATTTATTCCATCCCTACTCTGGCAAGATTGTTGAACGCTATACCTCATCCGGCATCAACTTAAAAATTTACGATATGAGTTTACAAAGGATTTTTACCGCAACTTTATCCGGTATCGTGATCGGACTCCTGATTGCCCCTGCAAAAGGAAGTGAAACAAGGCAGAAAATTTCCGATTCCGCCGATGAAATCAAAAGTAAGATCAGACGCCTGCGCGGCACCACCAATCAGGAGCTGAATGAACTCCATGAGGTATTCGAACATGAGATCCAGGGGTTAAGAGACGATATCCGGGAGAAAGTGCTCCGTTTAATCGAAGTGAGCAAAAAAAGCTACAATCATGTGAAGGCGGAAGCGCTTTCGTGAAAAAGGATGACGGATGACAGATGACGGTTGACCGACTTTTATCGCCAATTCGCGATTGAAGACAGTCATCTGTCATCCGCCATCCTTTTGAATTTCTGAAATATCGCGCTCAAAACAATCATACCGATCGCACCAATGGCATTCAGCCAGAGAAAGCTAATGTTAATAATCTCTTTTTGATTGAGAACATGTATGGTGATCACAAACGTTTCCGTGATCAGGGCGCTTATAAAAACGGGTGTGGCTGTTATCTTTTTTATATAAAACGCCACGAGGAATATCCCGAGAATAACACCGTAGAATAGAGATCCCAATACATTCACGGCCTCAATCAGGCTGTTTCCGATATTGTAAGCCAACTGTGCAATGACAACGCAAAATATACCCCATGCCAGCGTGTACCACTGCGAATACTGATATTCTTTTTCGGCTTCCAATGGCTTTTTGATCATCCTCTTGTGAATGTCATTGATGGTGGCCGACGACAAGGCATTGAGAGATGCCGCCACCGATCCCCAGGCGGATAAAAAAATCACCGCAATCAGCAAACCGATCAGTCCCTGCGGGAGATGGTCTATCACAAACCGCAGGAAAATGTAATTGGTATCATTGCTGTTACCCTTCACCTCTTTATCATTCAGCCATCGTTTGATCGTTGTCCGCAGCCTAAGTTGATCTGCCTGCGCCTGCTGCATCACCAGTCCTTCCTGCATTCGGTTTTCCAGCCGCATCCCTCCGGAAGGATTCATCTGCGCCACTTTCCGCTGTTGGAGATGATCGTGTTCTTTAAGCACAATTTTTAATGAATCAGCATATTTGGTTTTGGAAAGTAATTCGATCTGTGTCTGATTAAAGAACAGGGGTTCTTTGGCGAACTGGTAGTAGGAAAACACCAGCGTTCCGATCAGCAAAATACCAAACTGCATCGGAACTTTCACCAACCCGTTCATGAGAAGGCCGAGTCTGCTGTCCCGGACGGATTTTGCAGTAAGGTATCGGCCAACCTGGCTCTGATCCGTACCGAAATAAGATAAGGCAAGAAAAAAACCGCCAATCACCCCGCTCCACATATTGTAGCGGTCGTTCCAGTTAAACCCCTTCTCATCAACACCCGAGGTGATCACATTCAATTTTCCGGCCTTACCGCCGATGTGCAGGGCGTCTGACAACCCTATACGCGCCGGAAGCAAATGGACAACCATGTAACCGGCCATCAGCATACCGGCGAAAATGATTACAAACTGAATCTGCTGCGTATAGGCCACTGCTTTAGCCCCTCCCGTGACAGTATAAATGATGAGCAGTCCGCCCATTAAAATGTTTGTCCACAGAATATCCCATCCCAGCAGCGAAGAAAGGATGATGGAAGGTGCGGAAATACTAATACCGGTGGACAATCCCCTTTGCAGTAAAAAAAGCAGGGAAGTGAACGTGCGCGTCTTTCCGTCAAACCTTTTTTCCAGGAATTCGTAGGCCGTAAATAATTTCAGTTTGTGAAAAACCGGAACGAATGTAACGCAGAGCACCACCATCGCGAGGGGCAAACCAAAATAATACTGGACGAACCGCATGCCATCCGTATATGCCTGACCGGGGGCAGAAAGAAAAGTAACCGCACTGGCCTGGGTTCCCATGATGCCCAGCAGGATCATATACCAGCGCGAAGACCGGTTTTGTAAAAAATAACTTTCCAGATTTTTTTCTGACCGGCTCTTGTACAAACCGTACATAATGATCCCTGCCAACGTGACGATGAGAACGATCCAGTCGGTAGAACTCATGAAAAATGTTTAGTAAACAGATAGAAACAAACAATCAGAAAAATTAAAAATCCAATCACCAGTCCATACCATGTTTTCCAGGACTTAAAAAGGGGTGGCTGTTCTTCCGGTGATGGTTTCATATTATTTTTTTGAATTGCCACGGCTGGCCATCAGCATAGCGGCAATTAAGCCCAACAACAAACCGATGAGCATGCCGATGGTAACCTTTTTAATTAAACGCCCGACAACAAGTCCGGTAACGATCGCAACAACAAACGCAATTTCCCTTCTTTTAAGCATGCCCGATTTTATTTATTCTTATTTTGATTCTGTGCAATGAGATTTGCCAGCAGCCGGTAGGCTCCGGGAACACCTGCCGGCAGTTCCCTGAAAAATACGATTCCGGTATAAGTGAAATTCCCTTTCCCATAAGCAGCCGTAATCAGGCTTCCTTTCTGATCCTGTTCACCGGTGTCGTGCATACTGAATATCTCCCGGTATTGAGGGTCTGCATGCGTGGCGAAATAAATGCCACGCTCCTGAATCCATCCTTCAAAATCTTTATCCGTAATCTGATTCGGGAAATGGAGAACCGGATCTTCAGGATGAACAAAATTCACTGCAGCATCCTCTTCTGTTACCCTGGCGTTTGAAATGCTGAATGGATAGGGCCCGATACGGGTGCGGGCATTTTCTGAATTATTGCGGTTGTATTGAACAATCAGGTTACCCCCGTTTTTCACATAGTCCGTCAAAACCTCGTATTTACTAAAAAGCCAGTCATGCACATCATAGGCTCTGACGCCGGCAATAACCGCATCCAAAGTCTGCAATACCGAAGCCGTAAGATTATTCTCATTCAGGATCGTAACGGCAAATCCCATTTCCCGGAGCGCATCAGGTACCTTGTCCCCCGCCCCTTCAATATAGCCCACCCGGGATCCCCTGATCTGCAGATCTGTGGAAACCAGCTTTGCCCGTACGGGTTTGAAATAGTCTATTCTCGGTATGTGCTCATAGGAAATCGTCCTGCATTGCAATAACGTATCTGTTTGATTTCCGGAAGCCTTGGTTGCCCACGTCCATTCAGGTCTTTGATTTCCGTCGGTGGGCTCAATGCGAAAATGATAAACCGATCCGGAGGAGGAAGATTGATCCGGACGTATTTTAAAATCGGGTGATGGGGTCAGGCTGACCGGTGCCGATACCGCGGGCGAACCGGAAGCCTGTTTCAATTGAATGCTCACCTCCAGGTCTTTTTCCTTTTTACCGCTGAAGAGCAGTACCTGCGGATTACAGGAGGCCAGGCTTTTGGGAATGATCACAAATGGTTCAAACGCTTCCCCCTTCGCGGGCTCCGTGAAATCATAAACCACCGGTTTCCGAATTACAAAAGACAGACCCGGTAAACTAATCCGGAAATCCGCCATCAGTGCAGGTTTATTCTGCGGATCGCCGATCAGCATCTGATCGTCAACGTTATAAGATCCGGCCGACATCGGTTCTTTCAGCCAGTAGGGCTGCGAAATGGGTATTCCGGCAAGGGATACACGGAGAGACAGGGTATAGTTCTCATCGGGTTCCAGCGTCTGATTCCAGGCGGTATCCGTTTGATTCAGGGTTACTCCGTTCAATGTGATATTCGCACGGGAACGATTGATCACCTGCAGCCCGACCGTTACCTCCTGACCCTGAACCGCGTACGGCTGATGAACTGTTGCTTCCAGGGACAGCCCGCTGCAGGCCTCCATTAGTTTCTGTACTTCATCCTGCTTCTTCTTTTTCCAATATCCGTCAGGAAGCTCTTTGATCCGCTGATAAATGGTCAGCAGGTCACGAAGCGATTTTGAAGGATCGGATGGGTCGTAGTTCTTAATCATCCCATTGATCAAAGTTTCAATGGCTGATCCGCCGGGCAGGCGTTTCCAGGAATAATCCACATCATCCATCAGGCTCTTCTCAGCGCCCTTACCCTCCGTAAGAGAAAAATATTCCAGGGCATGTCCATGAGAACGGGCAACACCAAAACCCTGACTGCGATGCTGGCTCCGGCTATCCGCTGCCACTTCCCCATAGCTTTTTCCCAGGAGCGGATTAAAGCCGCCCACCTCGATTTTCAACTGGTCATCCCGCGTGGTATTCAGGCCCCCGAAATTATAGTTGTTCCAAAGCAGACGCGTGGCCTGCCACGGGCTCACTCCATATCTAAATTGTTCCGGAAATTGTTTCGGATCTGCTGCGGCCGCAAAGGCAAGATGGGCCAGCACGGAAGAAGCGGAATGCTGTCCGTGCCCGGCCCGTTTATCTTCCGGGAACCGGGTAATGATTACGTCGGGCTGAAATTTCCGGATAACCCATACCACATCACTCAATATTTTTTGTTTGTCCCAAAACCGAAGTGATTCTTCGGTCGTTTTCGAAAAACCGAAATCAAAAGCCCTGGAAAAGAATTGCTCAGCTCCGTCTATGCGACGGGCGGCCAGCAGTTCCTGGGTTCTGATCAGGCCGAGTTCAATGCCCTGCTCATCTCCCAGCAGGTTTTGTCCGCCATCTCCCCGGGTAAGGGAAAGATATCCGGTCCGGTACAACTTTTCCTGGGAAAGCCAGGCCAGCAGTCGTGTGTTCTCATCGTCAGGATGGGCAGCTATATACAGAACAGATCCAAGCACATTCAGCTTTTTCATCTGCAGCAGGATCTGGGACGCATTTAAAGACTCGGGAGTTTGAGCGAAACCGTACGGACCTGCAATCAGAAGAAAGAAACAGGCGGGCAGAAATCTCTTCATCAGAAAATTAATCGTTTGTGATCGGGCAAATTAATAAATCCCCGGGGAAACAGCTTGCGTTATTATATTGGCGGTGGCTGATCGGTTTCCCTTTCCTAATTTTACCCAATTACCCAAATTACCCTTTTCATATGATGATGCTGTTCATACGTCCGGTCATCCTTTTCACCGGGATCTGTTTTGCTGCCGGGTCCGTTTCAGCACAATCCGAAACTCCCTTTCATTATTCCAGTAGGAAGTCGGTGGTCTGCACAAATGGCGCAGTCGTTTCTGCGCATCCCCTGGCGAGCCGGGCGGGCCTGAGTATGTTAAAACAAGGCGGTAACGCCATAGACGCTGCCGTCGCCACCCAGTTGGCCCTGGCTGTTGTTTTTCCCGGCGCCGGCAATCTGGGCGGTGGCGGATTCATGGTGGCCAGACTATCCAATGGAAAAAACATCAGTCTGGATTTCAGGGAAGAGGCGCCAGGCGGCGCCACGCAGAATATGTACCTGGATGCACAAGGCGATCCGGTTCCCGGGGAAAGCCTGAACGGCCATCTCGCCTGTGGCGTTCCGGGTTCTGTTGCCGGCATTTTCGCTTCGCTGAAATATGCGCGTCTTCCGATAAAAAAATTAATCCAGCCCGCCATTGACCTGGCGGAGCATGGTTTTGCAATAACGGCTGCCGAGGCCTCGAGCCTGAACGAATCCAGTGAGGAATTTAAAAAATACAATACCGTAATGCCGGTATTTGTAAAGGCTTCCGCATGGAAGGCAGGAGATACGCTGATGCAAAAGGACCTGGCTAAAACCCTTCGGCTGATCCGGGATTACGGTGCAAAAGGATTTTACGAAGGGGAAACGGCAAAACGGATCGTAGAAGAAATGCAAAGGGGAAATGGGCTGATCAGTTATAATGATCTCAAAAATTATACGGCAAAGCAAAGGGAGCCGATGATTTTTCCCTACAAAAAAGAATACAGCATCGTGACGATGCCCCTCCCCAGCAGCGGCGGCGTGCTGCTTCCCCAGCTGATGCGGATGATGGAAGGCCGGGATCTCCGGGCAGAGGGATTTCACTCTGTTGCTTCCATCCACCTGATGACAGAAGCTGAACGACTGGCTTATGCTGACCGGGCCAAATACCTGGGTGATCCGGATTTTTTCAAATCCCCTGTAGAAAAACTAATCAGCTATCAGTACCTGCAGGAGCGCATGGCCGGTTTCAATCCCGATTCAGCCGGAAACAGCGAACAGGTAAAAGCGGGTATTATACCCGAAAGTGAGGAAACAACCCATCTGGATACTTATGACAAGGAAGGAAATGCCGTTTCCATTACCACCACCCTCAATAATTGGTATGGCTGCAAGACCGTGGTTGGCGGCGCCGGTTTTTTCCTGAACGACGAAATGGACGACTTCAGCATGAAACCCGGAGTGCCCAATATGTTTGGGGCCATTGGCGGAAAAGCCAATGCGATCAGGCCGGGGAAAAGAATGCTGAGCTCTATGACGCCCACCATCGTGCTGAAAAATGATAAGCCATTCCTGGTTGTGGGTACGCCGGGAGGTACAACGATCATCACATCGGTTTTCCAGACACTCATCAACGTCCTGGAGTTCAAGCTATCGCCGGATGATGCAGTCAATAAACCAAAATTCCATCATCAGTGGAAGCCGGATGTGCTGTATATGGAGAAAGGATTTCCCGACACCGTGATCGGCAAACTCCGCGAAATGGGCTACCGGATAGAGCCGCGTTCAGCCATCGGACGAACAGAACTGATTCAAATCTCTCCAACCGGCTCTATGGAAGCGGTTGCTGACGGACGGGGGGATGACGCGGCGGAGGGGTATTAGAGAAGTTGATCGTGGATAGTTGATGGTTGATGGATTTCAGTTGTGAATTCACAATATAAAGGCCATCAACCATCAACTATCCGCCATCAACCCTTCCTATTGCTGATCCAGCATGCTTTTTGTACATTTAACGCTTAATCCTTGTATCTGAAAAAAGTCAGGAAAATACTTCGCAATACGTTACTGACACTGATCCTGCTCCTGGCTTTGTTATGGGCTCTTATTCAGACCCATCCGGTCCAGAACTGGCTCGTGGCGCAGGTTACAGGCAAATTAGCCCGCGACCTGAATACCCGGATCAGTATTCGCGATGTGGATTTTTCTTTTTTTAATAAAATGATGCTCCGGGGGGTGCTGATGAAAGACCAGAAGGGCGACACGCTGCTCTATTCAGGTCAGGTTAGGCTAAACATCACCGACTGGTTCTTTTTCAAGGATAAAATTGAGTTAAAGTACATCGGACTTGACGAAACCTATATTCGCATTTCCCGGACGGATTCCGTTTGGAACTACCAATTCCTGGCAGATTATTTCGGAGAAGGTGGTCCCGGTAAAAAGAAGCCTATTGACCTGCAACTCAAACAAATCCGCATAACCCATCTTCATCTGCTGAAAGCGGATGGCTGGCGGGGTGAGGATATGGACTTTAAAATGGCTGCTTTTTCGGCGGACGCGGATACCATGGACATGGCGCGTAAAGAAATCTTCGTCAATTCCCTCTATTTCACGGATCCCGATTTTGCCATCCGGAATTATGCCGGCAACCGTCCGGGCCCTCCACCTGATACGGGAGATCTCATACACAACGACCCCCTCCATCTGCGCTGGAATGCTGGCGACTGGAACGTTCATGTTCGTCACGCCGTTATTGACAACGGATCGTTCCGGGACGATAAACTTTCCGAAAAAAACATCTCTCCTCATTTCGACGAATACCACATTCATTTCTCCGATGTACAGGGGGATTTTAAAAATGTCGCTTTCGTAAAAGACAGTATAACGGCAAAAATCAAGCTCTCCACCAGGGAAAGAAGTGGTTTAACGGTGAAGCAGCTTACTGCCAACATGAAATTCTATCCGGAAGGCATGGAATTTTACAATCTTGATCTGCAAACGGACAAAAGCCATATCCGGAATTATTTTGCCATGCACTTCAGCAGCTTTGATGACCTGTCGGATTTTAATACCAAAGTAAAAATGGAATCCAACTTTGCGGATGCCACCGTCGACAGTGATGATATTGCTTATTTCGCTTCCGCACTGAAATCCTGGAAAAAGAATATTTCCATTACCGGAAAGTTAAGGGGTTCCGTGTCCGACCTTCAGGGTAAGAATATCCGTATCCATGCCGGTCAGCATACCGTCCTCTACGGAGACATTCATTTAACTGGTCTTCCGGATGTCAGCAAAACATTCATCAATTTCAAATCAGACGATTTCCAGACCACTTACGAAGATGTTATTACATTCGTCCCTTCCCTGAAGGAAATTCATCAACCCCATATTGACGAGATCAGGCGGCTGCATTTCGTTGGGAATTTCCAGGGGACTTTTCAAAATTTCACCACCTCAGGCACTATAGAGACCAATATCGGAACCATGGTGACCAACCTGAGCATGAAATTCCCTGCCAGGGGCGCCGCAATTTATTCAGGCACGGTGCTCACCAACGATTTCGCCCTGGGGAAATTTATGGGAGACAGTAGCCTGGGTCTGATTTCCTTTCGCGGAAAAGTAGAAGGCAGCGGCCTTACGGTAACAACCCTTAACGCCAGTCTGGATGGAAATATCCGGGAATTCAACTTTAACGGCTATACCTACAGTGACATATTCGTGAACGGACAGGTTTCCAAAAAGCGTTTTAACGGAACGATTATATCTAAAGATTCCAATTTGCATGCTACCCTAAACGGGTTAATCGATCTCAGTGGCAGCACGCCGAAGTTTGATTTCGATGCCGTGGTTGACAACGCCAACCTGCAGGCTATTCATTTTCTGAAAGACAGCGTCATATTCAACGGCAAACTCCGTTTTAACTTTTCAGGAAACGACATTGATCATTTTCTGGGCAAGGCCCGCATTTACGATGCCACCCTGATAAAAAGGGGAGAAAGATTGTCTTTTGATTCACTGGTAGTGCAATCGGATATTATCGACAGCAGCAAAACCATTACTGTAATGAGTAATGAGTTTGAAGGCGCCATTGTCGGGGAGTTCTCCATTAAGGAACTGCCGGCCGCCTTTCAGGAATTTCTGCACCGGTATTACCCGAGTTATATCAAGCCCAATACGGTAAAACTTTCCACCGAACGATTCAGCTTTGTGATCACCACGCGCAATGTAGATGCGTATCTTGACTTGTTTGATAAAAACCTGAAAGGCTTTAATTTCACTAACATCACGGGCCGGATAAACAGCAAACAAAACCTGCTGAATTTAAATGCCGACGTTCCACAGTTCAGTTACAAAAATATTTCCTTCTACAAGGTGAACCTGAAGGGAAACGGGAATTTAGACAGTCTTTCCCTGGATACCAAGGTGGGTGAAGTGTATGTGAACGACAGCCTCCATTTTCCATCAACCCATATGCAGTTAAGGTCATTCAATGATATTTCAGATATTAAAATAACCACCAGCGCCAACCAGACCTTAAATGCCGCAAACCTTTCTGCCCAGGTACAGACTCTCAGTGACGGAGTGAGTATTAGATTCAAACCATCCACTTTCGACATCAATAGTAAAACCTGGACGATCGATAAAAACGGGGAACTGATTTTCAGTAAAAATATCGTTGGCGCCAACGCGTTGAGAATTTCCAGCGGCGATCAGCAGTTGCTGATCAGCACCCACCCCTCCGGTGAAGGAAACTGGAATGATGTGCACGTGGACATGCGAAAGATCAATATAGGCGATTTCTCCCCCTTCTTTGTAAAAGACGAAAGGCTTGAAGGATTGCTTACCGGAACGGTTGACATTACAGATCCGTTCAATCAGACCTTTATGCAGTTCAATGGCAATGCGGAAGAATTCAGGCTCTCCAATGACTCCATCGGCAAACTCGCACTCACAGCAGATTACAGCAAACGAACAGGGCTGGTCAACGCACAGGTTCACTCCAACAACCAGGATTACCAGTTTGACCTGAGAGGCATCATCAATATCAACGACAGCGCGACCCAGCCGATCAACATCATGATTCCGAATTTCGTGAATACAAAAATAGACCTGCTGCAAAAATATATCGGATCCGTTTTCAGCAATGTAACGGGCTATGCCACCGGCCAATTACAGATCGTGGGGACTGGCGACAAACTGGACTATATCGGCGATTTCCAATTAAAAGATGGCAGCCTGCATGTGAATTATACCCGTTGCACCTATAAAATTCCATCTGCTACCATCCATCTGAGGGCCGACCAGATCGATTTCGGATCTTTCCAGGTTCTAGATTCCCTTGGAAATAAAGCGGAGGTGAGTAAAGGTATATTATACCATCATTCCTTCCACGATATGCGGTATGATTTTGCACTGAATACCAATAAGCTTCTTTTACTTCATACCAAAATCACAGACAACAACCAGTTTTATGGGACGCTGATCGGAAGGGCGAACGTGCGGCTTACAGGTCCCCAGGAAGATCTGCAGATGTACATCAAGGGGGAACCAACGGACAGCTCCAATATTTTTATACCCACCACCACCAGCAGGGAAAGCGCCGATGCTGATTTTATTGTGTGGAAAGTTTATGGCAAGGAAATGAAAGCGCAGAAGGAGCCCGGAACAGAAGATAATTTTACGGTCACGCTGGATGTTACAGCGAACAACTACGCTAATGTTTTCCTGATCATTGATCCGCTTACAAAAGACATCATCAGGGCAACCGGTCATGGAAACCTGCAGATTCAGGTGGGCACCAATACGAATATGAATATGCGGGGAAAGTATGAAATTGACCGGGGTGACTATAATTTCTCCTTTCAGTCCTTCATCCGCAAGCCCTTCGTTTTTATGGAAGGGGTAAACAATTTCATTCAGTGGACGGGTGACCCTTATAATGCAGACATCAATATACAGGCAATCTACGAAGCGGAGAACGTACAGTTCAGCGATCTGGGACTTAACGGCACGCTGGGACAGAATGAAGAAAAGCTGAAACGCTACCACGGTCCCGTTTGGGTAGTAGCGAATCTGAGTGACAAGCTGATGCATCCGGCCATCACTTTCGAAATTCAATTGCCGCCGAACAGCGAGCTCCGGAATAATGTGGAGGCATCCCTGCTGCTGTCCCAGATTGAAAGCGATCCCAACGAACTGAATAAACAGGTCGCCTTCCTGATCGTATTCAATAGTTTCGGCCCGCTGACCAACGGCAATGCCGTTTTCACCGCGAACGAGGCCGTAGGCGGCATATTCTTTACCAGCATATCCGGATTTATTTCCAGCGCGCTCAGCAGCCAGTTCTCCAATATTTTTCAGCGGGTATTCAAGGATAAAAGCATCCGGGTGAATTTCAATACTTCTTTTTACAATGGAACACCGCTGGAGGAAAGCGTTGATGCCGCAAAAACCTACGACCGGACCAACATGAATCTATCGGTAATCAAAAGCTTTCTCAATCAGCGCTTAACCTTCACCGTTGGGAGTGCCCTGGATTTCGGACTCACGGCCCAGCAGGCGCAATACGCAGCCGTTCAGTTCCTGCCCAATATCACGGCAGAATGGAAGATCACACCGAACGGTCGTGTGGTGCTCACTTTTTTCTATCGCGACTCCTATAATTATTTATCCGTCGGGAACCACACCACCAATAGTTCGGGCACCAGCATATCGTACCGGCGGGATTTCGACAGCTTCAACGAAATTTTTGATAAGAAGAAAAAGACGGATAGTACGGAGAGGAGGTAATCTGCTAATGTGCTAATGGAAAGACATTCATTTCCACATCAGCAATTTCCACATTGCCCTCACTGTTCCTCATACAACTCATGCCCCAGCTTGTCCCGTTTGGTTTGCAGGTAACGCTGATTGTGGGGATTGGAGGGGATCTGGATGGGAACGGTTTCTACAATTTCCAGACCGTAGCCGGAAAGGCCGGCCCTTTTCCGAGGGTTGTTGCTGATAAGCTTAATCCGGGTCACCCCGAGATAACGAAGAATCTGAGCGCCTACCCCATAATCTCTTTTGTCCATGGGAAACCCAAGGTGAAGGTTGGCTTCCACTGTATCCATACCGCCTTCCTGGAGTTTGTAGGCCTTTAATTTATTCACGAGACCGATGCCCCGGCCCTCCTGGTTCATATAGAGAATGACTCCACTTTTGTTGGCTTCCACCATCTGCATGGCCTTGTGCAACTGGTCCCCGCAATCGCAGCGCAGCGATCCCAGGATATCACCGGTAAAACAGGAGGAATGTACCCGTACCAGCACAGGGTCATTTTCTTTCCATTCCCCTTTTATCAGCGCCAGATGTTCATTGGTCGTGTTTTTTTCCTTAAAGGCAACGAGTTTGAAATGCCCGTATTTCGTGGGCATATCCACCCGAACAATCTCTTCGATCAGGGAATCCATCTTCAAACGATATTCGATCAGGTCCCGGATCGAAATCAGCTTGAAATCAAATTTTTTCGCAATCTCCTGCAGTTGGGGAAGCCGCGCCATGCTGCCATCTTCATTCATGATCTCCACCAGAATGCCTGCACCTTCGAATCCCGCCAGGCGGGCCAGATCAATGGTGGCTTCCGTATGGCCTGTTCTTCTGAGTACGCCGCCTTTTTTCGCACGCAGCGGAAAAATATGCCCTGGCCTGCCCAAATCGGCCGGTTTGGTCGCGGGATCGATTAATGCCTTTATTGTCAGTGCACGGTCGTGCGCCGAAATACCGGTAGTGCAACCGTGCCCCAGCAAATCAACAGATACGGTGAAGGCTGTTTCATGCAGCGCGGTATTGTTATTCACCATCAGTTCAAGGGAAAGTTCATCACAACGCTCTTCGAGGAGTGGTACGCAAATCAACCCGCGTCCGTGTTTACTCATGAAGTTCACGATCTCCGGGCTGGCATTGCGCGCAGCCGTAATAAAATCACCCTCATTCTCCCTGTCTTCATCATCCACAACAATCACCAGCCGGCCCTGTTTGATTTCTTCTATTGCCTCTTCAATTCTGTCTAACATTTAAAAAAATTATACACAAAGTTATATCATTTAGCGGGTTTTTTATTAGGTGCGGAAAGTCAACGCGTTGCGTACGCCCCCGTCGAAATCCTGCTTTTTCCAGGATGAAACAAAAAATCTAATTTTTCCTGGCATTGTTTATAATTTATCAAAATAAAAAATCTATCCACTTCATTTTTGAATTATTTTTTTTTATTTTTTTAATAATTATATTTTCCCTCCGGACTGCACACCGCCTGTTAATAATTTTTTAATGCCCGGATCACTATTTATGATCGTTCCTTTGCCCCAGGGAAAAGACAACTCAGTATGATCAGGAAACTATTACTCCCTGCTTTTTGTGTGCTTGCTGTTTTTCCTGTTAACGCCCAGGTAACCAGCTCCGGTATTTCCGGCATCATTAAGAATTCCAAAAATGAAACCCTCGCAGGCTCCACGATCAGGGCCATACACGTGCCATCCGGAACGGTCTATAACAGCGTCGCCCTGGCAGATGGAAGATTCACTATTTCGAATATGCGCGTAGGGGGGCCGTACACTATAGAAATCAGCTACACGGGATATAATACAAGAACTTACAACGACATCAATCTTCAACTGGGATCTCCAGTAAAACTGGAAGCCATTCTCGAAGACAACGCAAAAACCCTGGGAGAAGTTACCGTCATTTATCAGCGAAACGCCATCATCAGCCCGAAACGCCAGGGTCCTTCCCTTCAGATTTCCCAGGCGGAGCTGCAGGCTTTGCCCACCATCACCCGCAATATAGACGACTACGTGCGCCTTGTTCCCCAGGCCCAGCCCAGAAGAAGCAACGTAGATGGAAGTACCATGGGTATTTCTTTTGCGGGACAAAGCAATAAGTACAATCAATTCACCATTGACGGGGCCAATGCGACGGATATATTTGGTCTGGCAGCAAGTGGTACCAATGGAGGACAAGCCGCACTGAATCCCATCCCCTTTGATGCCATTGAGCAGGTACAGGTGATTCTCGCCCCCTATGACGTAGCGCTCAGCGGTTTCACCGGAGGTGGCGTAAATGCAGTCACCCGTTCCGGCACCAACAGCTTTCACGGCTCGGTGTATGGTTTTAATCAAAACCAGGGATTGGTTGGACGTAGCGCTGATACAAAAGCAGCCTATACTACTTTCCACGATTGGCAATATGGCGCGCGTCTCGGCGGACCGATCATCAAGAACAAACTTTTTTTCTTCCTTAATTACGAGGGCGAAAGACGATCCCAGCCACCGGCTAATTTACCAGGCACCCCGGCCTCCCAGATACGCACTTCTGCACTCGACAGCCTGAGCAATTTTCTCAAAGACGAAAGCAAACACACAGGATGGAGTTATGACCCCGGCGGCTACAACGGATTCAACAATGAAAAAAAATCGGACGCCATTTTTGTGCGTCTGGACTGGAATATCAACGACAGGAACAAACTCACTTTGCGGAACAGCTACGTAAAAGGAAGCAATTTTATTTTTAGCAATTCCTCACCTTCCTCCATGAGCTTTTATAATAATGGATACAATTTCAACTCCACCAACAACTCGACTGTACTGGAACTGAACTCGAATATCAGCAGCAAATTTTCAAACATGTTGCGCTTCACCTACACAGCCACCCGGGACAGCAGGGCAACACCCGGCAGTCTCTTCCCCGCAGTAAAAATCGCAGACAATGGCGCTACATACAATTTTGGTACGGAATATAGTTCCCAGGCAAATTCCCTGGATCAGAATATCCTCACCATTACGGATAATTTTAATGTCTATGCCGGTAAACACACGCTGACTTTTGGAACAGATAATCTGTTTTACAATTCAAAAAACGTTTTTCTTCAGGGTCTGGTCGGCAGTTACACCTACAATACGCTGCAGGATTTTTATGATGATGCTTCCGGCGTAGCTACTGCCTATGCCAGCCAATATCAAACGGTATATTCCACCGATCCGAAAAATCCGAAACCGGTTGCCAACATCAATGCCTCCCGACTTGGTTTTTATGCCCAGGATGCCTTTCCCGTTTTGGATAATTTCAATATTACCTATGGTCTGCGTGCGGATATTCCCGTATTCAGCAGGAAACCGGTTGCCAATGAAGCTTTCAACAGCTCCGATATTGCTGTGGATAACGGAGTGGCCACCAATAAAGTGCCCAAAACCACGGTGCTGCTTTCCCCCCGCATTGGTTTTAACTGGGACGTAAAAGCGAACCGCCAAACGCAGGTACGGGGCGGTGTGGGGATCTTCACCGGCCGTGTTCCCTTTGTATGGATATCCAACCAGTACAGCAATACCGGAATCGGTACCATTTCCAGCACGCTCAATGCCACGCAGGTTGCCAGCAACAATGTTCATTTTGCGCCCAATACGCCCTTTCATCCCGGTACAGGCGTAGGACCGGGAATCAACGTTACGGATCCTGATTTCAAATATGCAAGAACCCTCAGAAGCAATCTGGCCGTTGACCAGAAATTACCGCATGGCTTTGTGGCTACCCTGGAAGGTATTTATACCAGGACCTTACAGGACATTTTATATCACGACCTGAACCTGGCCCCTTCCGGCAGCAATCTCATTCTGGGCAATACCCAACGTCCATTCTACGGCCAAAAAATAAATGCCGGTTATTCCAGTGTATACGCGCTCAGCAATACCACCCAGGGACATTCCTACAATATAACGCTCTCGCTTATGCGCCCCTTCAGCAAAGGGTGGAGTGCGAGCATTTCCTATAGCCTGGGACATTCCTGGGGTGTAATTGATGGAACTTCTTCCACCGCCGCCTCGAATTACCGGTTCAATTATAATGTTAATGGTCTGAACAATATTGATGAGGCCAGGAGCAATTATGATCAGGGTTCCCGGGTGATCGGATATCTCGGCAAGAAGTTTAGTTACGGGAAAATATTCTCCACGAATATCGGATTGGTTTATACCGGGCAGTCCGGTCAGACCTTCTCCTATGTTTATTACGGAGACATCAACGGAGATGATGGGTCAACGCCGGCAAAACTCAGTACTGCCGGCAGCGCCGACCTGATCTACCTGCCTACCGGCGCGTCTCAGTTTGTGGACAAGAATGGGTTAACAGCCGCACAGCAATTTACCGCTTTCGAAACCTATATGAATTCTACCAGATACCTGAAAAACCACATTGGCAAAAACACCGTAAGAAATGGTGACCGGCTGCCGTGGGAAAATCATTTCGACCTGAAAGTAGAGGAATCCTTAGCCATTTACAAACAGCATACGCTATCCATCACCGTTAATATTTTCAACATCAGTAACCTGTTAAGTAATAAATGGGGCCATTCCTATTACCTCAGCAATCAGGAAGCACAGCCCCTGGATGTAGATCACTTCACGGCCAATGCTGACGGAAGTGTGACGCCCTACTATTATTACAATCCGACTTTTGGTTTAAACAAGTATACCAACAAGCCCTGGGGATACAATGATTTTCTTTCCCGCTGGAATATGCAGTTGGGAGTCCGTTACAGCTTCTGATGATCAAGCCGGCCAGCCCCACTTCAGAAAATGCGGCATGGCCAGGCCCCAGGTGGCGGGATCATGGGATCCTCCGGGCATTTCCAGGTAACAGATATCTTCCCCGGGTGTATATCCCTTTAGCATAAGTTCGCGCATCAGATCTTTAGTATCATCAATGGAATCGATAACGCCGTTGTTGTTCCGGTCTTCCGTTTCATCTTCCGTACCGCATTCAAAAAAGAATTTCAATCCGGGTTCATAGTGACCGGCACGGATCAGTCCATGCATCAGGCGATGGCTCTCATCCCGGTACCGGAGATCCGTTTTATCCAGACTTCGCCACCACAGGGAACCGGAAAAAACGCCTGTTGTTCTGAACAGTTGAGGATGGGCCCAGGTGATATCGAGCGCGCTCAGGCCGCCCAGCGAAAAACCAGCAAATGCCCAATCTGCTAAAATCAAGCCGGGGAAAAGATTTTTAATAAAAGGAGTGAGCTCCCTGATCACGAAATGGGTGTACCGCGGAGCCAGACTTCCCCTGCCGCGATAGTCAGGTGCATGTGCGGTACCATACTCAAGCTTTCTCTGGGGGCCGGCATGAATTCCAACACAAAGCAACGGCCGGATGCTGTTGTTTTGATATAACTGGCTTAATATGGATTCAAACCGCATCCTGTCCAGATCCTGACCGTCGTTGATCAGCAGAACCCGCAATGCATCAACCCTCACCAAAGGCGGCAGATAAAGATCAACCAGTACGCTTCTGTCCAGTGCTCCGGAATGAATCAGTACCGATTTTCTGTTCTGCGATTCGGGTTTTACGGACTGCATACTTTCAAAAATAATAAAGAATCCGGAGTTGATTTGTTTTTGTAGCATTTTAAAAATAAATTTGGATGGCCCACCAAACCTGTTTCCCATGAACATAAAGGAAGAATATCATAAATGGCACTCGCCTTCGCTTGACCGGGATGTGGAGATGCTCGTATTCGGCCATGCGGGCCAGCCTGTTATTTTATTTCCGACGTCCCAGGGGGCTTATTATCAGAATAAAGATCAGGGAATGATAGAGGCTGCCGGAGAGCTTATTGAAAACGGCAGGGTAAAAATCTATTGCCCCGATAGTCTGGATGATCAGACCTGGTACAACAAGTCCGTTTCCCCGGAGGTTCGTGCGCATAACTATTCCTGCTACGACCATATGCTGGAAACCGAGTTAATACCCTGGGCCCAACACGAGACCGGCTATGAGAGAATGGCCCTGGCCGGCTGCAGCTTTGGCGGCTACCACGCCGTAAATACTTCCTTCCGCCATCCCCACCTCGCCAGCTACTGCTTTTCGATGAGCGGTGCTTTTGACATTCGCCAATTTTTAAATGGGTACTATGACGACTCGGTATATTTCAACAATCCGGTGGATTTTATTGTAAACGACAACAACCCCAATCTGTGGAAAATGGGCATAGTACTCGGCACCAGTGAACACGATATCTGCAAAGCAGATAATGAACGGCTTAGTGGCATCCTTCGTCTTAAAAATATCAACCACTGGCTTGACGTGCGCCCGAATGCCAGTCATGACTGGCCCGCGTGGCGGGAAATGTTTCCGCATTATATATCTTTAATACACGGTTCTTGAGTAATTCGGCGGATGGTATATGGTGGATGGTGAATGGCCTTCAGGTGCGGACTCACACACAAAGTCCATTCACCATCCACCATATACCATCCACCTAAAAAAGTAAGCATGAAAAAAATAGGCATTCTCTACGGAAAAGAAAGAAGTTTCCCCATGGCCTTTATTGAAGCAGTGAATGGAAGGAATGTGCGCGGCATTATGGCGGAGCCGGTACACATTAACAAAGTGATCCAGGGGGAGCCAAGCGGTTATTCCGTAATCGTGGACCGTATTTCGCAGGATGTTCCTTTTTACCGGGCTTTTCTGAAAAATGCTGCACTCTGCGGAACAGCTGTCATCAACAATCCGTTCTGGTGGAGTGCCGACGAGAAATTCTTTAATAATGCACTGGCGACAAAAATTGGCGTGCCCGTTCCCAAAACCGTAATCCTTCCTTCGCGCGAATTGCCGGAAGAAACTTCTGAACTTTCTTTTTCCAATCTGGCTTATCCGCTGGACTGGGAATCCATATTCAAATACATCGGTTTCCCCGCTTATATGAAGCCTTTTGCGGGAGGAGGCTGGAAAAGTGTGTACCGTGTGGCCAGCGCGGAGGATTTTTATCAGAAGCACAGCGAAACAGGCAGACTCGTAATGATGTTGCAGGAAGAAATCGTTTTTGAGGAGTACTACCGCTGTTACTGCATCGGTGGCAAGTATGTGCGCATCATGGGTTATGAGCCGCGCAATCCGCACCACCTGCGGTATGCAGCCAATTTTTCTCCATCTGAAGAAAGATTGAGACAAATGGAACAGATCGTGTTGCGGATCAATGAATTTCTGGGGTATGACTTCAACACGGTGGAACTTGCCATACGGGATGGCATTCCCTACGCCATTGACTTCTGCAATCCCGCTCCGGACGCAGAAAAGGAAAGTGTCGGCGAAGATAATTTCAAATGGGTAGTGGAAACCTCGGCCACCTACGCCATCGAACGTACACTCGAGGCACGGGAAGGATTGGATAATCTGACCTGGGGCGAGTACCTCAAAAAAAGCACCATTCAGAAACCACTTATGGGTTGATCCGACTCATTAACACCATCGCAGCAAACCACATGGCCAGCATCAACTATCAGAATTTTACCCTCGGCATTGAAGAAGAGTACATGGTCATTGACCCCGAAACCCGGGAGCTTAGGAGCCATGAGCAAAAAATTGTAGCTGAAGGTCAAAAGGTAATCCGCGATAAAGTAAAAGCGGAAATGCACCAGGCTGTTGTTGAAGTAGGAACCGATATCTGCGGGAACATCCATGAAGCATATAAAGATGTTGCCTTACTAAGGAAAACAATTTCACAGATTGCCGGCGATTTTGGACTTTGGGTTGGCGCATCCGGTACGCATCCTTTTAGTCACTGGGAAAGTCAGCTTATCACCGATCATGCACGCTACAACGAGATTGTAAATGAACTGCAGGAAGCCGCCCGCAGCAATCTGATCTTCGGGCTGCACGTACATGTGGGAATGGAAAGCAGGGAAATGGCCAACCACATTGCCAATTCCACCCGCTATTTCCTGCCCCATATCTATGCCCTGAGCACCAACTCCCCTTTCTGGGAAGGCCGGAGTACCGGATACAAGTCTTTCCGCACCAAGGTATTCGACAAATTCCCGCGCACAGGCATTCCGGAATATTTCGAGAGCATTGAAGCTTACGAGAACTTTGTAAAATTATTGGTAAAGACCAACTGCATCGATAATGCAAAAAAGATCTGGTGGGACCTGCGCGTTCATCCCTTTTTCAATACGGTTGAATTCAGGATTTGCGATGTGCCGCTTACGGTCGAAGAAACCATTTGTATCGCAGCGCTGTTCCAGGCCATCTGTGCCAAGATATACAAACTGCGCACCCAGAACTTAAATTTCATTATCTATCAACGGGCCCTGATCAATGAAAATAAATGGCGGGCCAGCCGTTATGGAATAGACGGTCATCTCATCGATTTTGGAAAAGAAGAAGAGGTGAATACCCGTGCCCTCATCTATGAATTGCTCGATTTCATTGACGATGTAGTGGATCCCCTGGAAATCCGGGATGCCATCAGCATCATTCCCAGGATATTTGAAACCGGAACCGGGGCCGATCGCCAGCTCAAAGTGTATGAAGAAAAAAAGAACCTGGTGGATGTGGTGGATTATATCCACGATCAATTTCTCTTTGGTTTATAAAAGGTTTTCAATCACCATCGCACTGGCGCCACCGCCACCATTACAGATTCCTGCGGCTCCATAACGGGCCTTTCGCTGATTTAAGATATTGATCAGGGTTATTACGATCCGTGCACCGCTGCACCCGAGGGGATGACCCAGCGCAACAGCGCCTCCGTGAACATTCACTTTTGCCGGATCCAGATCCATGCGTCTGGTATTCTCGATACCCACTACGGCAAAAGCCTCGTTGAGTTCCCAGTAATCAATCTCATCCATTTTTAATCCTGCTTTTTGAACGGCTCTGGGAACCGCCAGAGAAGGAGACGTGGTAAACCATTCAGGCGCCTGCTCGGCATCGGCAAAGGAAATGATCTTCGCCAGCGGTTTTAATTTTGACTCTTTCAGCTTTTTTTCGTTCATCAAAATCAACGCGGCGGCGCCATCGTTCATGGAGCTGGCATTGGCGGCCGTTACGGTGCCATCTTTTTGAAAAGCCGGTTTCAGGAAAGGGATCTTATCAAATTTTACATTGAAAGGCTCTTCATCCCGGTCTATTCTGATGATCTCGTTTTTTTTCTGCATCTCGACAGCAACAACTTCTTCTTTAAAATTTCCCAGCTGCCAGGCTTCCTGAGCCCGCCGATAACTCATTATGGCAAAATCATCCTGGGCTTCACGGCTGACACCGCAAATGGAAGCACAGAGCTCAGCCGCATTTCCCATCGCCTTGCCGTCATATACGTCCGTAAGACCGTCTTTCGCCAAGCCGTCTATCAGGAGGCTGTTGCCATATTTATTTCCCCAGCGCACCTGTTCCGCATAAAACGGAACGTTACTCATGCTTTCCATTCCACCCGCAATCACCACTTCCGCATCTCCCAGCAAAATGCTTTGAGCAGCAAGAGCGATGGCTTTCATTCCACTGGCGCAAACCTTGTTGATCGTGCTGCAGTTAACGGAATCGGGAAGTCCCGCATATTTTGCTGCCTGCCTGGCGGGAGCCTGCCCGAGGTTGGCCTGCAATACACATCCCATCAACACATCATCCACCCTTTCCCCGGTTAAATGTATTCTCTCCAGAGCGGCTTTAATTGCCAGGGATCCGAGCCGCGTTGCTGAAAATTCCTTCAACGTTCCGCCGAAACTGCCGATGGGCGTTCTGACAGCGGATACGATATATACTGATTCTTTCATCGTGATCCTTTCCCGCAAGTTAAAGCAATTGACCAAGTTGAATGGCTATTGGCATCTGCCGGCAACCTTCCTTCTCTATTCCGGATATTATCTCGGATTTCGTTCCGGGGGCCTGGCTTCCGGACCTGCAGGTGCATTTCGGGGCACCGGCTGAGGTGCTGTTCTGGGTTGTTGGGGAACCGGTGCCCTGCCTGGCGGCCGCGGGGCCGGTCCTGATGGTGCCGGATTATGCGGTATGTTCCGGGGTGCATTTTGACCACTGGGTCTGGTCCTCGCCGGCTGGTGACTCTGAGGAGTCAAAGGCCTGTTCTCCGGATGAGTAGGTGTTGGAGCCTGCTGATGTGGGGCAACAGGATGATTGCTGGCAGCAGGATGATTGTTTGGAGCCGGTGAACGTGGGTTTACGGACGGAGTAACAGGATGATTATTTGGAACAGGACGGTTGCTGGCAGGAGCATGGTTGCCCGGGGCCGGTCTCGCGGGCCTGTTCACCGGATTGGGCTTTGGAGTTACTGCTTCGCTTCTGCCAGCTGGCCTCGGTGCTGCGGGTCTTGCTGCATTACCTGGTGCCGGTTTGCTGTTTGGGCGAACATTGTGATTGTACCCTGGTAAGGCTGCGGGTTTTACGGCCTGAAGGGATTGCACACGGGCAGGCGCAACGGGTCTTGCCGCCGGGGCTCTGCTCACTGTTGGCCGGTAGATGGCAACCTGACCATTTTGCACCCGATCCCGTCCTGGTTTTGCTGATTCCCTGACGGTTACCGGTCGAATGGCAACATGGGTATATTTCTCCACATGACTGGCCTGCGGCCCCCGCATATACTGAGGCCTGCCGCCACCGGAATTTATATTATTGATGACCGTAATATTTTTTATGAAGGTCACATTGCTGTTATAATGAACATAATAGTTGCTCATATTGGATCTGGTCATGTAGCCTCTGGGCATGAACGTCCAGTAATAAGCTGGTGGCCTGTAACTATTCCAGGCTGCGCCAATCTGAATATTCGGACCAATGGGAGCCCATCCATAATTTCCTCCATATTCTCC
Source organism: Bacteroidota bacterium (assembly GCA_030706635.1). GTDB lineage: Bacteria > Bacteroidota > Bacteroidia > Chitinophagales > Chitinophagaceae > Puia. Next base: position 28,669 of record JAUZOD010000023.1, read on the forward strand.
CCAGGTAACCCAGGCCGGCGCCCAGTCGTATCCCGGTATCCACATCCAGCCATAGCCATCGTCATAAAACCAGTTTCCATAGTGAAAAGGAGCCCATCCCCAGCTGTAATCAGAAATCCAGGTCCACCCGTCCTCGGTAAATACCCAATGACCCGAACTTCCGTACGGGCGAAACCCCACACTTACGGAAGTCGGTATCCACACATAACCATATTGATTATAATTCACCCAGGAGCCATACGGTGAAAGCTGGTCATAGAAAACCTGAAAACTGACAGATCCCTGCGCGCGCGAAGTATTAACAGTTAAAACAAGCGAAATGGAAAAAACAAATGCCGTTAAAATGCTGAATGTGTTTTTCATATCGATAAAGATTTTACAATAAGCGTGCCGCCGGAACAAAAAAATTTATCCTTTATCATTAATCAATTAAATTTAAACCTTCATTTCAGGTTTTCTTTTTCTTACAAATATTAACATGGGAGATCTACAAATTAAGAAGCAGCCAAAGAAATATGATGCCGTGATTGTCGGATCAGGAGCTGGCGGAGGAATGGCCGCTTACGTGCTGGCCAATGCAGGTCTGAAAGTATGCCTGCTGGAGGCGGGCCCGATGTTCGATCCTAAAACAGATTCAAACCAGCTGAAAAACCCGTGGGAGTCACCCCGCCGGGGAGCCAGCACAAAATTCAGACCTTTCGGCGATTTTGACGGCTGTTACTGGGGATGGACTATTGATGACGAACCATACACGCAAACCGGAGCCCCGGGAACGACCAGCTGGGAATGGTGGCGGGCGCGCATGCTGGGTGGACGAACCAATCACTGGGGCCGTATCTCACTGCGTTTCGGGCCCAAGGATTTCAAAAGAAAAAGCATTGACGGGTTGGGCGATGATTGGCCGATCGGCTACGAAGATGTCAAACCTTATTACGATAAGATAGACAAAATGCTGGGGGTATTCGGAACGAATGAAGGATTAGAGAATGATCCTGACGGATTCTTCCTGCCACCCCCTAAACCACGTCTTCACGAACTGTTCATAAAAAAGGCGGGCAACAGCATCGGCATTCCGGTTATACCTTCCCGTCTTTCTATCCTGACCAAACAGGTCAATAGCGAAAGAGGACAATGTTTTTACTGTGCGCAATGTGGCCGGAGCTGCAAGGTGTATGGTGATTTCTCCGCTTCCTCCTGCCTGGTGATCCCCGCTTTGAAAACGGGCAATATTGACCTGGTGACCAACGCCATGGCGAGGGAAGTACTCACAGACCGGGATGGGCTGGCCACCGGCGTATCGTATGTGAATAAGGTGGATATGCAGGAATACCAGGTTTTTGGCAGAACCGTAATCCTGGGAGCCAGTGCCTGCGAAAGTGCGCGGCTGCTGCTCAATTCAAAATCTCCCCGTCATCCGAATGGATTGGCCAATAACAGCAATGTGGTCGGCAAATATCTTCACGATTCAACCGGCGCCGATATGGGTGGCATCATTCCGGAATTATTGGACCGCAAAAGATACAATGAGGATGGCGTTGGCGGAATGCATGTATATACGCCATGGTGGCTGGATAATAAGAAGCTTGATTTTCCCCGCGGTTATCACATTGAATATGGTGGTGGTTTTGATATGCCGTTGTATGGCTTCAGCTGGGGCATTGAAGATCTTAATGGGAATTATCAGATCATGGGCAAACAAAAAGAAGCCGGCGGTTACGGAGCTTCCCTGAAAAAAGATTATCGTACCCTGTTCGGAGCCCATGTCGGTATGGCGGGTCGCGGGGAAACCGTTGCCAACATCAACAACTATTGCGAGATAGACCCGACCGTCGTTGACCGGTACGGCATCCCGGTACTGCGTTTCAATACCAGTCATTCGGAATACGAGATCAAGCAGGCCAAACACATGAAGGAGACCTTCAGCGAAATTCTGCACGCCATGGGCGCGATTACCACCTGGGGGAATGATGACAATGAAAAGAACAATTGGGGTCTTCACGCCCCCGGCAATATCATTCACGAGGCCGGTACTGTGCGCATGGGGAACGACCCCAAACACTCACCCCTGAATAAATACAGCCAGGCGCATGATTGCAAAAATCTATTCTGTGTGGATGGCGGCCCGTTTGTTTCCCAGGCAGACAAGAACATCACCTGGACCATTCTTGCCCTGTCTATGAGAACTTCCGAATATATTGTTGAAGAAATGAAAAAGCATAATATTTAAATCAACGGCCATGGACAGACGCAAATCGATAAAGACCCTCATCATCGGGGGCATCTCTACCAGTGTGATCGCAGAAGCTTGCAAATCGGGTGAGAACAAACCGGTTCCCGCTTCAGAACAGACAAAAGATTTAACGGGCACCGGCATCAACCGGATGCCGGAAGAAAAAGCGTATGAAAGCAAATTACTGTCTGAAAAAGCCTTTTTCACCCCGGAAGAAATAGCCAGTATAACCATCCTCGGAGACATCATCATACCCAGGGACGAGGTGAGCGGAAGTGCTTCCGACGCAAAAGTTCCTGAATTTATTGAGTTCATCGTAAAAGATATGCCGGAACATCAGACACCCCTGCGGGGCGGACTTCGCTGGCTGGATATGCAATGCCTCAACCGGTACGAAAAATCGTTTAAAGATTGTACCCCGCAGCAGCAAATGGAAATGGTGGATAGAATTGCCTGGCCGAAAAAGGCAAAACCAGACATGGCTCAGGGGGTTGCGTTCTTCAGTCTGGTCCGCAACCTGGTGGCCACCGGCTTTTATACAACAGAAATGGGAGGAAAAGATGTTGGCTATATTGGCAATGCTCCGAATCAATGGAATGGTGTGCCAGCTGATGTATTGAAAAAACACAACATGGCCTACACCGAAAAAGAGCTGAAAGAATGTGTTAGTTTCTCATGACCGCTCAGGCCCGGCAGATCCATTAATTTTCGATCGGATTCAGGAAATATCCTTCTTCGCTTAACACGAAGGTATTTGGAACAAAGGAAAGCAGGGACTGGGTGATCATGGATGCCGCTTCCCTTAGATAAATCGCCCCGATTTCCGGCGTGCGAACGGCAAATTGCCAGCTTTGAATTTTAAGATAGGCTACTTTGCTCTCCTGGGTAACCTGGTTATCCATCTGGCGAAAGATCTCCGCAAGACGGTCCTGCTGATTGTCAATGTGGGGTTGCATAGGGTCAGATTTGGGTTTCAAAGGTTGATGTACAATTAACGGCAATAATGTACAAAAAATTGTTTGCAGACCCAATATCATCAGTCCGGTTTCCTTTGTATTCCCTTCAGCCTAAGGGTTTTCCCTCTTTCCCCTTTTAGGGTGGCGGCCAGTTTAAGGGCATTATAGGCATTTACAATGCCCCCACCAGCCGATAAGCTGTTGAAATCGACGGTTTTTCCGGTCGCCGCCAGTTTTACATTTGAAACGGGGAGTTTCATTACGGAATGAACGATCACATATTTTAACTGCCTGGCGCTTAATCCGGGATAATATTCCAGCAAGAGAGCAGCAACGCCTGCCACCACCGGGGCTGCCATGCTGGTACCGCTGAAAGTTTCATACTGGTTGCCGGGAACTGTAGAATAAACTTTTACTCCCGGTGCAAAAAGATCCACGCCGGTGCTTCCATAATTGGAAAACCGGGCCAGTACCAGGCTGTCCGGCCCGCCGCCACTCGCGCCCACGGTCAGAAAAGCGGCCGACTTTTTATTCAGCCCTTCGTAATCCGGATTCGGATAACTGGGAACGCTGTCATTATCCGACTCATCATTTCCGGCAGAGTGTACCAACAGCACATCATGTATTTCAGCATACCTAACGGCATTGTCTACCCATTTTTTCCCGGGCGAAAGGTATTTGCCAAAACTCATATTTATGATCCGGGCGCCATTATCAACAGCGTAGCGGATTGCCAGCGCTACATCCTTGTCCCGCTCATCACCTTCCGGAATTGCGCGGATGGGCATGATCAGCACCCGATCGGCAATGCCATCAATGCCTATTCCATTATTCCGTGACGCGGCAATAATGCCGGAAACATGGGTGCCATGGGTATAGTTCCCTGCAGAAATATTACTATTGCCATAATTCAGGTCATTGATATCATTAAAATCGTCACCCACTACTTCTCTGCGCAGGGCGTTCGGATCATTGGAATAGCTTTCCAGTGCAAGCTTTGCCCCCACCAGATATTTTTCCGCTTCGACGATGAATTTTCCAAGCGTCATCTCCGGTGTTATCCAATATTTTCTGAAATACTGAAGCCCATTCTTTCTGGCAGCCTCGGTAGCGGAATCGGTTGTTTCCAATTTTTCCAGATCCGGTGCGTAAACAGAATCCTTATGCAGAGCCATTCTCAATATACTGTCAGTTATTTTCAACCGGGGAATCATCTGACCCACCTTGGATACGGTTTGTGCCTGCCGAAGAGAGTCTTTTAAAAACCTGTTTTTCACCTTCCTCCAATAAATGTTCCCGGCAGCATCCGGCTGAATTGAATCCGGTGATGCAGCATGCATCGGGCGGAGCCTGTAATATTCACGGTACGATTCATAGCTTTCCTCCGTAATATTCCGCCCATCCCTGCCGCCCAGGAAATTCCATCCATGGACATCATCCACGTATCCATTGTGATCATCATCAATGCCATTACCCGGGATTTCTTTTTTGTTTGTCCAGATATGCCCGACCAGGTCCTCGTGTGCAGTGTCCAGTCCGCCATCAATAACGGCAACCACCACTACATGGCTTTTTTTCCCTTTCAATAACTCACGATAGGCCCGGGTTACCCCCGCACCAAAAATCCCGTCGTCCCGGTAATCCATTAACTGCCACCCGTGTGCAGCATATTTCTGGTCCTGCGCCATTGCGGCGCCACTAAGAACCCAGGATGACGAGGAAATCAGGATCAGGGCGGCAAAAATTTTATGCATGCCTTTCATTAATCATTTTTAAGGTCCCTAATTTTGCGCTGTGGCAATTTATATAATATTTGAGTTACCGGTGATTTTTCATGTCCGAATGCTTTTTACGGGATGAATATCACGAAGCCTTTCAGCAGCACGCTAGCCTTATACAAAAACGCCTACAGCGGATTATCCCAGTCCACCTGGCTTCTTTCTGCAGTGATGCTGGTAAACCGGAGCGGCACGATGGTGCTTCCGTTCATGACCATTTACCTCACGGCCATGGGCTTTAGTCTTTTTCAGGCGGGGATTGTAGTTGGCTTATTTGGCGCCGGTGCCATTTGCGGCGGATACCTGGGCGGTAAGTTTACGGACACCTGGGGATTTCACTGTATTCAGCTGTTTACGCTATCCGGAGGGGGACTTCTCTTTATTGTGTTGGGCTTGATGAAAAGCTACTCCCTCATCTGTCTTTTTACTTTCATTCTAAGCCTGGTGAACGATGCTTTCCGCCCGGCAAACAATACGGCCATTGCCCATTACAGCAAGGAAGAAAACAGAACCCGTTCTTACTCCCTTAACCGGCTGGCCATCAACCTGGGATGGGCCATCGGCGGAACCCTGGGCGGATTCATCGCTTCGTTCAACTATCACCTCCTCTTCTGGATAGATGGCATAACGAATTTAGTAGCCGCATTCCTCTTGCATTACCTCCTGAAATCCAAACCTGTCGGGGAACAGCAGATCAAGGTAAAAACAGACAGGCCGCTGGTCCGCTCCCCTTTTCAAGACCGGCAATACCTGCTTTTTATTTTTTTCGTCATCCTTTATGCCACCTGTTTTTTCCAGCTATTCTCCACCCTGCCCGTCTTTTATAAAAACCGGCTGCAGCTTTCCGAATTTTTTATCGGAATGCTCATGGGTTTAAACGGGATCATCATCGTGGTGGTTGAAATGCTGGTGATATTCCGGCTGGAGACTAAGAATAAAATGATGCTGTTCATTTCCACGGGTGTGCTTCTGACAGCTTTGTCTTACGTGATCTTCAACCTGCTGCCACACCATCCGCTAACTGCGGTAATCTCCGTGATCCTGGTAACTTTTGGAGAGATGTTTGCGATGCCTTTCATGAATACATTCTGGACCAGCAGGTCCGTTCCGGAGAACCGGGGACAGTATGCCGGCCTTTATACAATGGCCTGGTCCCTGGCACAGGTAGCCGGACCCATAGGTGGAACCTGGATTGCGGGCCATTACGGCTTCAATATATTATGGTGGGTAACCGGGGGCGTTTGCCTGATCACCTGTATCCTTTTCCGCACATTTAAAGGCTAACCAGGATTTACTTCCCGCCAAATACTTTCTTCAGCAGATCGGTAACCTGGGCGGCAGGGTCTTTCCGGATTTTCATTTCTTCCTGCGCAACATAATAGAAAATGCCATCGATGGCTTTTTGTGTAACGTAGCCGGTCAGGTCGGGGTTCACTTTCCTGAAGGTGGTCGGCAGTTTATTATAGGTTTCGAAAATATCTTTCCAGTATTTGGTGGCCCCTGTTTTTATCAGGGAGGAATCTATTACGGGATGAAAAGCCCCGGTTAATTGTGGTGTGGTGCTCTTTCTGAGATAACCTGTGGCGGCAGTGTCTGCCCCTCGTAAAATACCCAGACCATCCCGGACGCTCATATTTTTCACAGCCCCCACGAAGATGGGCGCGGCTGATTTGGAAGCATCTTCAGCTGCCCGGTTTATACTGAGAATGGCGTCATCCACTATTTTCCCCATGCCCAGATTGCGAAGCGTCTTTTCTACGTTCCGGGCCTGCGGAGGCAATAATATCTTTACAGCGGCATCTTTAAAGAATCCATCTACAGCAGAAAGCCTGTCCGCACTTTTCCGGGCGCCCAAAGTCAGTGCCTGTTTCAGGCCACCCACAATATCGTCCGAGCTAAGACCTGATCCGCTGCTATTGCTATTACCCGTAACCTTTTTCTTCAGGCCGTCAAGTAGAGACTGCGCCTGGATTGAACCTGCTAAACCCGCTACTAAAAATAATGCTGTGAAAATCTTTTTCATTTGGATTGATTTTAAATATTACCCCGGACCTGATTGGATCCAGCCTGCAACTTACCGGGAAACCTGAAACGCTCAGGCAAAAAGGTTATTTTGCCCCTTTCCATCAAATCGGTGAATTCCGCTTTTAACTTTCTGGTTATAAAAGTATTCTCTAAAAAACAAAGAAAATGTTAACCCTGACGGCGAACCGGGGATCCTTTTCCGGGATCAGTGAGTTTCCGTACTTTTGCCGATCCAAAAAAAGAATATGAAAAGAATTTCCCTGATCGCATTGATTTCCCTCTTATCTGCCGGTTTATTCGCCCAGGCAAAGAAAAAACCTGTCAGCCATGCCAGCCCGGCCCCCGCCCCCTTAAAAACCACCACGGATTCGCTGAGCTATTCCGTTGGGCTGATGGTAGCCAATTTCTGCAAACAGCAGGGCATCGCCAGCATCAACACCCTGCAGGTTACAAATGCCATTAATGCGGAAATGAAAAACGGCAAGCCATTGATGGATCAGCAACAGGCGCAGCAGGTGATGATGGGTTATGTTGAGAAAGTGAAAGCAGAGAAGGCTTCCGCGTCAAAAAAAGAAGGCGCCGCGTTTCTGGAGGAAAATAAAACAAAACCCGGGGTGATCACCACCGCTTCCGGTTTACAATACCAGGTTTTAAAAGAAGGGACCGGGGCAAAACCGGCTGCCACCGACAAAGTAAAGTGCAATTACGAAGGTAAACTGCTGAACGGAACCATATTCGACAGTTCCGACAAACAGGGTCATCCGATTGAATTTACGGTAAACGGGGTAATCCGGGGCTGGACGGAAGCCCTGCAGCTCATGCCGGTAGGCAGTAAATGGCGTCTCTTTATTCCGTCTGATCTGGCCTATGGCGATCAGCAGATGGGTCCTGACATCAAACCGGGTTCCACGCTCGTATTCGATGTTGAGCTGCTGGATATCGTAAAATAATTATACGTACAGTTTCTCGTAATACTCTGTAGCCATCCGGCCTGAATCAAACTGGAAGCGGACGTCCCGCATACCATTCTTGACGATCTGGCGCCAGGTGTCCCGTTGTTCATAATACAGGGGAAGGATCTGATGCTGCAGGATCTCATACAATTGATCAAGGTCATATTCATCCTGTTCAGGTACGGACATATTTCCGTAGTCGGCCATCGGTATTACAAATCCGTTGTTTCCATGATGCATGAATTCCGGTATCCAGCCATCATCGGTTGAAAAATTGACAGCTCCGTTCATAGCCGCTGTCATGCCGCTGGTTCCGGATGCCTCCCGGGGTACCCGCGGATTATTCAACCATAAATCGGCAGCCTGCTTAAGTCTTTTGGATAGGCCCAGTTCATACCCGGTCATAACGGCCATCTGCGGATGCTCCTTGCTCAATTGCACGAGGTAATTAAAATCATTGATGGCAGGATAATCCATTGGATAAGGTTTGCCCGCAAAGATGATCTGCACCGGATATTTTGGGTTATTCAGGAGATCGTGGAACCTTTTCTTATCCCGGGTAATCAGATCTGCTCTTTTGTACCCGGCAAACCGGCGTGCCCAGACAATGGTAAATACTTTCGGGTCAAAAAGCCGGCCGGTCTGATCCGCTACCAACTCAAAGGATCTTTTCTTTAGATAGGTTTTCCGGTCGTCCAGCCAGAAATCATTGCTCTCATCCAGCTTGCTATACATCTGCTTATCTGACCAGTACCTCCAGTTCTGCGCATTGGTAATATAAGTGATCGGGCAAATGCCTGTGTACTTGCTCCACATCGCATTGGAAACCTGTCCGTGTAAACGCGATACCGCATTGGCGATATGAGCCAGCCGCAGGGCGGCCAGCGAATGATTGAACAGCTCGTCGTCCGTACCGGTCAGGGCCCGGGCTTCCTGCAGGGACAAACCACAGAAATAACTCATTTTTTCACAGAGATAAATATCATGTTTCTCGTTGCCCGCCTCCTCCGGAGTATGGGTAGTAAAAACCAGCCGTTTTTTTACCTCGTTTACATCTTTGTTGAATTTCTGATAAAGATAAAAGGCGGCGCTGATGCCATGCGCTTCATTCAAATGATAGCGGTCCGGGTTGAAATTCAATTCATCCACCAGTTTGGCGCCCCCGATGCCCAGCAAAATGAACTGGGCCACTTTGGTAGCCACATTGGCATCATAAAGCCGGTGACTGATGGTTTGGGAAACATAATCATTTTCCGGAACGTCGGTACTCAGCAGAAACAGCGGAGCGCCGTTAAAAGTTTCCGGCGCCAGATAATAGGCTTTAACCCATACCGGGTGGTCATGAATATTGATCTGGTATTTGATGCCCGTATCCTGAAGAAAAGGATACTGTTTTTCCACCCAGGTCACCTGAAGCGTCCGATCCTGATTCCGGGCCTGGTCATAATACCCGTATTTCCACAGAATTCCGATAAAGATCATGTTCTGCCGGAGTTCATAGGCGCTGCGAACATGGGAGCCGGCCAGAAACCCCAACCCGCCGCTGTAAATTTTCAACGGTTGGTGAACCGCAAATTCCATGGAGAAATAGGCCACTTTTTTTGAATAACGCTCGTCGATGGGGTAAGGATGGACAAAGGGTGTAAAACTCATAATGATTGGGTAAACGGATGCGAATTTATTTTATTTTATGGTTTATGCTTTGGTTTTTGTTTAACCGGCTTTTCTTTTCCTGGTTTGTGTTTGTCATAAACACCCTCAAAGTAACAACGGATACCGCGATGATTACCACAGCCTTCCAGCTCTTTCATGCGGATATTCTTATCACTGAAAGTAAATTGAATGGAGCAGGGATCTCCGTTGGAACTGTAACGCGCCACGGTAGGGGAAACAAACCGGGCTTCTCCCTTTAACTCACCAATACAGGTGCCTTTTTCTTTCTCGAAATGGACGAAGAACCTGACCACAGTGCTGGTCCTCCCATCCCGGACCGAAATGAAGTTGCGTTTATCCTGAATGTAGTCCCCGGTGTATTTATGTTTCCGCGACAGGCTGTCGATGGGGTTAAATATCTGGGCCAACCCGGCTTTCTGCTCGTTGGATTCAGTCATAATGAGAGTAAAAGCACCTTCCCCATTAAATATATATACCGATTTTTTAAAGAACTTCTGCCCCCTTGCATCCTTAAATTGACGGTTTACGGTCACAGTATATTTATTATCCATGGATGAGACATACTGAACGTCAGCATCATCTTCCCGGAAAACCAGGGTCAGCATGGCTTTAAAATGATCCTCGCGGTCGAAAGCCAATATATAAAGGCCTTTTCTGGTTCCATCAACGGATTTAAGAAAAAGATACGTCTCTGCTTTTTTTACGGCCACTTTCCCCGAACCGTAGAATCTGGTTTTCGGATTCTTTCCCCAATATCTACGAAAAAGCGAATCGGGAACAAACTGGCGGAGTACGGCAGTGGAAATAGCCGAATCCCTGGATTTTCTTACCAGGGAACTGTCTCCAAAGTTTGCGGGCAATTTAATCGCCGGAAATACCCCTATAAATTCCCTGATATCAACGGGCTTCTGCTTTTCTGCCGAATTACCCGGCTTGTGTTTGCAAAACGCAAAAAAACACATACATGTAAAAAGCAGGATCTTTTTCAATGGTCCCATGAATCCTCCATTTAAATTCAAAAATAAAGATTCGGCAATAACTGAGCCCCGGTATTATTTTAGCAACTATTCCGAACATATTTTAGATTTGTTCAAACCGGCCACCCGTTCTGCCGATGAATGGGAAATTCCGGGAAGGATTTCATGAACAAAGTAGAATACAAAGATGTTTCCCTCAGCGAAGTGCATGGAACGGTGAATGTTCATCAGAATGGTTCGCGCTGGAAACAGGTTTTTTCTTTTTTCGGACCGGCCTATCTCGTGAGTGTCGGCTATATGGACCCGGGAAACTGGGCCACGGATATTGCCGGTGGCAGTCAATTTGGCTATGCCCTGCTCTGGGTGCTGCTGATGAGTAATTTAATGGCCCTGCTGTTGCAGAGTCTTTCTGCCCGGTTGGGCATCGTAAGAGGTCGCGACCTGGCGCAGGCTAACCGGGAAACGTATCCGAAGTCCATTAACTTTTGCCTGTATATACTGGCAGAAATAGCCATCGCGGCATGCGATCTTGCGGAAGTGCTGGGCATGGCCATCGGCATACAATTACTCACGGGTTTACCCCTTATATATGGTGTTCTCATTACCGCACTGGATACTTTTCTTCTGCTCTCACTTCAGAAACTGGGCATGCGGAAAATAGAAATGTTCATTCTGGGTCTGATCGCCATTATCGGATTTTCTTTTTTTCTCGAAATCATGATGGCGCATCCGCATATCGGTGAAATCGGCCGGGGTCTGATCCCCACCCTTCCGAACAAGGCTGCTCTCTATATAGCTATTGGCATCATCGGGGCTACCGTAATGCCCCATAACCTTTACCTGCATTCCGCCCTGGTGCAGACCCGGAAAATAAAAAGAGAAGAAAAATTCATCAGAAGGGCATTGAAACTGAGTTTCCTGGACAGCACCATTGCGCTCAACCTGGCCTTTTTTGTAAATGCTGCGATTCTGATCCTGGCCGGTACGGTATTTTTTAAATCCGGTCATGCCGACGTGGCCTCCATACGGGAGGCCTATAAATTGCTACCCCAGCAGATGGGAACCAAAGTAGCGTCCATTCTATTTGCTGTTGCACTGATTGCAGCAGGGCAAAGCTCTACCGTTACCGGCACGCTGGCGGGCCAAATCGTGATGGAAGGCCATTTACATCTCCGGATCAATCCGGTATTGAGAAGGCTTATCACCAGAATGCTGGCCATCATACCGGCCGTGCTGGTCATTGGCATTGCGGGCGAGCAGGAGGTGGATCAACTCCTCGTGCTGAGCCAGGTGATCCTCAGTCTTCAGCTGGGCTTTGCGGTAATCCCGTTAATCCATTTCGTGAGCAATAAAAGAACCATGGGCATTTTCCGAATCAACCTGACGACCCGGCTTTTTGCGTGGGCCATTGCCAGCCTGCTGGTATATCTGAATCTAAAACTGGTGATTGAAGAAGGAACTGATTATTTCAACAATCCGGGAAACGGGATCTGGAAAATATTACTTACTGTTGTCGCGCTTGCAGCAGTGGCCCTGCTGACATACGTTTTTATTCATCCCTGGACCGGGAAGCCACCAAAAACGGAAATCGCCATGCATGGGAAAGGTTCAGACGTTGTTAAACTGGAGATCCCGAAATTTAAAAAGATCGCCATTGCCCTGGATTTTAGCGGACACGATGAAAAGCTGCTGGCCTTTGCCATCGGGCAGGGTGGAACGGAAAGCACTTATGTGCTGATTCATATTGTGGAAAGCGCTTCGGCACGTATGTTGGGCAAACAAAGTGATGACCTGGAAACGCGCAACGATCAGGAAAGGCTGGACAGGTATCAGGAAACACTCGAAGAAAACAAATATAAGGCCGTAACCCGCCTGGGTTATATCCGCCGGAGCCGCGAAATTGTTCGCATCGTGAGAGAAGAAGAAGCAGAGATGCTGGTGATCGGCGCCCACGGTCATACGGGACTCAAGGATTTTATTTACGGGGAAACCGTAAACACCGTGAGGCACGAATTGAAAATACCCGTTCTTATTGTAAACTTATAATGGCCGCACCACACTCCGTGACGGCTTTGCCAATTGACTCATTTCATGTAGGTTTGCTGACTTTTGAAATAAAAATACTGCGCTCATGCCAAAGAAAATTAAAGTAGCAAACCCGGTTGTGGAACTCGATGGAGACGAGATGACCCGGATTATCTGGAAGTTCATTAAAGACAAATTGATCTTACCTTACCTTGAGTTGGATATCAAATATTTTGACCTCGGCATTGAATCCAGAGACCAGACCAACGATCAGATCACGGTTGACGCAGCACATGCCATCGCGAAATATGGCGTAGGCATCAAATGCGCTACCATTACGCCGGACGAGGCCCGTGTAAAAGAATTCAAGCTGAAACAAATGTGGAAGAGCCCCAACGGAACGATCCGGAACATCCTGGATGGAACCGTTTTCCGCGAACCCATTGTTATGAAAAATATTCCACGCCTGGTTCCCAACTGGACCGCTCCCATCATTGTGGGCAGACACGCCTTCGGAGATCAGTACCGTGCCACGGACACGGTGATCAGCGGAAAAGGAAAACTTACCATGACCTTCACCCCGGCTGACGGCAGCGCGGCCAAAGTATTTGAAGTGTATGATTTTAAGGGAGACGGCGTTGCCCTGGCCATGTATAACACGGATGAAAGCATCAAAGGATTTGCCAGAAGCTGTTTCAATATGGCACTCAGCAAGAAATGGCCACTGTATCTGTCCACCAAAAACACGATCCTTAAAAAATACGATGGCCGGTTCAAAGATATTTTTGAAGAGATCTACGGAAAGGAATTTAAAGCAGCGTTCCAGGAAGCCGGAATTACCTATGAGCACCGGCTGATTGATGACATGGTGGCCAGCGCACTGAAATGGCACGGAAATTTCGTCTGGGCCTGTAAAAATTATGATGGCGATGTACAAAGCGACACGGTAGCCCAGGGATTTGGTTCGCTGGGGCTGATGACCTCCGTATTGGTTACTCCCGATGGTATGATCCTGGAAGCGGAGGCGGCCCATGGAACGGTAACCCGGCATTTCCGGGACCACCAGAACGGGAAACCAACGTCCACCAATCCCATTGCATCCATTTTTGCCTGGACGCGCGGACTGGCATTCCGGGGCAAACTGGATCAGAACCCCGAACTGATCCATTTCTGTGAGACTTTAGAAAAGGTTTGTATAGAAACCGTGGAAAGCGGCAAAATGACGAAAGATCTGGCGGTTTGCCTGTATGGTCCAAAAGTCAATCATGGCGAACACTATCTATACACAGAGGAGTTTCTGGACGCCATCGACGAGCTGCTCAAAATAAAAAGCAAATAAAGTAAAGGCCGTTCCGATATAACCAGGACGGCCTTTTACAATTGCTTGCCATATGAAAAAAAGCTTATTTCTTCGTGGAATCAACCTTAGCTTTCAGGCTGTCTTTAGCAGCACTGGCAGTTGAATCAATAGCAGTCTTTGCAGAATCAGCTACTGCATTTACGCTTGAAGCAGCAGAGTCAGCAGCCGCCTTGGTATCTGAACTGGCAGAACCGTTACAGGCTGCAAATGAGCCAATTGCTAATACAACCAAAAGTTTTTTCATTGTAATGTGTTTTTTTGTGAATGATTTTAGGTTAATACCCGGATCGCGGAAAAGTAACCTTATCAAAGGCCGGAAAATGTCATTATTTTTTCATTTTTTCTCATTTACATGATAATCAACAAGTTAGAATATTTAGACCGGCCCAGATTTTTTAAACCTACCGCGCCCGGGCGATTCTTTTTTAAATTTTCTGCCGGGCAATGGGTTACGAATCTTTACTTTCAGTATTAAATTATGCAACTGCGTGACTACGGACAGTATTGAGCAAGGGCTATTGAAAGGGCTTGCTCAAAATGAGCGGAAAGCCGTTGAGACCATCTACAGAAACCATTACAGGATGGTTCAGAGTCTGGTCGTCAATAACAGTGGAACTTCAGATGATGCCCGGGATGTTTTTCAGGAAGCGCTGATCGTTTTATATGAAAAGGCCAGGTCCGGCAGCTTCGAATTGCACGCTCAGCTGAAGACCTATATTTATGCAGTTTGCCGGCGGTTGTGGTTGAAAAGGTTACAGGTCAAGCAGAAGTTTTCTGCCGACCTCGCCAGTGCCGGGGAAACGGTCAGTGTAACGGACGATGTGGATATATACGAGCACAGGAGCAGTGACTATGAGTTGATGGAGATGGCCTTGCAAAACCTGGGGGAGCCCTGTAAGGCATTGCTGGAGTCTTATTATCTGCAAAAAAAAAATATGTCAGAGATCGCAAAAGAATTTGGTTATACCAATGCCGACAATGCGAAAAATCAGAAATATAAATGCCTGATGCGGTTGAAAAAGATCTTCTTCAGTCAATATAAAAATCCTTAATTCGGAAAGCGATGGAAGAGCTGAATATGCTGGAATCAATTGAAAGATACATCCGCGGGGAAATGCTTCCTGAGGAAAGAGTATTTTTCGAAAACCTCCGGAAAAACAACCCGGGCGTTGATCAGATGGTGGTTGAACACACTGTTTTCCTTCACCAGATGGAAAAATATGGCGAGCGGAAGAATCTGAAATCCACCATACAGGATGTACACAACGAGCTGTTCGAATCCGGTCAGATTAAACAGCCCCAGGAGGCCAAACTGGTCAGGCTCTGGATAAAATACCGGAAAGTAGTTGCCGTTGCAGCATCAATAGCCGGAATCACGGCCCTGCTCATTACTGCAATCGCCATTTCACTTTCATCAAATACGGCCAGCAAATCCATTGAAGTCCTCAACAGGAAGATTTCGATCCTGGATCAGAAGCAAAATTCCCTCAATGCCAAACTGAGAGAAACACCGGCCAAAGTTCCTTCGGAAGCTGAATTCAAATTAGGCGGTACCGGATTCATGATTGATCCCAAGGGATATATCGTTACGAACGCGCACGTAGTGAACAGCGCTTCCCTGGTGATCGTTCAGAATAATAAGGGTCAGGAATTCAAGACAAAGATTATTTATATCAACCCGGATCTTGATCTCGCATTCCTGAAGATCATGGACAGCGATTACAAGGCGCCTTCAGTAATTCCCTACGGAATCAATAAAAGCAATCTCGATCTCGGAGAGGCCATCTTCACACTGGGGTATCCCCGTGATGAAATTGTATATGGCGAAGGTTATCTGAGCGCAAAAACCGGCTATCGCGGAGACACGCTGGCCTGTCAGATATCGGTAGCCGCCAATCCGGGAAACAGTGGCGGCCCCGTTCTGGATAAAAACGGGGATGTGATCGGGATTCTCAGCAACCGCCAGATTCAGGCCCAGGGCGCTGTTTTTGCCATCCGCTCCAAATATATCCTCTCCGCATTGGAAGAAGTTAAATCAGATACGGCTTATGCCGGCATACACCTGCCCCAGGGTTCTGCGGTTAAAAACATGGACCGCATTCAGCAGATCAAGAAAATTCAGGGATGCATTTATATGGTGAAAAGTTATTGAATGGACAGTTGACAATGGACAATTGACAGTTGACAGTTGACAGTTGACAGTTGACGGTTGACCGACTTTAGGCGCGGTTTCGCAATAAAATTGTTCATTGTCAATTGTCAATTGTCCACTGTCAATTGTCAATTTTTGAAGGATAAACCCCTGCCCTAATCAGCTTATTGAGGCTTTCTTTAACCCCCGGAGCATCCTCTTTGTACGTGACGCCGAACCAGCTGGAAGCCGTTGGAATGATTTTGATCTGTCCTTTCCCCTCATGAATGAACCGGTCTCCGATGATGGGAATAAAAAATTCGGCTTTGGGGTCCTGGCCCTGTGCTGAGAGGAATTCAGCAAAGATCTTTTCGATAAATCCGAATACCGATGGATCGAAGCACCAGAAATTCATGGAAACTTTGGAATCATCGGGAACAAAAAACGTTTTTCCGTTCTCCTCATACGTGATCTTCCCCTCTTCATTCCGGTAGATCTTGGTTCTTTCATGAATGGAAACGAGATTATCATTTTCATCCACAGCGCAAACCCCCCGGCTTACCGAGCCATTTTCTGAAAGGGTTTTGGCCAGATCGTATCCGATGATGCTGTAATAGGTGCTGCTGCATTCGGCTGTCAGAAACCGGTATGCCTTTTCAAAAGAATCCCTTCCGTAAAAATCATCCGCATTGATTACGGCAAACGGATCGGCTATGGCATTTTTAGCGCAAAGCACGGCATGCGCGGTACCCCAGGGTTTGGTACGGCCTGCAGGCGCCTGGTATCCATTCAGAAAATCGGTCATCTCCTGATATACGTATTGGGTTTCCACCTTGCCTTTCAGCTTCGGCTCAAAAATATTTTTGAAGTCCTCCGCAAACTCCTTCCGGACAATAAATACTATCTTCTTAAATCCGCTCCGGATGGCATCATAAATGGAATAATCCATAATGGTTTCTCCTGAAGGTCCAAAGGACTGAACCTGTTTCATACTTCCATACCGGGAAGCCATTCCGGCTGCAAGAATCAATAAAGTTGGTTTCATCCGCTATTTTTTACTGCTTGGTTTTTACTTTCTTATGGGTCTTCGGTGCAAATTTCAGATGCCCGGTTCAATTGACTTAATTTTATCGCGCTGCGAAAATAAATAATAATGGCAAACCCGGACAAGATTTATCAATATGGAGGGGACCCGACCATCAATCTGGGGAATGCAACACTCGATCCGCTGCGTCTTCCGGTTTTTGAAGAAAGCGGATTGGAGGCCAGTGTATTGCGGCTGGATAAGATACATCCGGAAATTTCAGGTAACAAATGGTTCAAATTAAAATACTACCTGGAAGCCGGCAGACTTCAGAAAAAAAAAAGGCTGATCAGCTTCGGAGGGCCCTATTCCAATCACATCATTGCCCTGGCTTGCGCCGCCCATGCCCATGGATTTTCATCTACGGGATTTATAAGAGGTGAAACGCCTGCGGTCTTACCTGCTTCACTCTTTACTGCAATGAAATACGGGATGGACTTTCAGTTTTTGCCGCGCGAAACATATCTTCAAAAAGAAGATTCCGGGTTTTTATCTTCACTCCAGTCAAAATATCCCGAAGCACTCATCATACCGGAAGGAGGTTGCGGAGAACCCGGTTTCCGTGGCGCCGGAGAAATACTTTCCATGGCCGGTTTGTCTGCTTATTCCCATATCTGCTGTGCTGTGGGAACAGGCACAACCTTAACTGGTCTGTTGAGGGCATGCAAACCTCAGCAAAAAGTCGTTGGGATTTCTGTGTTGAAGGGAACCCACGGAATAGAGCCGTTGCGGACAAGCTGGATAAATGATCCGGCAGATACAAACAAGCTTCAACTTTTTCACGACTATCATTTTGGCGGATACGCCAAAAAAACGACCGCCCTGCTGGATTTCATGAACGGGATCTACGAACAATCCGGTATTCCTACCGATTTCGTCTATACCGGAAAACTCTTTTATGCCATCACTGATCTGACTCGGAAAAATTATTTTCCGGCTGGCAGCAGGATATTGATTGTCCATTCCGGAGGATTGCTCGGAAACCTTTCTCTGCCTGAAGGCCAGCTTCAGTTTTAATCGGACGAAAAGCCCGCTTCCCTTATCTTTGTCCGGACTTATCAGCATTAAAGATCTGGTCGTGCTATGCGTTTTCTCCTTGCACCGATTTTACTGTCCGTATTCATCCTGCCCGGTGCAAAAGCACAGGAAACCCTCCCCGGTTTTACCGTTTCCCTGAAATCAAATGGAAAAGTGGTCGTCAGCTGGAAGAACGCTTATCCGGCCATAAATCAGATCAGTATCCAGCGCTCAATGGACAGCCTGCGCAATTTCTCCACCCTCATTACGGTTCCGGACCCGCATACCCCGGAAAATGGCGTCGTGGACAGCCGGGCGGAGGGAAAACGATTCTATTATCGAATCTTCATCCTTTTCGGGAACAGCCGGTATATGTTCACCAAATCCAAAAAAGCGGTTTCAGAACCACCGGTAAAGACCAAACCCTCCGAATCCCCGCCGCTGGTGAAAGCGAAGCCAACCCAGGGAAAAGCGAAACTGCCCCAGGAAAAACCGGCAGCGGTTCCGGATAAGCCGGTAGCGATTCAGGAAAAAACGGAGGCGGTTCCTGAAACTGAACTCAGCATCCCTAAAATTGACAACTCCAGGATCTTTTATCTTCAGGACAACAGAAACCTGAAAAAACCGGAAGTGAATAATTTTTCCAAAATTAAAACGCCCAGCATTGAAGTGGAAAAAATCCTGTTTGTAAAAAGAAGGGATTCCGTGATTATGCAGCTCCCCGGGGACAAAGTGCGCAAATTCAGCGATTCGCTTTTAAAGCAAACAAAAGACACTTTATTGTTTGTTAATGCAGATACCCTGATGATCCGTCCCTTTGTAGCGATTCCCGTTGAAATCAAAGAAGTGTATAAAATTTCACCTTACGTGTTCACGGCAAAGGATGGCAATGTGAATATTGCGCTGGCGGACTTTGATAAAAAGAAATATTCCGTACAATTTTTTGAAGAAGATCATACGCCCCTGCTCGAAATAAAAAATATCAATAACCGGACGCTCATCATCGATAAGACCAACTTTTTACATTCAGGCTGGTTCCGTTTTGAATTATACGAAAACGGCAAGCTCAAGGAAAAAAACAAACTGTTTATCCCGAAGGAATTTTAGTGCACAATAACGGCTCCTGTTGCTTCAGGAAGTCATGGCCGTTTTCATCGTAATCAGATTTACATGAAACACGTCCTCAAAATGCCGTTTCAGAAGGGTTTTTACTTCTGCAATATCCATTGTGTGCCCCAGTTCTTTCGCCAGGGAGCTGACCTGTTTGTTACGGATACCGCAGGGAATGATTCCGTCGAAATAGCTCAGGTCGGTATTAATGTTAAACGCCAATCCATGCATGGTGATCCAGCGGCTGCAGCGAACGCCCAGAGCAGCGATTTTTCTCTCCCGTCCGGGATTCCCGGGTTCGATCCATACCCCCGTCTCCCCTTTTGAACGGTCGCCCTTTATTCCATAGTCCGCCAGCGTGCGGATGATCACTTCCTCCAGGTTACGCAGGTATTTGCCGATATCGGTGCCGAATTTCTCCAGGTCCAGGATCGGATAAGCGACGATCTGCTCCGGCCCATGGAAAGTGATATCCCCGCCCCGGTTGGTGCGGAAAAAACTGATTCCGCGGGCATTCATTTCCGATTCATTCAACAATACATTTTCCGCATGTCCGCTTTTCCCCAGTGTGTATACCGGGGGATGTTCCACAAACAGCAGGTAATTGGTTGTGGAAAGTTTTTCCGAACCGGGTTCCCCGGCCCGGGATTTTATCTGTACGTTTTCCTGCAGCAGGGTTTCCTGAAGATCCCAGGCTTCCGCATAGGCCATCACGCCCAGGTCTCTGAAAAAAACGTTCCAGGTATTCATATCAAGTGCAAATTTACGAAAACGTCCGGCGCGGCAACGGGAGAGTAATTCGCACTTCGGGTTACTTCCCGCAATTATGCCGGTTTTTAATACGATAATTGTTTTTTTTCGAACAACTATACCGGATAAAGCCAATCCGGATTATTTTTTCTCTCCTTAGCCTTCTCCGAAAGGTAAACCAATGCGTCTTCCAGTGCTTTCAAAAATTCGGGATCATTTTTCGGGAAACGCCGGTTACGTGGCCAACGTTCGATATCCTTCAGCGTATAGCTGAATTCTGCTACTTTGATCACTCTGGCCTTGAATCCCGGACTGTGCATGTGAACGATAAGGTCAAGTCTCATAGTGACCAGAAATTTTGGAGGAGCCATAAAATAGCTTATTTATTAATATTAACCTTCAATAGGTCGCGACAGTATTTCAGAACAGAATAGAGCCAGGTGAAATAGTTTTATATCCTATAACGACGAACGCTATTTCCATATCGTTATGGTTCTGCCCATCCGCGTAAAATGCAGTCCCTGATTTCTCAGACTGTCCAACAGCTTCGAAAGCGGTTCACTGCGTGACATCCGAAGACTGAATTTTTTATCGGGAATCCCGGCTCCATATTGAACTTCCACGTCATACCACCTGGCTATCGCCGGCATCATCGTTGTTAAACTCGTTTCTTTATAATCGAATTCACCATTTTTCCAGGCAATGATTTCTGTTACATTCACATCCGTTGTATTCTCCAGCCTATCACCCGCTATCAGGGTCTGTCGTCCTGCGGCTCCGCGGATCAATGTCAGCAGCATTTCATCGTTGCCGGAATAGGTGTTGACGTTTACCACCGTGGAAGGCTCAATAAAAATTGATGACCGATGCCCCGAGACCGGTCCGCCAGATCCGGCGTAGGCGGGACTAATTTGAAAATGATGCGAAACATCTTTAGACCTTTCTACATACACTTCTCCATCAACTTCAATCCGGATGGTATCCTGATCCATATTCGCAGGATATTTAATGGTCGTGGCGGCATTCAGCCAGATCCTGGTTCCGTCGGGAAGCTGAAGGACAAACTCTCCCCCGGCCGCCGTGAGCAAAGTGTAGAATTTGTCCTTAGCCGCCTTGTGCTGGTTGGCTGCTATATAGATGGGTTCCCCTTTTTCTGTTTCACCAAATTTTATTCCTGCCCGCCCTGCCTTGAATCCCCGGTAAAAATCATTGAATATGGTTCTGACGCCATCCGATGTAACCATCGTTGCTTCATAGTTTTTATATTTTGAGACCGGCAGGAAAAGATCTATAGCAAATAGCAATAGCAGAATAGCTGCCGTGTAGGCCAGGACGCGTATAAAACGGCGCAGACTTCTCTTCTTTATTGATACTACTTTAGCTTCCTTCGGCCGCTGCTGTTCCCCTTTATCTTCCCCTGTTTCCGTAATTGAAAACTCCAGCACCGAAAGCAAAGATTCCCAAAACGCCGCCCTGGAAAGGCCCGATTCTTCAATATCCTTCTCCGGAAAATCCATCCGGCTTTCATCCGTTTCCAAATCATCTGCATCGGAAAGTTTCGAATCCGAAAGATAGGAGAAGCGGACCTTCACGCCATCATAAACGATATCCCGCTCCTTATATAAATCACCCATCATCTTACGAACATATTCCGGATCACCCAGGTCACGACATAATTTTTCATGTTCCGGCGACTTCGCACGCCAGGCGTTCAGCTCATTTTCCTCTTCCGCCGATATTTCGTTTCTGGACTGCAGAAACAATAATGTGGCGATTCTGCCTGAACTATTCATGATAACATTTTTTGTATGAGCAGGTAAATAACAAATACCGGAAGCGCAATGACGAACAAAAACAAAGACGGATTTCCGCCCGTTTCATTTTCAAATTTTATTCTCAATTTTTTGAAAGCCGTGTTTTTGTGATGCTCCACCGCTTTTTCAGAAATGTTCAGCCGCCTGGCAATTTCCTTGTGCCTCAATTCTTCGTGATAGTAAAAATGAAAAACATGCAGGCATTGTTTTGGCAGGTTTTCAGTTGCCAGATACTGGAGATACTCATATTTGGCGCGGGTGTTCGCTTTTTCAGCCGCTTCATCTTCCAGGTTTCTCATATATTCCGCCAGATCATAGGAATTGTCCCTCCGGGTTTTTACACGCTTTTTATACCGGAGACAAACCGTTTCAATTACCCTGTCAACATAGTTATTCATATTCATAACGGTATCGTAAGTGCCCTTGCGTTCAAGAAATTTAGTGACCACCTCCATGACCAGATCCAAAGTCTCCGAAGATTCGCCAACAAATATTTTGACCTTGTTTAATATTTTCGGATAGGAGGCATTGAACCATCTGACGATGTATCTGGCATCGCCTTCATTGAAGGCCCCGACCATGTTTTGCGTGAATTCGTTTTGCATATCAAATGAAAAACCAAATGTAGAAAACGGTGTTTTCACCCGCATCATCTGGTGAAAATAAACATGCTAAGCGCTGACAACGGAAATCCCCAGGTGTCTTTCAAAATAAATCAGACCAGCCCACTACATGGAAACACTTAGGCGGCAATAAAATCATACCTATCCATTGAAGCCGGGACACCCCCACCCTGTTTTGAAAATAAAGTTGACAACACCCTAAAATGGAAAACCCCAGGTTTTTTGTCCATAATAAATATATCTTTTTTAAACAGATTTTCGATTATTTCATAGACCGAAAAAACCATTTTAAATACCGTTTTTTAACCCTCAAATATTCATTATGAAATCGTATACAGAAAAACTGCACGATGAACTGTTATCCAAACTGGAGGAACTGAACAGGAATTATGATCCGCAGCAAATCACCGATCCCAGGTTGCATCTGATCACAACGGCAATTGATCAGATCAAGGAAAAACTGAGAGATCATCATTTCGAACACGAAGAAGAGGAGATTCACTATTTCAAAAAAATACTGCCCGAAACCATGGCGCTCTATATCTATTATTCCGATAAAATAGAATGGGACCGCATTAACCGGCAGGGCTCGCCGGAATTCAGCTATAAATTTATTGACCGCATATATCTTCAGGCTGAGAACTTCCGCAAAGACTACAAAAACATCTATGAATATAGCCGCGATGAAAAATCTCATCTTGACAAAATCTACTTTCTCAGAAAAAGTCCGATAAACAGTGAATGCAAATATCAGCTGGGTCAGATCATAGACCCCTCCTCTCCCCCCATTCATTGCGAACTTCTGGCCATGAATATCGCTTATTCAAGGTTGGAACATGAGATGAAAATGAGTCTGAAAGAGAATATGGATAAAACGCCGCCGGATATGCCGAATGAGGGTCATTTAAGCTGGACGGGCTCGAAAGCCAGCGCAACAGAATTGGTATATGGATTGAAACACTCCGGTTTAATTGATAACGGAAATGCCAGCCTGAAGAAAATTGCTACCTGGTTCGAAAAAACATTTTCTGTTGATCTGGGTAACACGTCCAAGGTATTTCAGGAAATAC
Source organism: Bacteroidota bacterium (assembly GCA_030706635.1). Lineage (GTDB taxonomy): Bacteria > Bacteroidota > Bacteroidia > Chitinophagales > Chitinophagaceae > Puia. The sequence goes on from JAUZOD010000023.1 coordinate 52,246, forward strand.
AGGCACGCAAGATGGGCCATATCAGCGTGTTTGATAAATTAAAAGAAGCGTTCAAAAAAGCGATTGACGAAATTGACGAAGAATATTTCCGAAAAAACAGGCCGCCTTCCGGCAGCCCCGGGTTTAAATAGAGCGCTCTGATCTTATATTTCAGGAAATATTCAGCTTTCCCAAATACAAACTGTTTGACGCTTTCTTTCCATTTTCAGCAATAAATCCCATATAGGCTTGTACCTGCCGGCCTTTAAAATCAGAAAGATCCAGGCTACAACTACCCGCATCCCTGCGCGTGGAATTAAAATGGCAGAACCATCTCTCCAGGTCTTCACAATATAGCGCTATGAAAACCTGGTCCGCACCCAATGCACTGAATCTGGGGCTTCTCTCCGTGTTCCAACTCAGCAGCAGATAACCTGGCTTGGGAGAACTGGTTTTAATATTGCCCGCATTCGGCAGGTTTCCTGAACTGAGCATTACGGAAGCGTAGTTAATTTTAAAGGATGGGTATAATCCGTTAACTGTTTCTTTGTTTACAGAAAATGCTTTGTTGAAGCAGGACATTTTTTTAGCTGAACGTTTAAATGTCTGATTTAATAATTCCGAAACCGGCCTGAGAAACCTGGTTAACAGGATAAACCTCGCCTGCTGTTCTATCTGAGGCCTTGAAAATCTGGTCCTTCCCGGGGATGGCGCCTGTCGTAATACAGAAATCCCGTTCCAGGAACTGCCAACCACATTGCCGATTTTTCCGGTAATTCCCTGGAGAATTCCTCCTGGTTGCTTTGCCATTTGAAATAGTGTTTATTGATTAATAATTTAGAAATTGTTACAGGATGATTTCTTTAATCCCTGAACAGTTTCTGATTGCTTAAAAAGGGCCGCCGGCTGGCGGCCCCTGATTTACCTTTTCAGGTCAATATGGGTATGTAAGAGGCTATAAAATATTGACCGCGCCAGTGAACTGGCTGTCGGATACTTTCTTACCATCGGCAGTGAAAACCCCCATATACGTCTGCACTGTTTTTCCGCTGAATGCCATCAGATCCATGGTAAATGTGCCCGCATTTCTTGCCGCAGCGTCCTCAACGAATTCCCATTCGTCCAGGTCCGGGCTATACGCGGCCACAAACAAAAGATCAGAACTCAGCGCTTTTTTCTTTCCGCTGTTATCCGTCCAGGCAAGCGTCAGCTTTCCCGCTGTCGGGGACGTCGCCACCGGCGACAAAACATTCGGCAGGCTGCCTCTGCTCAACACCACTTTTGGATAATCCACAGTAAAATCGGGCGCTGCGCCCGTGATGGCATGCTTGTTCTCTGAAAAGGCTTTATTTCCACCCGACATTCCTATGGCCGTCTTTTTAAAAGTCTGATCGAGCAGATCAGACAGCGGCCGGAGAAAATTGTTCATGAGTGTAAATTTCGCCTGCACTTCCAATTGTAATTCAGAAGCTGGTGCCGTCCGCTTTCGGGGCGGCCTGCTCCGGATCACATTGAGGCCTTTCCATTTGCTTCCAACGGCGGTGCCCAACTTACCGTTGAAGCCACCCAGGAAGCCCTTTTCAATAGTTCCCATAAGGAAGGATTTTTAATGTTAAAAAATGTAATTCCCGTTGTCAAAGGAAAGCGTATGCATTCACCACCAACAGCAGAAGAGGGCTTATTCACTTGCCGCAGACCCCTTATTACCATCGGTGCCGGACACTTTCCGCCGACAGCACAAATATGGGGTCGTTTTGAAGCCGGGTTTCGTAGTCGCGTCGTAGCCTACGAAAGATTTTTTCCGGATCCCGGTTTCACCCAAAAAAGCAGATTACAGGCATATTTCTACCGGCGTTCTCCCGGAGTTCTTTCAGGTTTCTTTCGGAATTCCGCAACAAACCTGAAAGAAACCTGAAAGAAACCTGAAAGAATGCTGTTATGACAACGGGGTAAAAATGGATTCCATTCCTGCTGATTCATCAAAACATTTAAAAATTAAATCTTTCGTAGGCTACGACGTGACTACGAAAGATCCCTCAGCCAGGATAGCATATTTGTGAATTCATGGGTTACGAAAACGATATCCCTGTGAGAAACGAATCGAGCCTGAGCCTGAAGCTTAAAGTCCGCCTGGCGACTGGCGGCCCTGAAACAAAGGGCAGGTAAGATTCAACAAGCCCCTCTCTCTCCCGCCCTGTAAGGCGGGAAGGGGCTTTTTAAAAAAAATTAACAATGGAGCTGGAGCTTATCAGGAAATATTTTACGGAAGGAACCAATGGAGAAATTCTTTACCGGGATCGTTTGATGGTCTATAGCATCGAACTTCCATGGAAGAACAACCAGGCGCGGGTTTCGTGCATCCCTGAAGGAAGATATGAACTGGTAAAAAGATGGAGCCTGAGGTTTAACTGGCATTTGCAGGTGATGAATGTGCCGCAACGTTCGTTTATTCTAATTCACCCTGCAAATGATGCATCACGGGAACTGAAAGGCTGTATTGCTCCCGTAGGTATAATAACCGGTGCCGGAAAAGGAATCCGTTCCAGGATGGCACTGAGCAAGTTGACCAGTCTGGTATCGGGTGCACTGGACCGGCGCGAACAAGTATTCATAACAATTAAAAAAGACGATTATGAATTTAATTGAAAGGGCCGTGTCACCCACGTCCACGTTCTTTCAAAAGCTAAGGAATATCGGGTTGGCCCTGGCCGCGATCAGCGCAGCCATCATTGCCTCGCCCGTTGCCCTGCCTGCGATCATCACAACCATCGCAGGTTACCTGGCTGTTGCCGGAACCGTGTTGAGTGGAGTGAGTCAGATCACTACTACCAGTGATTAACTGTCCCGGCTGAGCCGGGATGAGAAAACCCCCTGCGTTTGCAGGGGGTTTTTTGATTTCGTATTGATTTATTGGTGACGAAATCTCCAAGGGGAAGCCGCCTTTCCTGGATAATGGTATAATGAATTGTTTCAAAACCGATATCGTTGCTTAACCTAATAATCCCATCTCCTATTAAATCCCAATGACAGGATCAGATCAGCTTCGATAACCGGGTTTCTCTTCTTATTGCACGTGAAGCCTTCTCGATTTTAGGACAGACAGTGCTAATTTAGATTTTTTCCTACTGTTACTACTCCTATTATTGCTGTTAATTGTGGTAAACCCGGCCTGGGTTTTAAGCGTTGCGGGTTTTCCACTGTTAATAGCCCTGGCATACTCAACGGGCGTCAGATCATGTAAAGAGCCATGCGGGATTTCGTTATTATAGCTGAACATCCATTCGTCAGTAAGGATTCGAACTTCTTCAAGGTTTTCAAACAAATAGGCATCCAGAATGTCTCCCCGGTAGGTCTTATTAAAACGTTCGATAAAGGCGTTCTGCATCGGTCTTCCCGGTTGTATAAAAGTGATCTCGATATTTGTTGAACTGCACCACTCCGTAAATTCAAAGCTCGTAAACTCCGGGCCGTTGTCAACTCTTATTCTGGACGGAAGGCCGCGCTGCTTCTCCAAAATTCTCATTTGGTTTATTACTGAACTGCTGGGCATTGAGTAATCCGGGTAAACCGTTAGGGCTTCGCGGCTGTATTCATCAATAATATCTAATACCCGGATCCTTCTGCCGTCGACCAGCGCATCGCTCATGAAGTCTATGCTCCACCCTTTGTTTAAGCCTTCCATAGGGGTCAGGGGCGTCTTGATGCTTGCCGGTAGTCGCTTCTTACCCTTTCTTCTGAAAGATAATTTCATTAACCGATACACTCTCAACACCCGGTCGTCTCGGCCATTGATCAAAGTCGGCGACATAATCTTTCCATTTATCTGAACTATCAAAAGAAAAATAATTAATTATCAGAATAACGGCAAACGGCAATATGACCTTAAAGGACGTGACCTCAAGCGTAGCCTGACGATTAATAAATACTTTATAATAATTGTTTAGTGAAAATAAAAACCATATCTCCAACACCATGATAAACACGCCCGCATAATAGCTCCCCAATGATTTAATTGCGCCAGTCAACGCTACCTTGTAGAATTTATAAAACAGATAGTAATATGCTTGCTTTATGATCATAACAAACCTTCATACCCTGGAAGTAAAATAAAACGGTCGTTGTTGAAGATAATACTTGGCAACCGTAAATCCCAGAGCAATGGGAGAAATCCAATTTTTGAAACGGCTACCCTACCTCAGCGGCTTAGTGGCTTTAGCTTTACCATCACTTGACCGAACTAAGTCAATGATTCCACAAGGCCCCTTGTTTCATAAACCCAAATCGATCATCGCCGCCAAGAACATTCTCTATGCAACCGTTTTCTTAGGAATTCTCAGTTCCCTTATCGGAGAATTCAGCGCGGGACTGCAAACATACACAACCCTTCAAGGCCTGGTGACAACCATCTTAACCCTCGGCCTCTTGATCATTGCCATCAGACAAATCGGTTTGGGACGAAGATGGGCAAGAACAGTATTGCTGGTTCTTATCATTATTGGTTTGCTGGCTGCACCAATATATGTCCCGTTCATCTTCCGTACCAGCATGGTTCTGGGCTTTCTGTTTGTGCTGCAGACCATTTTACAAATCATGGCGCTGGCATTTTTATACAGCAGGGAAAGCAATACCTGGCTCAACAGCTTTAAAAATAAAGCGGTGGCCGCAGACTGAGGCGGAATAATCAGTAAATTGTATATCAATCTTCAGCCATGGAAGTCGACGAATTCTCATTCAACTTTTCCTATAAAGTGTCCACCTATTCCGTTCGGGTAAAGCGATTTATTGCCGATGGGGGCCTGCATCTTTGGACGCATGTAAAACAGCCCAGAGCCGCAGACCGGATTTTTAATTTTTATGAAACCCCTGATCCGCATAA
>JAUZOD010000024.1 GCA_030706635.1 Bacteroidota bacterium
ATGGTCGCTGACGTTTGTTTCAAAGAATTTAAAGGAGATGTTGGGATAGGATTTTAGTTCCTGTGCGATCTCGTATAAATGGGTGGACAGGACAAATAAAGAGGATTTTATTTTGATCAACCCGCGAATCACCGCCGACGAACACTTCATGGCGTCTTCCACATTGGTTCCTTTAAACAATTCGTCAATTAATACCAGCCATTTTTTTTTATCGCTGATCTGGATAATGGTCTTTTTTATCCGCTGCACTTCGTTATAAAAATAACTTTCTCCTTTCACCAGATTATCCACCACATTGATATTGCTGAGTATTCCATCGAAGAGACTGAGTTTCATATTTGAGGCGGGAACGCCCATGCCCAGGTGGGCAAGAAAAAGAGAACAGCCGATGGCCTTGATGAAAGTGCTTTTTCCGGCCATATTGGCGCCGGTCAGAAAAACGAAATTACTGCCCGGATCCATTTTTACATGATAGGAAACCGGTGCGGCAAGCAGCAAATGGTAGAGGTCCGATATCTCTATATACGGTTCATCCTGTTGTATAAATTCGGGCATCACCAGTTGGTAACGTTTGCAAGCCATTGCCATGGAATACCAGGCATCGAGTTTTCCGTAAATGGCGATCAGGTCGAGTGCCGCAGTCTTAAACCGGTTCCTGATAAAATATCCGTATTGGACCACTTCCGGTGCCGTAAACTTTCTCTCCGGCTTTTTTTCCACGAGTGCATTCAGAACATCGTGATCAAGTAATCTGCCGATCCGCTGAAGCAGGCCTTTCAGCAAGGAGGGACAATCTTCCGTATCCGCCAGGGAAGCGATGGATTTCATGCCGCGGATAAAATCCGCAAAATGAGTAATCGAATACCGGGTGAGGGAATAATCGGGGGTATGGAAGAATTTATATGCGCCTGCGCTGAAGAGATCATAGCTGCCGGGAATGTTTTCCAGGGCTGTTTCATAGAATTTTTCCATCACCATCACGGTGCCATTGGAAATAGAGGGGGCCCAGGCATTTTCATTCCGGAGAATGATGCCCAGGATCTGCTGGGTTTCCAGGATCTTTTCCAGGCTGCCGAGCGGTTGATTGAAAAACTGGTAGAGCTGCATCCTTCCTCCAACCGTTCTGGTTTGATCCAGTTTGTTGAACAGGGAGAATTCGCCTGCGGTTTCGAAAACAGACAGGTCACTATACGTCGTTTGGTCTATTTGCATAGTTGAAGCATGTACCGGAAACCATTTACCGTTGAAAGCTTAGTCTTTTTCCCATTTGGGATTCATCGAACTGTCCATTTCCATAAACTTTATGGCCGTTCACAAAAGTATTTTTGATGGTTGCAGGGAATTGCACGCCTTCGAGGGGACTCCAACCACATTTATACTGAATATTACCGGCATGGATATCCGAAGACCCGTTCAGATCAACCATGACCAGGTCGGCAAAATAACCTTCCCGGATATATCCCCTTTCCCGGATCTGGAAGCAGACAGCTACGGCATGGCTCATTTTTTCAACCACTTTCTCCAACGATATTTTTCCCTCTTTCACATAGTGTAACATCAGCAGCAGGGAATGCTGCACCAGGGGCAGACCGGCATGGGCATTCAGATAAGATCCTGCTTCGCCGGCCAGTTTTTCCAGTTGACCGCGGCCGTTCCGGCTATAGCCTTTCTCTTTTAGGGTGTGTGGAGCATGGTCCGTGGCAATCAGGTCCAGACGGTCATCCAGCAAAGCGACCCACAGCGCATCCCGGTTGAACGGCGCCTTGATTGCGGGATTGCATTTGATCAGGTTTCCGAGACGCGGATAATCATCCGCCGTAAAATGCAGATGATGCACACACACCTCGGTCGTAATGCGCTTTTCTGAAAGCGGAATCCGGTTGGTGAACAACTGCATTTCTTTTTCAGTTGAAAGATGGAAAATGTGCAGTCTGGTTCCATATTTGCGGGCCAGCTCCACAGCGGCCAGGGAAGATGCATAACAGGCTTCCTCATTTCGGATCAGGGGATGATCCGCGGCGCTGAGTTCCCTGTGTGAAGATTTAAATTGCGCCAGGTTATGCCGGATGATCTGTTCGTCTTCGCAATGCGTGGCAATCAGCACTTCGCTTCCGGCGAAGAGTTTGTTCAGCGTTCCGGAATCATCTACCAGCAGGTTCCCGGTGGAGGAGCCCATGAATATTTTAATTCCGCAGACTTCGTTTTTCTTTTCATTGGTTTTAAGCGCTTCTTCCGCATTGGTATTGGACGTGCCCATGTAAAAAGAATAATTGGCCAGCGCAGTTTTTGCACCGATGGCATATTTCTCTTCCAGCAGTTCCTGGGTGAATGCTGGCGGCAGGGTGTTGGGCATTTCCATAAAGGAGGTGACGCCTCCCGCCACGGCGGCCCTGGACTCCGTGTGAATGTCGGCCTTATGTGTGAGTCCAGGTTCCCGGAAATGTACCTGATCGTCGATGCATCCGGGCAGCAGGTGTAACCCCTCTCCGTTGATTTCTGTTATTCCTGCGGTTGTCGAAATGGAGCCGGCGATCTTTTCTATTCGCCCGTTTCTGATCAGCAAGTCGCTGTGAAACCTGCGGCCTTCGTTGACGATGGAAATATTCTTAATCAGGTAATTTTGCATATCTTGGATCGAAATCGTAAACAGCTTACATGGTGCAATTTATTAAAACCGTTGCAAGGCATGTGATATTTCTGATCCTGCCCGCGTTCGGTTTCACGCAATCCACTTACCTGCCCGAAGAATCTAACTACGATCATTTCCTGGACCGCCTCGGCATTCTTCTTCAGAATAACTCAGACCTGAATGTATTTACCGCCAAACCGATGAGCCGGAAAGTGGCTGTTGAAGCGGCTGAACAGGCGGATTCTCTCAGTAAGGCCTTTCCTTACGACGATTTCTATCACCTGTCCAAGACGGATCAGGATAACCTGCACAGCCTGCTGATGAATAACAGCGAATGGGTGCGGGGAAGCAAAGCTTCTTTCGAGAGCAAACATCCGCTCTGGAATACGATTTATAAAACGAAGGCGAATTTTCTGGAGGTCAATGAAAAAGATTTTTTCCTCGCCATCAATCCCGTGATTCAACAACAGCAGTCCTCAGAAACGGGTAATCATGAACACGTTTTTCTAAATTCAAAAGGATTGACCGCCCGCGGGCTTATCGCCAACCACCTGGGGTTCTCCACCTATATTACGGACAATCAGGAGCGGGGGCCCAGCTTTTTTCAGGAACGTGTTAGAGCAAATGGTTTTCCGGCAGTTCCGGGCGCCGGCTATTTTAAGCCCTTCAAAGGAACAGCTTTCGATTATTTCGATGTCAGGGGATCCATCAATGTGGATTTCTGGAAATATTTCAGTGCGCAGTTCGGGTATGACAAAAACTTTATCGGCAATGGATACCGCAGTCTTTTTCTGAGCGACTATGCGGCGCCTTATCTATTCCTGAAGCTCAATACCCGCATCTGGAAAATAAATTACCAGACGATCTTTATGGAGCTGATCAGCCAGCACCAGACCGGCGATTATCAGTATCCGAGAAAATATGCCGTGGTGCATCATCTGAGTGTGAATGCCACGAAATGGCTGAACCTGGGTTTATATGATAATGTGGTTTTCAGCCGGGCAGATTATTTCGACTTCTCTTATCTCAATCCTGTTATTTTCCTGGTGGCGGCGCAGCAGCAGAATGGCAGCCCGGATAAAACCACGGTGGGGCTGGATTTCAAGGCAAACGCCGGACATGCAGTACAGATTTACGGCCAGTTGCTGATCAATGAATTTGTGCTTCATGAGGTGCTGCACTATTCCCATGGATGGTGGGGTAACAAACAAGGACTGCAGCTCGGTATTAAATACATTGATGCCTTTAATCTGAAGAACCTGGACTTCCAGTTCGAAACCAACCTGGTGCGTCCTTATACCTATGCACACAACGATTCGGTATCCAATTATTCTCATTACAACCAGCCCCTGGGCCATCCGCTGGGATCTAATTTTATTGAATTCATCGGCATTGGCAGGTATCAGCCCGTTTATAAATGGAATGTGGAATTGAAGTGCATCTATTACCGGCAGGGACTCGATTCCGGGGGAATCAATTACGGAAGCAATATCTTTCTGAATTATAATACACGTCCGGCGGACTACGGTTTCGGCCTGCCTTCCGGGGTGCCTGCAAATTGTCTGAACGCTTCAGCCTATGTTTCATATCAGTGGAAAGAAAATCTTTTTCTGGAAGGCACGATCATGCACCGTTCTTTCTCAAGGCATGATCTGGTTACCAGCACGACCAGCTCCACCACTTTTACACTGGGTTTACGGATGAATATGTTCCGGAGAATATATGACTACTGATCATTATCCCTCAAAGATCAGGGAGAAGATGATCATGCGGGAGCGCAGTTTGTCAATGCTGCTGGAATAGATGAGATTCGGGTCCCGGGAATGGGAATTGATTATGCCGTTGCTGATCTTAATTTCCGGCGAAAGAATAAATACCGGGAAGAAGAACTGGAAACCGATCCCTGCTTCAATGCTGAAATCGTAAGGCTTGAGTTTTACCAGATCATCTGCTTTTCTGGATGTTGCATTGGAGGCCAGGTCATACTGATAATTAACGCCCCCCAGCATATATACCCGGAAATTATCGATGCGGTCAGACAGGAATTTTACCTGTAAGGGAAATCCCAACAGAATAGACTCTACCCGTTTCGTGGCGACCGCCTGTTCTCCCGGCGCCGGATATTTAATATTATAGGTGAGGTTTTTATAGGAAAACATCAATTGCGGAAATACAATCCGGAACTCCAGGTGTTTGCTGAATTTAAACGTATGCATGCCGGCCAGGCCAAACCCACCGGTATTCACCGGATTGACGGACAGTACACTGTCGCTTTGCAAAAATGATGGATGGGACTCTACCTGAAAATGAGAGGTATTGTAAATAAGGGCTATCCCCAGGTGATAGAATTTGCTGTCATTATCCGGCAAATTGATATTATCCCTCAGCTGTGCCCGGGCACCCATGGAAAACATCAGGGTGAGCGTGAATAAGACGAATAAAACCCGGTTTAGCTTTCTTTTGTTCCGCAATAAATCGTGCATATACCTAAACTGAGCTTTTTGCTGTACGTGTTAATAAATCCGGTTTTTTTCAGGATTTCTGTAAAAACATCTCCTTCCGGAAAGGCATTGACAGAATCATTCAGATATTGGTATGCATCCAGATTCCCGGACAGCATTTTTCCGATACGCGGGGTTATATACCGGAGATAAATTTTATAGATCTTCAGAAAGGGTCCTTTCCGGGGCTTTGAAAACTCAAGGATCACCAGTTTACCTTCCGGTTTCAGCACCCTGTGCATTTCCTGCAAGCCCTTCTCCAGATTCTGGAAATTGCGCACCCCGAAAGCCACCGTTACGGCTTCAAACGAAGCCCCCGGAAAATTTATTGCCTCACTATCACCCTCCTGAAGGGTAATTTGCGGCTTTAACCTGAGTTTAGCAATTTTCTGATTTCCAAGCTCCAGCATGCCGGAGGAGATGTCTATCCCCACGATCCTTTCCGGCCTCAGCTGTCTTGCCATCCGGATGGCCAGATCGCCAGTGCCGGTTGCCACATCCAGGATTATGGCAGGACGAATGGATTCCAGCTCCCGGATGGCTTTGCTTCGCCAGTATTTATCCACACCCCCGCTTAGGAAATGATTCAGGAAGTCGTAACGGGATGCGATTTTATCGAACATCTCCGCCACCTGCTGCTTTTTAGTCCGGGAAGAATCTTTGAAGGGAACAATGCTGTCGTGCTGGTAAGGCGCCATGGGCTGGCAAAATTAGCCCTTCGGCCGGTTTATTCTGTAAAAAAAACCCGCAGGGACAACGTTCCCTGCGGGTTTAAAAAAAAGTCATTTGGAAAGCGGTCTTTACTTATCCCAGCAAAGGTGCTCGGTCAGGGCCACCGTTGGTACATTGCCGCCGTTGGTTGATGATATAATTCCAGGTACTGGAGGCATCGATGCTGTTATAGGTGTCCAGATCGCTGGCTATACCCATGTATCCGTTGTTTTGACCCTGACAATTTAGGCAAATTGTGCTTATGCCGGCTCATATATTTTTTATGATCAGATAACCCGGCTCCCTTTTATCGGGACCTGAGTTTCTGAAATATTAACTTGCAGCATGGAAATCAGATCCGCTAAATATGTGATCAGCAGTCCCGATATTCAAAGTTGCCCTGCAGCGGACAGGCCCGAATACGCTTTCATCGGCAGGAGCAACGTAGGTAAATCTTCGCTGATCAATATGCTGGTTGATATAGATAAGCTGGCTAAGACTTCCGCGGCTCCGGGAAAAACCCAGTTGATCAATCATTTTGACATTGAAAGCATCAGTTCTTCCAGAGTGGTTTCCAAATGGTATCTGGTGGATCTTCCCGGTTATGGTTTTGCGAAAGTATCCATGGCCCAGCGTAAGAAATGGGAAAAAATGATCGAGGATTATCTGAGAAAGCGCGAAACTCTGGTGCATGTATTTATTTTGATTGACAGCCGGCACAGTCCCCAGAAACTGGATCTGGATTTTGTCAACAATCTTGGGAAATGGGAAATTCCCTTCTCCCTTGTTTTTACAAAATCAGATAAAGAAAATCAGCGGACCGTTCAGGCCAATGTAAAGGCTTTTTTAAATAGCATGCTGAAAACCTGGCAGTTTCTTCCGCAGCATTTTATCAGTAGTGCGGTGAAAAAATTGGGCAGGGATCAGCTGCTCCGACTGATCGAAGAGATGAATAAGGAGTTAAAGGAAATCAAATAGCCGACGTTTTCCGGGAATTCCAGACCTGATCAGTTCACCACTTTATTCGCGCAGCTGCTGCTGGCAAAGGCTTCCGGCTTGGCTTTGAATGCAAAGCCCATGCCCAGGATATAACCCATGGCTTCTTTCAGTGCGTCGTTGCTTTTGAAGTTCGGATTGGTATTGATGTCTGCATGCACTTCCATATCCACATTGTATTTTGTGAACAATGGACAAAGTTCATAGGCGATCTCAATGCTCCGGGCAACTTCCACCAGCATACGTTCCTTGATGCTGTACCGGGTTTTTGTTTTTTCGTTGTGAATGAACATGAAACCCCCGTGGCCTTCCCGGAGGAAAACAATAACCGTTGCGAATTCTGTTTCTGCGCCTTTAACCTGGGAGTCGGTTCCGATACAAACTTTCAGATGAAATCCATTCTGTGTCTCCCGCCGGATTGCATTTTCCACTTCGCGGGCAATGGGCAATTCGATGAGATCGCCGTTAAATTTTCGCCATAGCATATGGTAATGGGTTTTTCGAATTTAACGAAAAATCACTTCTGCAAAAAAAATAGTTGTTGATTAGCGGAGTATCTTCTGTGATCCGGACCCGGTTTCGCCGTACCATTGCAGCACCAGCACTGCATTTGCGGTGGAACCGGCCTGAATCTGATTCCATCCTTTTTTGAGGTTTCCCTGCGTGAGTAAGCGCCCACTGATGTCAAAAAGACGGTAGTTATAGTCACCCGTGCTGTTCAGATCAATGGAGCCCGATAGCTGGGTTTGAACTTTTACTGCCGCATCCGGGGAGCTGATGTGCGTTTCGCTGCTCACAGACTTCCTGCGATAGCCGATTTCATTGGGCTCGCCGGCAATAAGGGCGGTGTCACTTTGAAAATCGCGGGCTCCTGTAGACGAAGTTCCGTTGCTCCAGTCGGCCGTTTTATAGAAGGGAATGCCCATCAAAGGCGCTTCATTGGAGAATATATTGTTTTCGCCTCCGCTGAGTTCAGAGATCATGATACCATACGAATCGTACAGGCTTTGATGCTGCAATCCTAGCGTATGACCGATCTGATGGGTTGCTGCTGCGGCGATGAACAATGGGTTGTTGGACAAATGGTCAGTAAAAACCCAGGCTGGCGTATCATCGCCCCACACAAACGAACCCACGGCAGACACGCCCGGAGCTGGTCCGTACCAGCTGCCCTTTGGTGTGATGATGATGCGCGTCCGCTGATGGATAGGCGCTCTTTCGTAAACGGCCGGATCCGTGGTAATGTTCAGGTTGAACAGAATAAAATGTTCTGCAATTTTTTTGTGTATATAGGCGATGGTTGCCGGGGAGAAACCGGCAGATTCCGCAATGATTTTTCCCTGTTCATTCCATAGTGTCCCCTCCACCGTAGCTCCGTCAAAATCCAGATACACCGTTGCCGCCGCCGGCGGATAGCTGTTGAGCAGAGGTGTCTGCGCTTTTATTCCGCTGACGGTAATCACAAACAGCATTATTTGGAGTATAGGTATTTTCATTCTGCAACCAGGAATTTTTGTTCTGTACGGATGAAATAATAGTGTTTGTCTTTCACCACCAGCAACATGCCACCGGCATCATGCAGTTTGAGCAGATGGCCCGTATATTGAATGGAACCATCCTGCCGGATGGAACGCGACAAACTCAGCATCGCGCCCTGCATATTTTCTGTTTTAATTAATAAGGTGGTCACCGAAAGCCCTTTCTCCATCCTGTTTTGAATAGTTCCGGTTACTGAAAGAGAGGGGGTGAGTTGCAGCGTGCATACTGAAGTGGAATGAAATAATTTTTCCAGGGATTCTGAACTGACTTCCATTTTGGTATTAAACGGAATATTCTGCGGAAATGATTTTTCCTGGGCAGAGAGCAGCAGAACGGACAGCAGACTCCATCCGCAAAAGATTGTTTTCAGGGTATTCATCGGATCAGGACCCCCGGCTCTGTTGGAAGCAGGATCCTGGGGTTAAAACGTGGGAATGGGGGGTTAAATTGCGGGGCGCGATGTGAAAATGTGGAGATGTGCTGATGTGTGAATGATGGAATTTGTTGATTATCAAATATTTATTTTAAATAAGGTAGGTAGATGAATTGTTCTTATCCTGCCGCCTGAATTTACACATCAGCACATTTCCACATTCTTCAGTATTGCCCCGTTCCCAACAACACCAACGTGCAAGCCTCCTGGGTTTTGATGTGATTTGCGCCGGCGAGTTCTTCGAGTTCAGGGTTTTCTGCTCCGGGATTAAAAATGATCCTTTTGGGATGCAGGGAGAGGATATAATCGTAATAGGACTTCTGATTGTTGGGATTCAGGTAAACCGTTACCGTGTCAACATCCGGAACTGCGGTTGCTTCTAACTGTACAGGCACATCGGCTACGAAGGATTTTCTTTTTCCGATAGCCACGACGTCGTGGCCGTGCGCCCTCAGTTTATTAATGGCCATATTACTGTATCGCTCAGGATTATCAGAAGCGCCAAGCACAACCGTTTTTTTATTAGCAGAAGCCATACTTTGAAAACAATTGAATGAGGGAATGGTTCAGGCGACTCTATTTGGAGACTTCAAGTTTAAAAACGAGCGGTTGGGTTTTATACGACACGACCTTTCTTCCGTTCACTGAAGCGGGTTCCCATTTTCCTGAATTCACGATGATGCGAAAGGCTTCCCTGTCTAAAGAATATTCAACGGACTTTGAAACTATGGGCTCTACCACATTCCCGTCTTCATCGATCTGAAAAATCATCCGCACGATCCCCTGGATTTCCCGGGACATAGCGCGGTCGGGATACTGCAAATGATGCTGTAAATATTGCTGCCACTGAATGATGCCTCCCGGGAAAATGGATTCTTTTACATCGGAACTATCTTTGTAATTTGGTTTGCCGAGGGTATCCCGGCCCGGGTCCGTGACTTTGATCAGACTGTCCCGGACATAATCATACAGCATCGCCGCTCTTAGGGTATCATGGGGTAAAAAAGCATATTTAATGAATTTACCGTCTTTTTTTCCGTCTTTATAATGACCTATTGAATCCAGATTGCCGGAGGTATAATAATAACAGCTCAAACCATTTAACGTGGTCCCGTCATGATCCTTATAAGTCTGCAATTTGATCATCGGGCCCCACATATGATAATAACTGTATTCCCAGTTTCCGGCTGAATCCAGATGGATCCATAAAAGATATTTGGCCGATTTTTCATCGGTTTGTTTCCACTGTTTATCCAGCGCATAAAAAGATTCTTTGAACTGGGCTATGGAAAAGAGACTGCCGAAGCAGAGGCAGATGGTCAGGATCAGTTTCATGCAACCAATATAATAAATTTTTATGGCCGGTTTAAATTCTTCTGTGTTGGGTGCGTACGGGTAATTTCCCCTGCTCCATTCCGTTTCATTTCTTATATTGCCGCATGCCGGAAACAGACCTTTCCAATGCGGATTTTCAACTGGCACTGCAGTTTGTCAACCAAACGGCCCAGCATATATTTCTTACCGGGAAAGCAGGAACGGGCAAAACCACTTTTCTGAAATACGTCAGGGATCACTGCAGTAAGAAAATGGCCATTGTAGCACCTACCGGTGTTGCGGCCATCAATGCCGGCGGTGTGACAATGCATTCCTTTTTTCAGCTACCTTTTAACCCATTTATACCGGGGAGCGGGAATTACTGGGATCAAACGGAATCTGCGGTCAATGAGCAAACCTTATTGAAGAAAGTCCGATTTTCCGCATCGAAGAAGGATCTCTTGCAGGAGCTGGACCTGCTGGTGATCGATGAAGTCAGCATGCTGCGGGCCGATACGCTTGATGCCATGGATTCGATTCTGCGGTTTTATCGCAAAAGATCTCTGCCTTTTGGGGGCATGCAGATCCTTTTTATCGGAGACCTTCACCAGTTGCCTCCGGTGATTAATAAAACGGAATGGGAAATCCTCAGGAACCATTATGCCAGCCCTTTCTTTTTTGATGCGCAGGTTTTGAAGAATTGCGCCATGGTAAATATTACCCTAAAAAAAATATACCGGCAAAAAGATGCGGCTTTCATTGATCTGCTGAACGGCATTCGCACCAATCAGATAACAGAAAATGAACTGACCGTTCTCCATAAACGGCATGACCCTCATTTTGAGCCGGGTTATGGGGAACAATACATCACGCTCACCACCCACAATGCCAGAGCCGATACGATCAATAAACAGCAACTGGATAAATTGTCCGGCTATCCATATTGCTTTCAAGCTGAAATGACAGGCGATTTTGATCCGAGATCGCTGATAGCAGAGGATCAGCTGTTCCTGAAAAAAGGGGCGCAGGTGATGTTTGTCAAGAATGATAAAGGCGAGAACCGACGATATTTCAACGGCAAGATTGCTGTTGTAAGCCAGGTCAGCCAGGATGAAATTCGCGTGCGTTTTCCCGGAGAAAATGTTGAGCTGATATTGGAAAAAGAAACCTGGAGAAATATCCGCTATCAGTATGACCGCGAAAAAGAAACGGTGGAAGAGGAAACCATCGGCAGTTTTACGCAGTACCCGGTGAGGCTGGCCTGGGCCATTACCATTCATAAAAGCCAGGGCCTGACCTTTGACAAGGCAATCATTGATGCCGGTGCCTCTTTTGCGCCCGGGCAGGTATATGTTGCGCTGAGCAGGCTGACTTCGTTGGAAGGACTGATTTTGTATTCCCGCATTCATCCCGGCAGTATCCTTACCGATCCGCAGGTAGCTGCGTTCTCAGCGTCTGAAGCATCTTCCGTTTTTTTGCAGGAGCGGCTGCAGCAGGAACAAGGCGATTACGTGCTGAGATTAATTGAAGAAGCTTTTCAATGGGATAAACTGACGGCCGTTTTCAGGAATCATTATGTGCTGCGCGGTAATTCTTTTATTTCCGAAAGGGACGAACCTGCTGAATGGGCAAAACATATCCTGGCTAAAGTAGAGGAGGAAGGCCTGGTGTGTGCGAAATTCGGAAAGCAACTCACTGCCCTGATGGTAAGCGCTAAGGAAGACGGCTATCAATCGCTGCAACCCCGGATTGAAGCGGCCTGCCATTATTTCCTTAAAGTGATTGACCTGTTACTGAATGCTGTTGCCGGCCGCAAAACCAAAGCAAAGAATACGATCAAAGCTAAAAAATATACGAAAGAATTAAACGGATTGGAAAGAACCTTGCTTTCTAAGAAAGACCAGCTTAATCAGTCGTTGCGTATGGGGGAAGGATTGGTAAAGGGGTTGGAGGTGAACTCCTTGTTCGAAATGACAAAACCCACCCGACCGGCTGTTGAAGAAAAGACCACTGCGGAAAAAACCCCGAAATTAAAGAAGGGCGAAACCCAACGTATAAGCCTTGCGATGTTTAAGGAGAATAAAACGATACCTGAAATTGCAAAACTTCGTTCTCTGAGTGCCTATACCGTAGAAAATCACATTGTTTCATTTATCGGAACCGGAGAAATTAATGTTCACGAATTGGTTGCGGAGGAGAAATTAAATCCTATTTTGGAAGCCATCCGGGATTCTGGTGATGGGTTCATCGGACCAATAAAAGAAAAACTGGGCGGAGCATTTTCCTGGCTGGAGATCAAGGCAGTGATGAATTATCGGGAAAGATCAGCGACCAGTACTACAGACGCCTGACAACCCCCCAGCCTCTAAAATCCTGCGCCATGGGTTTTCCTGATCAATCTGCGAAGGAGACCTGGAAAGGGTTTCAGCAACCTGATGAGCAGAGCAGACCAAAATGGATTTCCAAAAAAACGTTGAAGGATGCGGCCAGTGTTTAAGCGGGCAGCAAAATTTCTTTTCCATTCCCTCTGGTATGTTGTTTCCAGTTGACTGCGTTCACACGAATGCCCTAAAAACTTATCCAGGCAATCCGCCGCAATCTTTGATCCATGAAGTGCCATGCTCATTCCGTTTCCGCATAAAGGAGTGATCATACCGGCCGCGTCTCCCACGCAGAGCACGTGATTCTCCACCTGCGTTTTTTTGGCGAAGCTGATCTGGGATATCGTCAACGGGTCTTCATAAAGATGTTCAATGCTGTCGAATACTTCCCGGAGTTTTGGATTTCGTTTAAGTATCCCGTTTTCCATTTCTTTAATGGACTGACCGCTTTTTTTTAAATTCCTGGAAAGAGTAAGGTAACAGAGGCAATACCGGTTGTCTTCAATTTTGGAGATTCCGCAATAACCGCCCCGGAAATTGTGCAGCGCTATCTGGTTCTCCGGGAATGCCGCCCGGACATGATATTTTACACCTACATAGTTTTTACTGCCGGCCGCATTTGTAAAAGGCCGCTTCCATTTAACATCGAGATTGCTTCTTTTCCCATAACCCGCGCAGGCCGTGCGGGCTCTGAATAGACCTGCGGATGTACTGATGTTGAACAGATCTCTCTTATAGCTGATGTCCGTTACTTTTGTGTTCTCCAGAACGGTTGCTCCGGAATTTTTAGCAATCCTTGCCATCGCCGCATCGAGTTTGAACCGGCTGATGCCAAAACCACCCAGCGGCAGGGTTTCCGTAATAGAATATCCATCGGGGGCGCTGATCGTTACCTGGCTGATTCGCGGCAGATTCCATTCATTCAGGGGCAAACCCAGTTTCAATAGGAAATCCCAGCTTTCCATGCTGATGTATTCGCCGCAGACTTTATGAAAAGGATAGGTTTCCTTTTCCAGCAACAACACGCGATAGCCTTTGCGGGAGAGCAGGATAGCGAGAGATAGTCCTGCCAGTCCGCCACCCACAATGGCTGTGTCGTATAGGATGGGAGGATTGGTCATGATGGAACAATAACCAGCCACCGGAATGCCCAGTTCCAGGTGATTGTGTAATCAGGAATTCCGGCTTTATCCAGGATGACTTTTAATTCTTTTCTTTTAAAACCTCTGAGCACAGACAGGGGCGCATCGTTTTTCACGAGATAGGATCTGGAAAAAAGGGCAGTCAGTATCCGGATGGCATAATAAGCAAGCGGATGCCGGTGCAGATCGTTGATAAAAAATCCAATCCGGGACTGCGCTTTCATCCAGCGGAACATGTCCGGGAGTTGCGATTCGCTGAAGTGATGACAAAACAGGGAAGAAAACAGAATATCCGGTTTTTCGTCAAATATAACCTGCCGGTAATCGCTCAAAATAAATTGCGGTTTTTTCTTCCAGGCCACTGTCTGCGCCACCTGGATACAGTCCGGGTTCAGATCAATGCCGGTGCAGTTCAGACTTATTTTTTTTTCAGGAGTATTTTCCTGAATGGTCAGCAGATTATCTCCTCCTCCGCAGCCGATTTCGCACAGGCTGATTTTTTGGTGACCGGAAGCGAGGGCTTTGAAGCCTTTCCGGGTTATGGCATGGCCACCGAGCCAACGATTAATCACCTGAAGCTCGTACAAATTCCGGGTTATGTCCGCCGACGGAATACCCGGCTGGTCAAGCAGTTCTGACTTATGACTGCGCGGGGAAAAATACATAATCAGTGTAAAAAGATTCAAGATTTAGTTGCCGGCGATAAATGTTTCCATGGTTAGTCCGGGTCCAAATGCAGCACCGAACACCGTATGTGAATCCCCGCTAGTGAAACTTTTGAAAAGCTTGTCGAGCACAAACAGAATGGTCGGAGACGACATGTTGCCGAAATCATTCAGTACCTCATATCCCGCAGCCAGTTTTTCTTTCGGTAGCCCGAGACTTTTTTCTATGGCTTCCAGAATTTTTCTGCCACCGGGATGGATACACCAATCGGAAACTGCATCCAGGGGAAGCCGTGTTTTTGCAAGGGCATTTTCCACCAGATTTTTAAAATCCTCTTCGATCAGGCCGGGGACATAATTGCTCAGGGTCATGGCGAAACCTGTGGAAGATAGTGCCCAGCTCATATCCTGTTTCCCTTTGGGAATCACTTCGGCATAAAATCCGTGAAGCTGGAATCCCCCTATTTTGTCGTCATCTCCGGTAACCAGCACAGCGGCTGAACCGTCTCCAAACAAAAGGCTGGAGGTAATATTATCTATGGAGGGCTCCTGCTGAAAATGCAGAGTACAAAGTTCCGTACAAACGATCATCACCCTGGCTGAGGGTTCAGCATTACAGATCGCATCAGCCAGTTTAAGTGCATGAATGGCTGCGTAACATCCCATAAAATTTACCGAGGTCCTGAAAATATTCTTCGGAAGATCCAGCAGGTCCATTAAATACAAATCCAGGCCGGGAGCACTTAATCCCGTACAGGTCACCGTAATGAGATGCGTGATTTCCTTTGCAGACAGATTGTTCTGCAGGCAGTTCAGGACGGCTTCGGCGGATAATGCAGGAGCGAACTGGTTAAACAGCTCCATCCTTTTTTCAAGGGAGGGAAAAGGTTCCAGGTTCTCCGTTGGTGGATAAAAGGTCCAGTTTTGCGGGGATTTGCTATAATCGGACAGAACAGAATACCGGTTTGAAATGCCACTCTGTCCATACAGGTATCTCAGCTTCCTGCGGTCCTTTTCATTGAAGGCATAGATCCGGCTCATAAAATTCAGAATCTCGTTCTGGTCATGTTTAAATCGCGGAACAGCCGTGCCGATGGATTTGATTTGGCTCAATAAAGGGTGTTTAAGATGGTTTCTTAATGGAATTTAATGTAAATGCATCAGAAATACAACAATAAAGCCAAGGTTGGTACAGCAGGATGCGATTACATTCATTCGCATGGTATGCTCAAAGTCCGCCATGGCGGAATCCCGCCAGACCTTTACCGCCCAGGTTGTAAAATATACGATAACGGGTACCATACAGGTTGCAAAAACAAGGAATTCTTTTATTTCCAGGGAAAGCTGAAAGACCAGGGCCAGGGCTGCAAAGGCCATGCAATAGACAACTGCCGCAAAGCAGAATGTGCCCCGGTATCCCAGTACCGCACTGAGGGTGCGGACGCCATCGAGAGCATCCTCCTTATGCTGATATATCTGGGTCAGCGGATAAAATCCGCCAATCAGCAGAGACGCAGCCAGCATTCCGGGTACCGGCACCCGTAAACTCAAGGCGGAGTCCGCTCCGTGGAATACCATAAAAAAAATCAGTGCACCCTGGAAAATGACTACGGTGAGGTAGCCCCATACAGGATATTTTTTCAGGCGGATTTGTCTCGCACTATAGGCCCTGGATGCCAGTATATACAATATGGTTCCCATCATAAAGTAAATGCTGATCATCATGCTGAGCAAAATAGCCAGTAGATCCATCAGCAGACTGATATAAAATAACTGATGGGTGGGAGCGGGGGGGGACTTCAGGCCCCCGATGCTTCCCTCGTCCCGGTCCATATAACTGTTATACCCATTACTGGAAGGATAAAGCAAAAAATGGATGATAAAAAAGATCAGTAAAGCGCGGGCAAGATCAGGATGCAGCAATTGGCCGAGGGCAAACCAATATACAGGCATCAGGAAGAAAGAAAAATGAAATCTTAGCAATTGAAAGCTGGAACGGTAGAAAATCATAAACAGGCAAACTGTAATTTAAAATTCTTTGCCGGGAAAAGCGCCGGAGCACTGTCGATTGTTTCGGTTAATCCCTCCTGCAGAGGGAAATCTTTCCCGGTCCTGAAAAAATTATACGCCATAATGATCTATTATTCAGTTGCTTATATGGTGGTATGGATTTCGTTTTCAGGAGGGCGATTTAAATATCCAACTTATGAAAACCAGAATGTGTAACAGAATTTGCAGATTGATTTTACCAGGGATCTTTTTTTCTTTCCTGATGCAGGGCCAGGTTGCTCAATGGAACTTCAATAACAATCTTACGGGAACCGGTTCAACGAATGTTGTATCTGCAAATACTGTTGTCTTTGGTTCTTTTAAGGCTACATCCAATGAAAATGCCGCAGATTTATCCTGGAAACTGGGTGTCCAGTTCCGCATTAATGCAGAACTGGCAGGTGTTTATCAGTTTAATTTGTATGATATGAACGGAGTGAAGCTTGGCGTAAAACAGATTAATCTGGTATCAGGTACCCAGGTATTGAATATGGATAATGCCCGCAACAAATCAGGCATTTATATTCTCATCTCAGAACACGCCGGCCAGCGGCGCGTGACCAAAGTAGCTGTGCTATAAACTTACCTGTAGGAACGGCCTAAATAAGCATTCGTAAGGGCTCCTCAAGGAGTCCTTTCAGCGTTTGCAGAAAGGCTGCTCCCGTAGCACCATCTACAACACGATGATCGCAGCTCAGGGTAAGCCGCATGATATTTCCAGGAACGACTACCCCGTTTTTTACCACTGGGATCTGCTGAATGGCGCCAATGGCCAGGATGCAGGCATCCGGAGGATTGATGATCGCGGTAAAATCATCAATTCCGAACATGCCGAGATTGGAAATGGTGAACGTGCTACCTTCCCAGTCAGAAGGCTGCAGTTTTTTAAGTTTGGCCCTCTGGGCAAAGTCTTTCACTTCCGTCGCGATCTGCGACAAAGATTTACCATCGGCGAAACGCACAACCGGTACAAGCAATCCATCTTCCACCGCCACTGCCACACCGATATTTACATGGTGATTTATCCGGATCTTGTCGCCCAGCCAGCTGCTGTTGACTGCTGGATGTTTTTTCAGTGCCACCGCCACGGCTTTAAGCACCATGTCGTTAAAAGATATTTTGACTGGAGATGTTTCGTTCAATTTTGATCTGCTGTCCACAGCCTTGTCCATATCCACCGACATATTCAGGTAGAAATGCGGGGCGGAAAATTTACTTTCTGCCAGGCGCTTGGCGATAATCCTGCGCATCTGTGAAACGGGAACCTCGTCAAAACTCACCTGCCCTGCCGGAGCACTTACACCTGCCTGCGGTTTTGCGGTACCCGCAGTGACGGGCACTTCTGCAGGATGGTATTCAGACACATCCTTTTTTACTATACGACCGTTGTCGCCACTTCCGTGCAGCCTGGATAAATCAATACCTTTTTCAGTAGCCAGTTTTTTTGCGAGCGGGGATGCTTTAATCCTGCCATCGCCATTCAGCGAGGGCTGCTGTGGTTCAGCGGGTGCTGATTCCGTATTGGCTGCTGCAGGTTTTTCCTCCTTCGGGGCAATGGGCGCAGCGGTTCCCTTATTTTTTGAAGCGTCGACGATTTGCTGCACATTCACCTTTCCTTCTTCCCCGATGATGGCGAGCAGGTCGTTCACTGCAATTTTCTGACCTTTTTCCGCACCGGTATATAATAATTTGCCTTCTTTATAACTCTCCAGCTCCATCGTTGCCTTATCGGTTTCGATATCTGCGAGAATGTCTCCTTTCTTTACGGAGTCACCCACCTTTTTATGCCAATCGGCCACTACGCCTTCCGTCATGGTATCACTCAGACGGGGCATCAGAATTACCTCCTGCATACTGGCAAGATCCTGTGCCGGCGCGGCCGGCTTAGGGGCCGGTGCTGTCGCATTTTTTTCAGAGGCGGAGGGTGCTGCATTTGGTTTGGCGGAAGCGGAGTCGGTTGTGGCAGCCGTTTTAGACGTCCCGCCTGTTTTAACCAGTGAACTGATATCTTCGCCAGGTTTTCCGATGATGGCGAGCAGTTCATTCACCTGCACCTTTCCTCCCTTATCTGTTCCGGTAAAAAGCAGGGTTCCGTCTTTATAGCTCTCCAGATCCATGGTGGCCTTATCTGTTTCTACCTCGGCCAGCAGATCACCCTTCTTCACCGTATCCCCTACTTTTTTATGCCAGGCGGCAATCACACCTTCCGTCATGGTATCACTTAGTCGCGGCATTAAAATAACGTCAGCCATAAAACTGGATAATTTTTGATTAAGGAAGCCCGAAATTAATGCAAAAACCGCAATCCACTGTTCATTGTACATTGTCAATTGTCCATTGAAACATTTCCCGTCCGTTTCAAAACCCCCCAGTTTTGCAACTCGCCCTTGATTGCCCTGCGGAAGGATTTGAAAAGCACATACCACATCAGCCACCGCCAGACGAGTCTTTGCGGAATTAGCCAAAGTAGTTTCGTTATGTTTTCCTTTTCAAAGCTGAAAGCCAGGATGGCGACCGCCACATCCACGAGCATAAAGATCAGATAATAGGTGCCAATCCGGGCGGCGTTACCGGTAAGTAAACCGACCAGCATTAAAAAATCGGCCAGCGGTATAACGGCCGGAATGATATACTGGAAAAGAAGAATATTCGGCAGCGCAATCCAGCCCAGGGACGGATTACTGGTACTAAAGAGCATGTCCCGGTTTTTCCAGAAGGTTTGCAGCACGCCGAAGCTCCAGCGGAACCGTTGTTTTATGAACATCTTCAGGGTTTCCGGGGATTCAGTCAGGGCAATCGCCGCGGCTTCGTTCTGTACCAGGTAATTACAGCGGAGCAAACGTATGGTCAGGTCGCAGTCCTCGGCCAGCGTATCCGTAGTAAATCCTCCCGCTTCTTCAATGGCCGCTTTACGGAAAGCCCCGATGGCGCCGGGCACGACGGTGATGGCGTTCACATACGCAAAAGCCTTGCGGTCGAAATTCTGACTGCTGATATATTCGATGGATTGCCAGCGGGTCAGCAGGTTCACTTTATTCCCCACTTTTACATTCCCCGCAACTGCACCCACTTTTTTGCCGTTCGGATATTCTATGGGGCCGAAATGCATGACCAGCTTGGAGATTGCGTCCGGCAGAAGTTTGGTGTCGGCATCGATGCAGATCAGAAATTCCGCCGATGATTGCATGATGCCATAATTCAATGCAGAAGCCTTGCCGCCATTGGGTTTTGTAAAAACACGCACCTGGGGATAGTTTTTGAAAGCCTGGATTACTCTGCGGTAAGTATCGTCTCTGCTTCCGTCATCAACAAAAATAATTTCATAACGCGGGTAATCAGTCATTAGCAGATTCTGAACAGAACTTACGGCATTTACTTCTTCATTAAATGCAGGTACGATAATGCTAACCAGCGGCGCATCTCCGGCACCGGCCGACCAGAATGGTTTTAAACCGAAATCTTTTTCCCAGCGATGCTGTTTGCTGGCGATTACGGCCATGAACAGGATACGCAACAGGGAAAGAATAATGAAAAGGATGAACAGCGAAGCCAGTAAATGACTGCTCAGGTAGGCAGTTACGGCAACGAAATAATTTAACTGAAGTAAATAATAGCCACTGCCTCTGGGTACAGAAGGCATAAGGTCTTCTTTTGTCTTGCCCAGTAAATCGGCGATAGTGGTAAATGTATAGCCCCGCTCCTTAAAATAATGAATAATCTGTGGCAGCGCTTCAACAGTGGCCGCGCGGCCATCTCCCCCGGCATCATGCAACAGGATGATATTTCCGCTTAGATTTTCACTGGTCATTTCTGCCTTGCGCCGGATCACCCGGGCCACAATGGAGTCCGCAGGGGTGCCCGGTACCCAGTCCAGCGGGTCAATGGACTCTCCGATGTCAAGATAATTTTTTTGCCGGGCGATAGCAACCGGAATAAGCTCTTCCGCTTTCTGCGGTTCAAAATCGGCGTTGTAAGGCGCCCGGAATAATATGGTGGAATGCCCGGTGATGCATTCTATGAGCAGACGGGTGGCGTCCATTTCAATAACGGCGCGCTTTCGGCTTACTTTGGCAATGTTAGGATGTGTGAATGTATGATTTCCGATCTCATGCCCCTCGTTGTAAATTCTTTTTACCAGGGGGATATTATTTTCTGCATTGATACCGACCAGGAAGAATGCGCCCGGCACTTTCTCACGATTGAGAATATCAAGGATCTGAGGGGTATAAACCGGATCAGGCCCGTCGTCGAAGGTAAGCACCAGTTTCTTTTTATCTTTCGTTCCATATTTTCTGGCGACCCACTTGGAAGGCAGACTGTCGTATCTTTCTTCACTGATCAGGAGTTCGCTGGTATCCAGTTCCGGCCTGATCTTTCCGCTGGTAGGGCCGCCGATTACATCCAGCACTTCGCCTTCTCCGGAATAGGCCGGTGTTTCATCCAGACTGAAAGATTTAACCGTGCTGAACAAATGGAAATCAAAATTTTTCAGGCTTTCCTTGCTCATGTCGTGGTCATAAAAGTCCCACATACGCGAATCCTCGCTGCCGAGTCGCCAAAGGGCTACCCCGCTGAGACCTGATTCCACGGCAAAACGCATGGAATTAAATGTGGTTGCGGCGTCGGTAAATTGTACCTGGTGTGTTGCGCCGTTGTCGTCATCATAACTGAAATGGAGGTTATAGGAATCGTTGTCAAAAATGATTTTCCCGTCAAAACTCAGGGCCAGGGTAAGGGCATCCTGGTAGCTGATGGATTCGGCAGATATGACTTTGTTGTTGTCATCCATTTTCCAATTGTATCCAAAACCGGCAAGCGCGAGAATCATCTTGTTGCTGGGGATCTTTCTGGCTGCATCATCTATGGCGCCTTCAATCCATTTCTGGTGACAAATCGGGCCGGGCTGGGTACCTTCGGAATATTGATCATACGCCATCACAACAATGTAGTCGTTGTATTTTGATAACTCGGAAAAATTGTAATCCTGATTAAACGGAATAACATCCTGGGAAACCAGCAGACCCCGGTTATGCATTTTTTGATATAGTTCCTGCTGGAAATTCACCAGCACTTCGTTCTTTTTTTCCTGTAGTTCTTCGAAGTCGATGTTGATCCCGTCCAGTTTAAGGCTGTCCAGGGTATGCAGGATATCCTGAATAAGACGTTCGCGTTTCTTAGGATCTTCCAGGATGCGGTGAACCACATCGCCCCGGAAAACGGCATTGATATTGTTGGAGAGCATGGGGACAATTTTAACCCCGGCCTTATTCATGATGTCGAGCGCTTTTTGATCTATGTCTACGGAAAGCTGATCGGTATTGGGATTGAGGAAGAACCATTCCGGAAATACCATATTTAAACGGGAGATATTCTGTTCCAGCGAAGTGTAAGATGTGGGTGCCCAGTTTACGTAGAAAGCCGCCCGGATTCCGGCGGCGAACTTCTTGAAGGAATAAAAACTCGAATCGGCCTGTACAATGATCCCGTTTTTCTTCCGGAATCTTTTTGGGATTGGATAGGCGCCGGCCCTGTATGCTTCTTTTTCATTGATGTATTTCCGGAAACCGCCATATTGTTTGCCTATTTTGCTTTTGTTAAAAAGCCACCCGGAACTGTCCAGCAACACTTCCTTTTCTTTTGCTCCGAGCATATTGGGCAAAGAAGGGGTGTAAACGCGGGTCATGGTTATGGCAATAATAATGATCCCCAATACCAGGAAAAGTGCCAACAGGCGGCTGCTCCACTTAAACCGTGACCAACGCGAGGAGGAACTGGTTTGAAAAACCTGGGTCGTAAAATTTCCAGCCATAAGAAGAAGATAAAGTTCCAGGGAATCAGCAGGACTGCCAAATCCGGCGGATCAAATTATATGATTTTTAGCAAATGCCCGAAAATGGTTTTTTAATTTTCAGGGCGCCGGATTACCGGCGTTTCATCAATAATCCAATTCCAGTTTCAGCTTTTCCTTTAGTTCTTTCAATAGCGGGTATTGTTCTGCCATTTGCTGGAATTGCTCCCTTTTACTGAGTGTCCTTTCCAGGTGGATGTGCTGGTTTGCGTTTTCCCGGATGGATATGGAGAAAGAAAGATTTTTGTTGTTGAAAACCTGCTGCAGTAAATCCGACAGATTTCTTTTTTCCTGTTCGATGAACCGTTGCTCCAGATTGTTGTTGGTGAGGATCTCGAAGGTTTGATCGTCCAGGATCTTCAGCACTGCTCCATCGAAACTCTGCGCTGATGAATTTTTATTTTCCTTCAGTTCCGCTGTGAACCGGTTCCAGGTAAGCTGGAGCAACTCCGGCTCCAGCGGTTTGGGCAGATCAGTCGCATCCGAATGATTCCGGCTCAACACCTGCTGGCGGATTTTTGACAGGACACCCAGGCTGGTAGACGGAGCGAAAGGGGATGATGTTTTTACCGGGAGACTGGTAGCTTGTTTAGGGGGTTTTTGTTCTGCAACTTCCTCAATTATTAGTCTGGCGCCTGGTTGGGTTTCGCCGGCAGGCATCATCAATAGCGGTTTTTCGCCCAGGGTATTTCCGGGGCCTGTAGTCAGTTTTTTTTCCCTGATCTCCAATGGATGCAGGGATCGGTAGGCAACTGGTTTTACAAGCTCAACTCCTTTTTTTTTATCATCCGTTCCCGTATCCTGCAGGCGAAGCGCCTGCCCGAGATAGGACAGCTTGATAAGGGCCAGTTCCACATGCAGTCTTTTATTCCGGGCTGCTTTATATTGCAGATCTGATTCACTCAGCACGTTTAGTGCACTAATCAGGAAGCCGGCATCGGTTTCTTTTGCGGTAGCATGATATTTTTCCTTGAACTCGGCAACTGTTTCCAGCAATCCCGCCGCTTTTTCATCTTTGCAGATGAGCAGGTTGCGGATAAATTCGGCAAATCCTTCCAGCAACAGATCACCTTCAAACCCCTTCCGGTTGATTTCGTCGTAAATCAGGAGTGCTTCGGACAAATTCTGCTGACGGATAACTTCCAGTAATTTAAAATAGTAACCGGCATCCAGAATGTTCAGGTGCTCGAGGGTATCTGAATAGGTAAGTTTTCCGTTTGAAAAACTGACCATCTTATCCATTATGCTGAGGGCATCGCGCATGCAGCCTTCACTTTTTTGCGCAATGATTTCGATGGCAGATTGTTCGGCGTCGATACTTTCCTTTGCGCAGATCTCCCCGAGGTGATGGATAATGTCCTGATTGGAAATGCGTTTGAAATCGAAGACCTGGCAGCGGCTGATGATCGTTGGCAGGATCTTGTGTTTTTCTGTTGTGGCCAGAATGAAGATTACATAAGGTGGGGGTTCTTCCAGGGTTTTTAAAAAGGCATTGAATGCGGCCGAAGTGAGCATATGCACTTCATCTATGATGTATACCTTGTATTTCCCTGCCTGCGGCGCGAAACGGACTTGTTCCACCAGGGAGCGGATATCATCTACCGAATTATTGCTGGCCGCATCGAGTTCGTGGATGTTCAGGGAACTGCCTTCATTAAAGGAAATGCAGGAATGGCATTCATTGCAGGCTTCTCCATCTGCAGCAGGATGCTCGCAGTTGATGGCTTTGGCGAGGATGCGGGCACAGGTGGTTTTCCCCACACCGCGCGGTCCGCAAAATAAAAAAGCATGCGCCAACTGGTGATTGCGTATTGCGTTTTTCAGGGTGGTAGTGATGTGTGACTGACCCACCATCGTCGAAAAATCCTGTGGCCTGTATTTTCTGGCGGAAACAATAAACTTATTCATAATCCGGCTGCCTCCCGATACCTTTTCGTGTTTGCAATAATAATAAAGTTTTATAAGATGGGGTGTCTTTTAAATTCCCGGGTGCGATCAAAAATGTAGCGGTAGGTGGTGAGCTGCCTGCTTTGAAAGTTATTTCCCAGGGCCCTCACCAGGTTGACCATTTTCGGATTGAAATCGCCGATCCATTGCATTTCATATTCCGTATAGTGAGTGGTGCGAACCAGCCTTCCGGTTTCCACAATCAAAAAAGCATCTACGCCCTTTCCCTGAAATTCCGGTACAATGCCAAAAGCGATGCCGGCAAATTTCTTATTGGGCTTCGTTCTCTTTATCCACAAGAATTTGAGTTTGTCCAGCAATCCGAACTTCCCATTGAGGTATTTAAACCATTGGTTGACGTCGGGAATATTCACGAACATGGCTATGGGCGTCTCCTGGTGATATACAAACCAGATCAGACGCGGGTCAATCACCGCCTTCATTTCTTTGAACATGTGGTTAACCTGCTCAAACCGGAGTTGTTTCATGCCGCCATGACCGGACCAGGCCTTATTATAGATCTCGGTAAAATCGTGCGCATATTTGGATAGATTTTTCAACTCAATGTGCCGGGCCTGTAACGCGGTATCCTCAGCCACCTTATTGTGACGCTGCACCACTTTGCCCGTAAGGTCTTTTTGGGGATCCATGCCAAAGCAAAGCTGATGAAAGAATACCCGGAATCCGTAGGATTCAAAAAGGGCGGCATAATAAGGCGGGTTAAAATTCATACGGTACATCGGTTCGTGAAATCCTTCCGTTACCAATCCCCACCAGGTATCCCGTTCCCCGAAATTGATCGGCCCGTCCATGGCTTCCATTCCATTTTGGATTAGCCAGTGTTTTGCAACATCGAAAAGCATATCGGCGGCAACCTGGTTATCAACACAATCGAAAAAACCAATACCGCCCACGGGGAAATCATCTCCTTTTGACTTGTATCTTTTATTTACAAAAGCAGCAATCCTTCCGAGTTTTTCGTTGTCTTCCGAAAGCAATATCCATCGGGTGCAGTTTCCGTACCGGAATGCCTTATTCAGTTTCGGATCGAAAACCTGGTCAATATCCTTATTCAACGGCCGGATATAATTCGGAATATTTTTGTGGATATACACATTGATTTCAATAAAAAGATCAGCCTCTGCGGGCGTCCTCACTTCTATCAGTTTCATATTTTGCGGTGCAGTTGGCAACGATAATACGATTTAAATGGAATGCAACTCCGGCCAAATCAATTTGTAAAGCGGCGGAAATACCTTAAAGTCGCGTATATAAGTGATTTGAATGGTGGGTATGCATAAATTAATAATGAAGATAGTGAATACGGCACGCTCCGTTCTTTCACTATGCGTTTCATGGAATTTTGTGTAAAAAAGGAAAAATCCGATTATAACGGCAATAAAGCCATAAGCCAGGCTTCGGGTAATGTCCTGTACAGAAACGCTGATGACGAGTACCGAGATCAGGCCAAAAAAATAAACCGGGAAATCAATCTTCCTGGACCTGAGCCACCAGGCGGATAGAACGACCATGATCCAGGCAGATTTATAAGCAAGCAGTGCGGCGGCAAAGGAAAGCCAAACCGGAAATCCTTTTTGAAAACGAAGAAAAAGAGAAATGCCGTTGTCTCCGCCGAAGGGCACAGCCAGGCCCATTGACCGCTTAAGCCAAAACCGGATCAGGAAATAGATAAGGTAAGCGGAAAGAAAGGGAATGGCCGGGTAAAACGGATGTTTTCCCGGTTTTTCCGGTTGGTTATTTCTTAACCGCTGATAAACGAATGCAAGCAAACTGCCAAAAAGCGCTCTTTCATCTGTAAAAAAGGCCAGGAGCAGACAACTAAAAAGGATCAGGTAATTCCTTTCGGAGAGGGAAAGCGCCAGGAACATAAAGGCGATACCGTCGTTCCAGAGCAGGGTGTCGTGAAAAAAGCTTTTTCCGAGATAAAGGACCGCAAAATTCATTGCAATCAAAGCAGCAAATAAACGGTTTTGAGAATATTCAAAAACCAGGCGGAGCAGACACATAAAGAAAATGAAGCCGGCAATATTGTTTATAACATACAGACCCAGCATTCTGGATAATAAATCGTGCGCTGGAATGGCCTTGGCAAGCAGGGCGGGAACGAAACGAAAATCAAGTTTGGAGGCGTGGGTGGCTTCTGCCGCCTCATTGTGGTTAAATGGATGGTCGATCTGCTGATTGATCGCGTTGTAATTTTCGATGAGAACGGAATAAGATCTGGATTTTTTCAGGCGGGCAGTATTAAAATTGCCATAGTTCGGCATGGAAACCAAAATGCAGTAAAGAACACAGATAAGGGAAACCCGGATCCTCCAATGCCTGCCCTTTATAAACGGTGAGAACTTATTTTTAAAGAAGACAAACAGCCTGTCCATATTTATCATTTCAAAACGATAAAAAAATAAATGTAGGCGTAATGTCCGGACCCTAAATCAAAATAAAACGGAGGCATTTCCAGCCACTTAAATTTTTCTATTTTGTTTTTCCATTTACCTCTTCAATCCTTACCTTTGCGGGCGCAAATCAAAGAAGCAGGATTTGCCGATGTGGCTGGGTCCCGACACGATATAATCTAAGAACTTTCTATATTTAATTTATGGCCAATAAAGGTAAAATTAAGCAGATCATCGGAGCTGTAGTGGACGTTCAGTTTCATGAGCAACTTCCGGAGATTTACAATGCCCTGGAACTCAAGAAACCGGGGGGTGATACCCTGGTATTGGAAGTTCAGCAGCACCTGGGGGAAGACAGTGTCCGTTGTATCGCCATGGATGGCACTGAAGGGCTGACTCGCGGCCTGGAAGTAGTGGATACGGGTTTAGCCATTACCATGCCCGTTGGGGAAGCCATCAAAGGCAGGTTATTCAATGTAACCGGCGACCCGATTGACGGACTGCCTGCAGTTTCCAAGTTGAATGGCCGCCCGATCCACAGCAAACCCCCAGCTTTTGAAAACCTGAGTGTGAGCACGGAGGTTCTGTTTACGGGCATTAAGGTCATAGATTTGATCGAGCCTTATGCCAAGGGTGGTAAAATCGGGCTTTTTGGGGGTGCCGGTGTAGGCAAAACCGTACTGATCCAGGAATTGATTAATAATATTGCCAAGTCCTATGCCGGCGTATCCGTTTTTGCCGGTGTGGGTGAACGGACCCGCGAGGGGAATGACCTGATGCGGGAAATGATTGAAGCCGGAATCATGAAATATGGCGACAATTTTAAGCACAGCATGGAGAATGGCGGTTGGGATTTATCTAAAGTGGATATGAAAGAACTGTCTGAATCCAAGGCCACTTTCGTGTTCGGGCAAATGAATGAACCGCCGGGAGCCCGCGCCCGTGTGGCGCTCAGCGGATTGACCGTAGCGGAATACTACCGTGACGGGGATGGCAAGGGGCAGGGGCGTGATATTTTGTTCTTCGTGGACAATATTTTCCGGTTTACCCAGGCAGGGTCAGAAGTGTCTGCTTTGCTCGGACGTATGCCATCTGCTGTGGGATACCAGCCCACCCTGGCTACAGAAATGGGCCTTATGCAGGAAAGAATCACTTCAACCAAAAACGGTTCCATTACTTCCGTACAGGCAGTATATGTACCGGCTGACGACCTCACGGATCCGGCACCGGCTACCACGTTTGCTCATCTGGATGCAACGACTGTATTGGACCGTAAAATTGCAGATCTGGGCATTTATCCCGCTGTTAACCCGCTGGATTCCACTTCCCGTATCCTGAGTCCCCAGATTGTCGGCGATGCACATTATGACTGTGCCAACCGCGTTAAGCTTATTTTGCAGCGATATAAAGAGTTGCAGGATATTATTGCCATCCTCGGTTTGGATGAATTAAGTGATGAAGACCAGTTAACCGTAAAACGTGCCCGCAAAGTGCAGCGTTTCCTTTCCCAGCCTTTTCACGTGGCAGAAGCGTTTACGGGTCTGAAAGGGGTGCTGGTACCGATTGAAGAAACCATCCGCGGATTTAATATGATCATGGATGGTGAGGTGGATGATTATCCGGAAGCTGCATTTAACCTGGTCGGAACCATTGATGATGCCATAGAGAAAGGAAAGAAGCTGATGGCGCAAGCGCAGGGCTAGGGGTGCCGATATGATCTTAACAAATGTGAAAATGCGTTGATGTGCAAATGAGGGCATCTGTATTCCATTTTCACATCAGCACATTTTCACATTCATTCATTAACTTATGAACCTTGAAATCCTCACACCTGAACGCAAATTATTCAGCGACGCAGTTTACGGCGTGCAATTGCCCGGCGTTTCCGGTTCTTTTGAAGTGCTGGATAAACATGCGCCGTTGGTGAGTGCGCTGAAAAACGGTCGCATTAAGGTATTGAACGACCGGAGTCATGCTACTTATTTTGATGTGCAGGGCGGGTTTGTTGAAGTACTCCAGAATCATGTAACCGTTTTGGTAGAGGGGGCGAAGCAGGTTTAATTTAATTGCGGATCCGTTGGGAAATTGATCATCATCAGATAATTTCCGCCAAGCTGCCGGATCGCCTCTTTCCAGATCTCTTCTGTTTTTTTGTGGAAAATCAGTTGTTGATTTGCTTTTACAGAAAGCCAGGATTTTTCTTTCAGTTCATCGTCCAACTGCCCACTGGCCCAGCCGGAATAACCGATATAGAACCGAATCCTGCCCGGTGTCACTTCACCTGAACGGATCAGCTCAATTGCCTTTTCAAAATCGCCTCCCCAGTAGATCCCGTCGATTACTTCATATCCTCCCTGAATGAGGTCGGGATACTGATGGAGAAAATGAATGGTGTCCGTTTGAACGGGGCCGCCAAAAAAAACCGGTATTTCAAGGTCTTCTGCGTTCTGAACCAGGTCTTTCAGAGTATATTCGTATGTCTTATTCAATAGAAATCCAAAACTCCCCTCGCTTTGATGTTCACAAAGGAAAATGACAGACCTTTTGAAATTAGGATCTTTCAGAAATGGGTCAGCGATCAGCAGTATGCCGGCAGCGGGATTGTCCATATACGTAAATTAACTAATCCAAAGGATATTGTTTAATAAATTTGCAATCTGTTAGCATATCCTGTTCGGCCGGTTTTATTGGGGTGTAAACAAAGTCTGCGTGAAAAAAAACTTCTCCATTATTTTTATCCTGATCAGTATTTCCCTGATTGGCATCATCTACATCCAATGGAACTGGATTACAACCATGGTGGAAAATAAAGAGGAAGAGCTGCATCATAAACTTGTGGATGTAACTACGGATGTGGCGCGGGATCTCATTGAATACAAGCAGGCCGAGATTTCGGCCTCCCAATTGCTCAGGTCAAGACCAGGATTTAATTGGAGACCTTCGGATCAGTTTCTTCAGGAATTGATGCGTCCTCCCCTGATCTCTCAGAAATTCAGTTATGATGAGATCCGGGATAAATTGCGGAAAGCCTTTATATACCGGGGTTTAAAGGATACCAAATTCGAATTTTGCATTTTTTCAGAAGTGGGGATCAACACCACCATGGGGGCCAATACCTACGAATTGAAATCACCCAATTTCTTCACAGAGTTTACGGATACCGTTCATAATAAACAAACGGTTCTCCCCCTCGTTACCAATAGCAGTGAACTTACCGGTCCCGAGCCTTTCGAAACGCTTTCCATCGTGATCCCGGATTATAAATCGGTAGTCATGAAACAAATGCGCGCGATGATTTTCGGCGTGATTTTCTTTACCCTGATCATCATTACTGCTTTTTATGTCACCGTGCACACGCTATTGAGACAGAAGAAACTCAGCGAGATCAAGAATGATTTTATTAATAACATGACGCACGAATTCAAAACCCCGCTTGCGACCATTTCTCTTGCGGTGGATGCGATGCGGAACGAGAAGGTGGTGCACGATCGCGGGAAGTCGGAATATTTCAGCAGCATCATCAAAGAGGAGAACAAACGAATGAACAAACAGGTGGAGACGATCCTGCAGGCAGCCCTGATCGACCGGCAGGAATTACAGCTGAAACTTCAGCCCATCCATGCTCACGAAGTCATCCGGCGCGTGATGGATAATTTTGCCCTTCAATTTCAGGAGATACAGGCGAACATAAACCTGGAGCTGAATGCACGTTATGATCTTGTGGAAGCAGACGAAGTGCATTTCACTAATCTCATTGCCAATCTGATTGATAACGCCATTAAATATTCACGGGATAAACTCAGCATACGGATCTCCACACACAGTAGCGTGAAATATCTGGTCATCCGGATTGAAGACAATGGCATTGGCATGAATAAGGAAACCCAACGACGTATTTTTGAAAAATTCTACCGCGCCCACACAGGTAATGTGCACAATGTGAAAGGATTTGGTTTAGGGTTGAGTTACGTGAAATCTGTAGTAGATGCACACCACGGGCGTATCAAAGTGGAAAGCTCAATCGGAAAGGGCACTTCATTTACTGTGGAGATTCCCCTCGTACGGCAGAAACAGACATCCGTCTCCATAACTTAAAAATCGATAATCTTTTTCCAGCGCAAATTGATATACCTCTTTCCATGCCGCACCAATTAATGCTGCGACCAGCAAAAGTAGTGTTGACTGCGGCTGATGAAAATTGGTGATGAGGCCGCGGATGATTTTAAAGCGATATCCCGGAACAATGAATAGCTGCGTTCTGGTCATAATTTTTTTTTCAGGCTGTTTCCCCACCCATTCCAGCAGGCACTGAAGGGAATCTTTTACGGTGATCAAATCTTCCATGCGATAGGCGTCCCATTGATTCAGTGTTAGTTCAGCGGCGGTAATTTGTTTATCTGCGGCTACTTTTAAGCCAAGCCAGTAAAGGCTTTCGACCGTTCTCAACGAGGTGGTTCCAACGGCCAGCACCGGATCCTGCAGCTTGTCGGAAAGCTGTTCTAAGCGATCTGCCCTTATCTCGATGAATTCCTCATGCATGATATGATCTCTCAAAAACTCCGATTTCACCGGCATGAATGTGCCGGCGCCTACATGCAATGTGATGTGTAGCTGGTCAATTTGTTTTTGTTTCAGGGATTGAAAGACCCCGGTGCTGAAATGGAGGCCTGCGGTTGGTGCGGCCACGGAACCCTCTTCCGTGGCATAAATGGTTTGATATCTTTCCTCATCTGTGGCTTCGGCATGACGCTTCAGATAAGGAGGCAGCGGAATGGAACCCAGCAGGTGAAGTACTTCCGCAAAAGGAAGCGAGGCAGGCAGCCACGTAAATTCCACAACAAAATAGTCTGTTTTTTTTTCAATGAACTGGGCGTGCAGGACAAGTTGCGCCGTTTTTCTTTCGAGTATCGTTCCTTTTTTCCATTTGGATGCGCCGCCAATTAAACATTTCCAGCGTCCTTTTTCTTTTTCAGTCATGGCCTGATGAAAACCCGTGACGGGGTCCATGGGTTCCAGGCAAAAAATCTCGATCTCAGCCCCTGTGGGTTTGCTGAAAATCAGTCGCGCCGCAATCACTTTACTATCATTGAATACCAGCAGCGACTTTGATGAGAGGTAATCCGCAATCTGTGCGAACTGGGTTTCCCTGATTTTATCCGGTTGCCAAACCAGCAATTTGGAGGCATCCCGCCTGGCCAAAGGATATCTGGCAATCTTTTCTTCAGGCAGCAGGTATTGAAATTCTCGCATAGACAACTGGGCGGGAAAGCTTTCGGGTATGGTCATTTTCATCCGTTTAACGATTATCCACCGGCATTGACAGCAATTAACATCTTATGCACAGGTCATTACCAGGAATGAGAGGTTTAATTCGGGGTATACCCTTATCTGTCGTGCGTTCCGGTAACAAAATGGTACTGTGGACAAATTAAAACCTTTCAAATTTGTTTGTGAAGTGGGAAAAAGTGTTATTTTGTGTGAATTATTAAAAACATTGTTTCAAGTCATTATAAATGAATGGTTTTCTAGGGGAATACGAGGTAACGCTCGATGCAAAAGGGCGGTTTCTCCTGCCGGCTTCGCTCAAGAAGCAAACCGGGGAGGAAGGCAGCCAGTTTGTTATTAACCGTGGTTTTGAAAAATGTTTGAGTTTATATCCCATGAAAAGCTGGGAACCCATTTTTGAAGAGATCAGCAAGTTGAATGATTTTGATCCGAAGGTAAGGTCATTCAGACGATATTTTTTAAACGGGGCCACGATGATGGAGCTGGATTCGGCAAACAGACTGCTCATTCCGCAGAGTCTGAAAGAACATGCAGGTCTGGAAAAAGACATCGTCCTGGTCACCGCTGTAAATAAGATAGAAATCTGGGACAAATTTAAGTACCAACAGTTCTTTGAAACCTTTTCACCGGATGATTTCAGCGGCCTGGCCAGTGAAGTTATGAATGGTAAACCCGATAAATGAACTATATGACGGGCTCATCTCCCGCATATCATATACCCGTATTGCTTTCAGAAGCGATGGACGGTTTGAATATCAGGGCGAACGGGATCTACGTGGATTGCACCTTTGGCGGAGGTGGCCATTCGGCGGAGATCCTGTCGCACCTGAATAAAGACGGCCGGTTATATGCGTTCGATCAGGATGCGGATGCAAAAAGGAATGCCCTGTCTGACGAGCGATTTCATTTCATTCCGCATAATTTCCGGCACCTGCAACGTTTTCTGCGCCTGAATAATATTTCTTGTGTAGATGGCATACTGGCCGATCTGGGCGTAAGCAGTCACCAGTTTGATGAAGCGGATCGTGGATTTTCCACAAGAATGAATGCTGCTCTGGATATGCGCATGGATGAACGGCAAGTACTGACAGCGGCGGAAATTCTCCGCACCTACAGTGAGAAAGATTTGCACAGGATCTTTGAACAATATGGGGAAGTGACCAATTCAAAAACATTGGCGAGATCCATTGTCAGTCTACGGCGGATAACCGCATTTGGTACTGTCAGTGAGTTCAAGCAATCCGTCGCTCCGTTGGTAAAGGGCAATCCCAACAGGTGGTTCGCACAGGTTTTTCAGGCCTTGCGTATTGAGGTGAATGATGAGATCGGGGCGCTCCGGGAAATGCTGAAACAAATTCCTGCTCTGCTCAGGCCTGCTGGCCGGATTGCAATCATCAGTTTTCATTCGCTCGAAGACAGAATGGTGAAGCAGTTTTTCAGGAACGGAACATTTGAGGAGCAGGATAATCTGAACCCGTATGAAACAAGCCCTCCGAAAACATTGCAGGTCATTACCAAAAAACCTATCACTCCTTCAGAAAAGGAGTTACAGCAGAACCCGCGCGCAAGAAGTGCAAAACTCCGGATAGCCGAAAAAATATAAACGAGATAAAATCCATAACTACGAATCTTCAGTTTGATAATCTGGTACCCTTTAATTTTTATTTTTCACACAGAAAAAATGAATAGCAGCGGAAATGATCAAAAGCGAAAAGTCAGGCGTGTCCTCCGTTATCAATGGATGATCCGTAACCTGCCCTTTTTCTTATTCCTTGCTTTTTTGGCGGTGCTCTACATATATAATGGTCATTATGCCGACCGCGTAGTGCGGGACATTGGAAAAACAGGAAGGGAGCTGAACGAACTGAAATACGAATACAAAAGTCTGAAGAGCGAAGTGATGTTCCGCAGCAAACAAAGTGAACTGGCAAAAGCGGTGGAACCGATTGGATTGAAAGAGTTGTCTTCGCCGCCGGCTGTCATTACCGACAGCAGCGAAGATGGAGCAAAATAATTTTTATCATCCACATCCCCGATACCCGGTGGAATTGAGAAGAGACATATTATGGAGGGTTTACCTGTGTTTCCTGGGTATCGTAGTCGTTTGTGTCGCTGTGCTGGGGAGGGTTTTTTATATCCAGCAGGTACAGGGAAATTACTGGCGGGGACTAAGTGACAGCCTGCATCAAAAGTATGTTGATCTCAGCGCCGAAAGGGGCACGATCTATAGTGAACATGGTGATATGCTGAGCACCTCCATCCCTTATTTTAATATTTACATAGATTTTGCGGCCGACGGACTTCGGGAAAAGAGCGGAAAGCGGTTTAAAGAAAATTTGGACTCTCTGTCCGTTTGCCTCGCGGTTCTTTTCAAGGACCAGTCAGCCGCAGCGTATAAAAAGGAATTACAGCAGGGCTATAAAAAAGAAGACCGGTATTATTCACTTCACAGGAATCTCACGTTCGATCAATATAAACAGTTGAGGGCTTTTCCATTGGTAAGACAAGGCAGAAATAAAAGTGGATTTATTACGGAAACGACCAGCAAACGGTTGAACCCCTTTGGCCTGCTCGCCAACAGAACCATTGGCCTCTCCCGGAACAATGCCCAGAATGTAGGCCTCGAGAGAACTTATGACACCCTCCTCAAAGGAGAAAATGGAAGAAGGCTTGTTCGTTATATGGCTGCCGGCACCTATATCCCGGTGGAAGGATATGAAATAGATCCGGAAAATGGGAGAGACATTATTACCACCATAGATGTAAATACGCAGGATATTGCTGAAAATGCGCTGCTGAAAGTGATGCAGGCAAATGATTGTGATCACGGCACCTGCATTGTAATGGAGGTGGCCACTGGAAAGATCCGGGCCATGGCCAATCTCGGCAAACAACCTGATGGAACTTATTGGGAAGATCTTAATTATGCCATCCGTGCTTCTGAACCGGGATCCACTTTTAAATTGGCTACCCTGCTTTCCCTGCTGGAAGATCATGACGTGACACTGAGTAATATGGTAAACCTGGAACAAGGAAAATGGAAGTTTGGTAAACGTACCGTATACGATTCAGAAAAGCATCCCGCAGGCGAGTTTACCGTGAAGCAGGCTTTTGAACTGAGTTCGAATATCGGCATGGCCAAACTGGCCGTGGCGCATTACGCGGAGCACCCTGAACAATTTGTCAATCACCTGAAGAAATTGAAACTGAACCAGGTCACCGGTATCGATCTTGCCGGCGAAACCCAACCGATTATAAAAAGCCCGAAGTCGCGTACCTGGAGTGCCACAACGTTACCCTGGATGGCATTCGGATATGAAGTGCTGGTCAGTCCGCTGCAAACACTCAACCTATACAACGCCGTTGCTAACCAGGGCAAAATGATGAGGCCTTATCTGGTAAATGCCATCCAGGATGCGGGGGGAATGGAGAAGCAAAATCCGCCGGAGGTGATGATAGACAAAATTTGCAGCGACAATACGCTGGCCCAGTTGAAAACATGCCTGGAAGGGGTCTGTCAGGAAGGAACTGCCAAAACCATTTTTAAAAATTCCTTTTATCCCGTTGCCGGCAAAACCGGGACGGCCCTTGTTGCCAACGGCAACAGAGGTTATGCGGACCATATTTATCAATCTTCTTTTGTGGGTTATTTTCCTGCAAACCGACCGAAATATTCCTGTATCGTCGTGATCAAGAACAAGCCCTTTGCTAAGATATATTATGGTGCTGCAATAGCCGGCCCCGTGTTTAAGGAAGTTGCAGATAAACTCATGAGCGTGGAAAAAGATAATCCGGATAACAACCGGTATACCACATTCACTTCGTTGCTGGGAAAAGACAGTTCTAACTATAATTATACCGGTGCTGCGCAAGACATAAGATCCGTGCTAAAGTCTCTGGATATTCCATATACGGATTCTTCCAATAATAAAAAATGGGGGAACCTGTATCCGGTAAATCATCAGCCGGTAATTGCTACCTCAGTCAAAATAATGGATGCGAAACGGGTGCCCGACGTAAAAGGAATGGGTTTAAAAGATGCACTCTATCTACTTGAATCCAGGGATATACAGGTAGTGGCCAGGGGAGCGGGAAAAGTAAGTCAGCAGAGTATTCCACCAGGAGCAACCATTGAAAAAAATCAAAAGTTAACCATTGAACTCAACTGATGATCCTGCAGGAAGTATTATATAAGGTTGCTATCCGGTCCGTTCACGGAAAACTTCACGTAAACGTGAAGAACCTTCATATAGATTCCCGTGAAGTGGAGAATGGTTCTGCCTTTATTGCGGTAAGGGGAACGCATGTGGATGGGCATCAGTTCATCCCTGCCGTCACAGAAAAAAAACCGGCTGCCATCATTTGTGAAAAAATGCCGGAGCGGCTGGCAGAGGGCATTACGTATATTCAGGTGGAAAACAGTGCGGTTGCCACGGGATTGCTTGCTCACAATTTTTTTGGACAACCCTCTGAAAAAATGAAGCTCATCGGCATTACCGGAACCAATGGGAAAACAACCATTGCGACCCTGCTTTTTAAGCTTTTCAGTTCTTTGGGTTATTCCTGCGGACTGCTGAGCACGGTGGAAAATCGTATTGGCGCCCGGGTATTGCCGGCGACGCATACCACACCGGATGCAATCTCTCTCAATGCGTTGCTGGGCGATATGGTTTCTGCCTCCTGTACCCATGTGTTTATGGAAGTAAGCTCCCACGCCATAGATCAGCACCGGGTGGAAGGACTGCATTTTTCTGGCGGTATATTCAGCAACATCACGCACGATCACCTGGACTATCATAAAACTTTTGACGAGTACATCCGGGTGAAGAAATCTTTTTTTGACACACTACCTTCAACTGCATTTGCCCTTTCTAATGCTGATGATAAGCGGGGTGCCGTTATGCTGCAGAATACTGCGGCACCTAAATATTATTATAGCCTTAGAACCACGGCCGCCTTCAAAGGAAAAATATTGGAGAATAACCTCACCGGTCTGGTGATGACCATCAACGAGAGAGAAGCCCATTTCCGGCTCATCGGGGAATTCAACGCCTATAACCTCCTGGCAGTTTATGGTGCGGCGACCTGTTTGGGAGAAGACAAAGAGCATGTGCTCAGAAACCTGAGCGCCCTGACGGGTGCGGAAGGGAGATTTGACTACATACTTTCTCCAAAAGAAAAGATTGTGGGCATTGTGGATTATGCGCATACGCCGGACGCATTGGAAAATGTACTGAGCACTTTGCGTAAACTCCGAAAGAACGATGAACGAATCATTACGGTGGTGGGCTGCGGTGGTGACCGGGATAAAACGAAAAGACCCATCATGGGGGAAGTAGCCTGTCGGCTCAGCGACCAGGTGGTATTTACCTCCGATAATCCCAGAAGCGAAGAAGCGGGCGCCATATTAAAAGAAATGGAAACGGGGCTAAATACTGCGGCAAGAAGAAAATTTATATCGGTTATG
This sequence comes from Bacteroidota bacterium, assembly GCA_030706635.1. GTDB lineage: Bacteria > Bacteroidota > Bacteroidia > Chitinophagales > Chitinophagaceae > Puia. Next base: position 37,326 of record JAUZOD010000024.1, read on the forward strand.
GACCGGAAGGAAGCCATTAAAACAGCGGTTAACCTTTCGAAACCTGCGGATATTTTATTGGTGGCAGGCAAGGGACATGAAAAATATCAGGAGATCAAAGGTGTAAAATATCCGTTCGACGATAAGGCGGTATTGAAGGAAATATTTGAGACGCTGGATAAATAACGCGATCATGCTGTATCATTTGTTTGACTGGTTAAAACAAGCGGGGATTAAAATACCCGGAGGAGCATTGTTCCAGTTTATTACATTCCGGGTACTGCTGGCTGTTATTTTTTCTCTCGTCATCACCATGCTCTTTGGCAGAAAGCTGATTGATTACCTGCGGAAACTTCAGGTAGGCGAAAGTGTACGCGAATTGGGATTGGCGGGTGAACAGCAGAAAAAAGGAACCCCTACGATGGGCGGCATCATCATCATCCTGGCGATTCTGATCCCTACACTGCTGCTGGCGAATCTCAGCAAAGCCTATATCCGTCTTATGATTTTCAGCACGCTGTGGATGGGCATGATCGGATTTGTTGACGATTATCTCAAACTTCGGTCTAAGCGACTGGCCCAGAAACAGGGTATATCGTATAAAAAGGGCGACAAGGACGGACTGGCTGGTTGGTTTAAAATACTGGGTCAGGTGGTGCTTGGATTTGTGGTGGCGTCAACGCTTTTTTTTAACAGCAATACCAAAGTGTGGCGGGAATTTATCGGTGATGCAAAGCCGGCTGACACCACGGGAGTTAGAAAAGTTATGCTGGATGGCAAGGAAAAATTATTTGTGGAAGTCAGTGAGCCGATAACGACCATCCCGTTTGTCAAGAACCACGAGTTTCGCTATTCCCGCCTGTTGCCATCGGCCATGCACGGAGCCGCCTGGATACTATATATCGTGATCGTCATATTCATCATCACGGCTGTATCCAACGGCGCCAACATTACAGATGGAGTAGATGGACTGGCCACGGGAGTGAGTGCGATCATCGGAACCTGCCTGGGTGTATTTGCCTACGCCAGTGGAAACCTGCGGTTTGCCGAATATCTGAATATTATGTACATCCCCAATCTTGGCGAGTTATCCATATTCATCGGCGCCATGATCGGAGCCTGCCTAGGATTTCTTTGGTACAATTCCTATCCCGCAACGGTATTTATGGGAGACACGGGAAGTCTGATGCTTGGTGGTATTATTGCTGCGCTGGCTTTCATTGTAAGAAAAGAATTACTGATACCGATATTCTGTGGGGTGTTCCTGGTGGAGAACATCAGTGTGGTATTGCAGGTTGCTTATTTTAAATACACGAGGAGGAAGTATGGAGACGGGAAAAGGATATTTCTCATGAGCCCGCTGCATCATCATTATCAGAAACTGGGGTATCATGAAAGTAAGATTGTTACCCGATTCTGGATCGTGACCATACTCTGTGTAGTGTTTGCGATCGTAACACTGAAAATTAGGTGAAGAACAGGTAAAAAATTGGAAAGGGCATGCCGGAACGAATGATTATACTGGGTGCGGGAGAAAGTGGTGTTGGAGCGGCCATCCTGGCATCCCGGAAAGGATACGAAGTATTTGTTTCTGATGGAGGGAAAATACAGGATGAACATAAGAAAACGCTGGAAGAAAAAGGCATTGAATACGAGGAAGGAAAACACAGTGAAGAGAGGATATTGAATGGATCGGAGGTGATGAAAAGCCCGGGAATACCGGAGAAGAATGAACTGGTAAGGCAGATCAGGTACAAAGGAATTCCGGTGATCAGTGAAATGGAACTTGCTTACCGGTTTATGGGAAACGGCCGTATGGTGGGCATTACCGGAAGTAACGGAAAAACCACCACCACTGCCTTGACCTATCATATTTGTAAACAGGGCGGTTTGGATTGTGCGCTGGTGGGTAATATCGGGGTTTCCATTGCGAGACAGGTGGCGGAAGATCCAAAACCCTGGTATATCACGGAGATCAGCAGTTTCCAGTTGGATGACATCAAAATGTTCAGGCCGGATATCGCGATACTGACCAATATCACGGAGGATCACCTGGACAGATACGATTACCGGTTCGAAAATTATATCAGGAGCAAATTCAATATTGTAAAGCATCAGTTGACGACAGACCATTTTATTTACAATGATGACGATCCTGTAATTAAAGAACATTTAGGTCGGTACAGTTTTCAATCTAACCCATTACCATTTACCATGCAACAGGAACCAAACCAGGGCGGCTTTATCAGGAACGGGCAGATGACATTAAAAGCGGGAAGCGAAACGGTACAAATGAGCATTTACGATTTTGCTTTGAAAGGGATTCATAATCAATACAATACCCTGGCTGCGGGGCTTGCTGCGGTTACCATCGGCATCCGGAAAGATAAGATCAGGGAGGCCGTTCAGAGTTTTCAATCTCTCGAACACCGGATGGAATTTGTGAGTACGGTGAGAGGTGTGGAATTCATTAACGACAGCAAAGCAACGAATGTCAATTCCACCTGGTATGCTCTCGAGTCCATGCAGAAGCCGGTGATCCTGATCCTGGGTGGTCTGGATAAAGGGAATGATTACTCTCTGATCCGCGAACTGGTCAGGGAAAAAGTAAAAGCGATTGTTTGCATGGGCGTGGATAACCGGAAGATACATGAGGCGTTTCAGAACGATGTGGGCATCATGGTCAATACAGAGAGTGCCCGTGAGGCCGTGAAAAGCAGTTTTCACCTGGCCGATAAAGGAGATGTGGTTTTGCTGAGCCCGGCCTGTGCGAGTTTTGATTTATTCAAAAATTATGAAGACAGGGGAAAGCAGTTTAAGGAAGCGGTGAGGGATCTGTGAGGAGCGTTGAGCATGCGAAATATGTTTATAAATGCGATACCTGAAAAGCCATTTTTTTTAACAGTTAATCGGTAAATAGAATTTTGCCTGAGAATATCTCCATAGAAAGACGAGCCTTTAAACACCTCGGGTCGAGAACCAAGGGGGATAAAGTGATCTGGACTGTTGTGGTGCTGCTGGCCATCGTCTCTCTGCTCTCGGTGTACAGTTCCACGGGTTTACTGGCCTATAAGCTGTATAAGGGCAATACGGAAATTTACCTTTTTAAGCAATTTGCTTTTATCGTTGCCGGCGTGCTGATTATCTATTTTGCCCACCAGGTCAATTATATTATTTATTCCAAAGTGGCACAGATCCTCATTCTGGTTTCAATACCCCTGCTGATCTATACCTTGTTCTTTGGCGTAAGGATGCATGAAGGGAGCCGGTGGATCCGGCTGCCCATCATCAACCTAACCTTTCAGACATCCGACCTGGCGAAGCTGGCGCTGATCATGTACATCAGCCGGCTACTGAGCAGGAAACAGGACGTAATAAAAGATTTTCGTCATGGATTTTTACCGGTAATTCTGCCGGTGGCCGTTGTATGCTTGTTGATCGCACCCGCTAACCTTTCCACTGCCCTGCTGATTGGAGCCACCTGTATGATGCTGATGTTTATCGGCAGGGTGAGTGGAAAACATTTATTGCTCTGCATCGGCATTACCTTGATTCCGTTGTTTATCCTGGTGCTCACCGCCGTGATTCGCCATAAATCAGGGGATGCTGTCGTGGCAAAGCCGAAAACGGAAACCCGTTCTCATTTATTTGCGCGGGTGGATACCTGGATCAACCGGGTGGAGAATTTTATATATGGAAATCAGACGGCAAAAGACGATGATAATTACCAGGTGAATCAGGCCAAGATCGCGGTTGCCAATGGCGGCTGGATCGGTTTGGGCCCCGGCAACAGCAGGCAACGCAATTTTCTGCCCTATCCGTACTCGGATTTTATTTATGCCATTATCATTGAAGAATATGGATTGATTGGGGGTGCCATTATTATGTTCATTTACCTGGTGTTCCTCTTCCGGAGTATCCGAATTTTTAAGAAATGCCCATTTGCTTTTGGGGCGTTCCTGGCACTGGGGCTGAGTTTCACACTGATGATACAGGCCATAGCAAATATGGCTGTGAATGTAAATCTGTTTCCGGTAACCGGGGTAACCCTGCCACTGATCAGCATGGGAGGCAGTTCATTTTTATTTAACTGCCTGGCCATCGGAATCATATTGAGTGTGGCCAGGAATGCAGAGCGGATAGAGGGCGAAGCGGCTGAGGAGTTAGTTAACTGATTTGAAAATGTGAAAATATGAAAATGTGGTGATCATCGGGCTTGTTTTCAACGTGGATAAAAGGAGTGATGGATTTATCAAATATCAAATTCTCACATTTTCAAATCATCAAATTGCAAGGCATTGAGCAAACGCATTATCATAGCAGGGGGTGGAACCGGGGGGCACATTTTTCCTGCCCTTGCGATTGCGAACGCGCTGAAAAAAAAGGAGCCTGATATTGAAATTTTGTTCGTCGGCGCCGAGGGTAAAATGGAAATGGAGAAAGTGCCGGAGGCCGGGTACAGAATAGAGGGGATTGATATTGCGGGATTCAACAGAAGTTCTTTGATAAAAAATATCGGGTTGCCGTATAAGCTGATTAGAAGCTTTTTCCGGGTGCGTAGAATTTTCCAGGCGTTTCGTCCGGACGCGGCCATCGGGGTAGGCGGATATTCTACCTTTCCCGTTTTGCGTTACGCGCAGGCAAAGGGGATTCCGACTTTTATTCACGAATCCAATTCTTTTGCCGGAAAATCGAATATCCTGCTGGGGAAAAAAGCAACCCGCATTTTTACCGCCAGTGACAGGATGGAAAAGTTTTTTCCGGTGAACCGGTTGATGCATACAGGGAATCCGGTGCGAACCCAGATTGTGGGGAACAACATATCGAGAGCAGAGGGCCTTGCATTTTTCGGATTGGATGCTAATCATACGACGGTGTTGATCACAGGGGGAAGTCTTGGTGCCAAAAGCATCAATGAAGCGATTGACGCCGGCATTCCATTACTGAAGAAAAATCAGATTCAGCTGATCTGGCAAACAGGGAAAACATTTGCGGCAAAAGCGGCAGAACATGCTGCTGAAAGCAGGCTGATCTGGGCGAGCCAGTTTATTGCAAAAATGGAGTACGCTTATGCGGCAGCGGATATGGTGGTTTCCAGGTCTGGCAGTACGTTGTATGAATTATGTGCGGTGAAGAAGCCCGTCATTTTTGTTCCCTATCCCCATGCAACGGAAGATCATCAGACCGTCAATGCACAGAATCTGTTTAATAAACAGGCTGCTTTGATGATTCCGGATAAGGAGGCGAAAAACAAACTGGTGGCTGCGCTGATTGACCTGGCCCATAACCCGGCGGAACAGCAATTGCTGAAAGAAAATATCGGGAGACTGGCCATCACCGATGCCGATGAAAAGATTGCAACTGAAATTCTTAAAGTGATTCATGGTTGATCTGAAAAATATTAAAGCAGTTTATTTCATAGGGATCGGGGGAATCGGAATGAGTGCGCTAGCCAGGTATTTCAGGAGCCAGGGAAAGAAAGTGCGGGGATATGATAAAACGGAAACAGCCCTGACGAAGCAATTGATGAAAGAAGGCATCGGAGTGGAATATGTGGACAATCCGGACAGTTTGCCAAAAGACGTGCAGTTGGTAGTTTATACACCAGCGATACCGGGGGATCATTTGGGTTTACAATATTACCGGGACCATGGATATGAGTTGTTGAAGCGGAGCGATGTGCTGGGATTGGTCACCGCAGGTTCTTTGAATGTTTGCGTGGCAGGAACGCATGGAAAAACCACGATCAGTACGCTGATTGCGCATATTCTGCGGGACAGCGGTTTTGGTTGCAACGCATTCCTTGGTGGGATCTCCGCGAACTACGACACCAATTTCTGGAGCAATGAAAGAAATGTCTGTGTGGTAGAGGCGGATGAATACGACCGCAGTTTTCTGAAGCTTCATCCCGACATCGCGGTGATCAGTTCCATGGATGCCGACCACCTGGATATTTATGGGACGGCTGCAGCAGTGGAAGAAGCTTTTATTGACTTCAGTCGTAAAATTAAAGCCGGAGGAACGCTAATCAGTAAATATGGTTTACCGATTCCTGATCCCGAAAAGAGCATCCGGCAAATCAGGTACGGCCTGAATGACCATAACGCGGATGTATATGCTGAGAACATTCGCATCGACGGCGGAAGTTATGTTTTTAACATGTCGGGCAAGGTCTGGTCACTGAAAGGGGTGAAGCTGAACATCGGAGGATGGCACAATATTGAAAATGCGTTGGCTGCTATGGTAGTTTCAAAGAGGCTTGGATTGAGTGACGGGCAGATCCTGCGGGCAGTGGATCATTTCCGGGGTGTAAAGCGAAGATTCGAATACCACACATTGGGTGAAGGGACTGTGTATATTGATGACTATGCCCATCATCCGAAAGAACTGAGTGCCCTGATCAGTAGCGCCAAAGAATTGTTTCCCGGAAGACGATGTGCGGTCATCTTCCAGCCGCATTTGTTTTCGAGAACGCGTGATTTTGCCGCTGCTTTTGCAAGGAGCCTGGATATGGCGGACGAAGTGATTCTTTTGCCCATTTATCCCGCAAGAGAACTGCCTATCGAAGGAATCAGCAGCGCAACGATTCTGGATAAAATGACCATAACTAAAAAACAGATCCTGGATAAACAACAGCTGTTGGATTGGGTGAAAAGGATAAGGGATAAAGAAAAATTATTGCTCATAACAGCGGGTGCCGGCGACATAGACACGCTGGTAAAGCCACTGGCAGATATAGTCAAAGTGTAAATGAATATTAAGACATCATTGAAAAGAGTTCTTTCCGTTGCAATCTGGTGCGTCATCGGAGGCGGTGCGCTTGCCCTGCTGGTTGCGGCCATCAATAAAAAGAACAGCAGCGTTTGCACAGCCGTCGATATCCAGATCAATGCTGATGGGAAATCAATCTTCTTGAATAAGAAAGAGGTGATGCGGCTGCTGGAAAAAGAGGGCGTAAAGGATATGCGGGAGAAACGGGTTCAGAGTTTTAACCTGGAGAAACTGGAAGAAGCTTTGCGGAAGAATGCATGGATAAAAGATGCCCAATTGTATTTTGATAACAACGCGGTGTTGAAAGTGCGCATTACGGAAAAAGAACCGGTAACCCGCATCTTTACGATCTCCGGGAATAGTTTTTATATGGACAGCAGCGGGAAACAATTGCCGCTGGCGGGAACTGTTCCTCTGAAGCTGCCTGTTTTTACAGGATATCCATCGGATAAGATGGGGTCGCGTGCAGACAGCGTCCTGGATCGTCAGATGCAAAACCTGAGTATGTTTTTGAAAAGCGATTCATTCTGGGGCCGTGCGATTGAACAGGTGAACATCACGCCTTCAAAAACTTTTGAGATGACTCCGCTGGTCGGGAACCAGGTAATAGAATTTGGAGATGGGAATAACTATGTGGATAAATTCCACCGGTTGCTGATATTCTATAAAAAAGTGATGGCAAAAACAGGATTTGAAAAATATACCAGAATTAAAGTGCAATATGCAGGGCAGATCGTTGGAACCCGCAGAGGCGGACCGGTTTCCCGAACGGATTCCCTCCAGGCGCTGCGGAATGTGATGGATATGATCCGAATGGCCCGCAGAATGGAAGCGGACACGGCAATGCTCCGTGAGGTTAAACCGCTGGAGAAAAATGTGATTACCGAACAGAATCTGAACAGTTATGATTTTCCGGAGGAGAAAAGCCAGGTGCCGGAACAAAAAAGGTAAGCGACAAAAACAACTATAAATTAAACCAGACCATGAACCAGGAACAACCCATTATTGTAGGACTCGACATAGGCACAACTAAAATTGCTGCCATAGCAGGCCGTAAAAATGAATTCGGAAAACTTGAAATCCTTGGTTTTGGCCGGGCCAATTCCAACGGTGTAAAACACGGGCAGGTATTGAATATTGATGAAACCATTAAGGCGATCCGGATGGCGCTGGACAACTGTTACGCGTCCAATCCCAACCTGAGTATTTCCGAAGTGTATGTCGGCATTGCGGGGCATCATATTAAAAGCCTCCAGACCCGCGGAGACATCGTTCGTCAGAATACGGACAATGAGATCACCCAGCGGGAGATTGACCAATTGGTGGCCGATCAATATAAGACCTATATTCCAGCGGGTGATCAGATCATTGATGTCATTCCTCAGGAATACGCAGTGGATAATTTTCAGAACATCATCAGCCCCATCGGTTATGGCGGTGTGAAAGTAGGCGCGAATTTCCACATTATCACGGGAGATAAGAATGCCATTAAAAACATCAGTCGTGCAGTGGAAAAAAGCGGATTACAAACCAAGGATCTGGTATTGCAGCCACTGGCTTCAGCTGCAGCGGTGATGGGACAGGAGGATTTGGAAGCTGGTGTAGCCATTGTGGACATTGGCGGTGGCACCACGGACCTGGCGGTGTTTTATGAAGGCATTCTGAAACATACGGCGGTGATTCCCTTTGGCGGAGAAAATATCACCAACGATATTAAAACCGGGCTGGGTGTTCTAAAAACCCAGGCGGAACAAATGAAAGTCCAGTTCGGCTCCGCACTTTCCAACGAAGCCAAGGGAAATGCCTTCATCACCATTCCGGGATTGCGGGGAATGCCGGCCAAAGAGATCAGTGTAAAAAATCTGGCCAACATCATCCAGGCCAGGATGAGTGAGATCATGGATTTTGTGTCCTACCACCTGAAGCAGGTTGGTCTCGATAATAAAATGCTGAACGGCGGCGTGGTGCTCACTGGTGGTGGTGCCCAGTTGAAACATCTGATTCAGCTTACGGAGTATGTGACGGGTCTTAATGCGCGCATCGGCTTCCCGACGGAGCATCTGGCATCGGGACAAATTGAAGAACTGGCTAAACCCACGTACAGTACCTGTATTGGGCTGATCTTGAAAGGATACAGTGACTACGAGCACAACCGGAAACAATTTGAACAGTCGCACCTAAAGGTGGAAGTACCGCCGGCATTGAGAAAACTGGCTGAACCGGCCGAAATGGAGATGGAAGAAGATATTCAGAAAACCCGTGTAAAAAATCGCAAAGGGATAAAGGATTTCTGGGGAAAGTTTAAGGACGGCATTATTGATTTATTTAAGGAAGAAGAAGATCACGCACTATAAAAATTTTGTATACTAACCATTAACCATTCTATTATGATCCAGTTTGATTTGCCCAAAGAAAGATCATCCATTATCAAGGTCATCGGCGTCGGCGGCGGCGGAAGCAATGCCGTCAACCACATGTATAGCCAGAATATTGAAGGTTGCAATTTCATTATCTGCAATACGGACGCACAAGCGCTTGCCCAGAGCCGTGTTCCGAATAAAATCCAGCTGGGACCTCTGCTTACCCAGGGACTCGGAGCCGGGGCAAATCCGGATATCGGAAGGCAGGCTACGGAAGAAAGTCTCGAGGAAATCAAGAGCCTCCTCGAAGTGAATACCAAGATGGCATTTATTACTGCCGGTATGGGTGGCGGAACAGGAACCGGCGGCGCACCGATTCTTTCCAAGATATGTAAGGACCTGGGCATCCTGACTGTCGGTATTGTCACCACTCCGTTTTCCTATGAAGGAAAGAAGAGACAGTTGCAGGCGGAAGAGGGTATTCAGTTGCTGAAAGATTATGTAGATACCTTGCTGGTGATTAGCAACGACAAGTTGCGTCACCAGTTTGGAAACCTGAAGATGAAAGAAGCTTTTTCAAAGGCTGATAATGTGCTGGCTACGGCAGCAAAATGTATAACGGACGTGATCAACAGTACGGGTCAAATCAATGTGGATTTTGCCGATGTATGTACTGTGATGCGTAATGGCGGAGTAGCTATCCTCGGCAGTTCCGCTGCATCGGGGAACAATCGCGCGCAGCAGGCCATTGAAGAAGCATTGAATTCTCCATTACTGAATGATAATGATATCCGCGGAGCCAAATGGATCCTGATTAATATTAATTCTGCCGAAGGTGAACATGAATTCACCATGGACGAAGTTGAAATTATACAGCAGCATCTTATCGGACAGGCAGGTCCGGATACCGACGTGATCCTGGGTCTGGGCTATGATAACAATTTAAAAGACAAGATTGGCATTACGATTATTGCGACGGGTTTTGAATACAAGGATCCATTTCCCCGGGAACAGAAGCCGGTGATCAAAAAGGAAGAAGAGAAAATTGTGATTCCATTGGAGATGCCCTCGGCTGAAGCGGTTCCGATGAAAGAGAAGCCCATAGTGGAAGTGCAGGAAAAGACCAGGACCATTTTCAGTGTCAATGCCCTTGCGCCGGAATTGCAACCTAAGCTGGTCGAAACCAAATTAGCAGAACCGGCGAAATCTATGGGAACGGTGGTTGTATTTCCCAGTCAGCAGGGAAACCGCGGACCTGTGGAAAATCCAGTGGAAAAAAATATCCGCCAGGAGCCAATAGAATGGATACTTTCGCGGGACGCGGTTCCCACGTTGCCCGGGCAGCAGGCGGATATCCGGCCGGTGAGCGATCCTGTAGTTGTAGCATCGTCCGGTGGATATCTGAGCAGGCCTTCCAATATTTACGCTGAAGAACAAAATTCCGAAAACGGACCAATCATTGAACCCGTTTCACCGGATATGCAATTGGTATTCAAAGATGAAATTCCAGCGGCGGATGAGCCTCGGGCCCATCCAACCCAACCGGTATCTATGGCGGAACAGCCTGCAGAGGAGCCTGCTATGCAGGACGAAGCAGAAGGTCTTAAACGCCGTGCGGCAGAAAGGATCAATAAGTTGCGCAACTTATCGTTCAACATGAATGCTGCGGATCCGAACAATGAGTTCGAAAATGTGCCGGCTTACATCCGCCGAAATCTGGAACTGTACAATACAGTGAACAATGTAGAAACTTTTTACAGTCATTACGAAGTTAAAGCTGACAAAAATAATCTGGGGGAGATCAGCACCATCAATAGTTTTCTGGACGGGAAGAAACCGGATTAAAAGGTTTTTTGATATCGTTTGTTTTTAGTTGTTTACCTCCCTCCGGTTTTCCGGAGGGATTTTTTACGACAACATCCGAACCATAAAATAAAACGGTCCATGTCATCAGTCATTATTACGGGGGGAACCGGATTGGTCGGAAAAGCACTTTCCAAACGTTTGGTTTTACAGGGATTTTCCGTGATTATTCTTTCCCGCGACCCTGCTGCTCATCGGAGCTTGTCCCCTTCTATTACGTATGCGGCCTGGAATATCAATGACCAGTCCATCAACGAAGAGGCCGTTAACAATGCGAAATACATTATCCACCTGGCGGGCGCCGGCGTTGCGGATAAGCGCTGGACCGAAAAAAGAAAAAGAGAAATTCGGGACAGTCGAATCAAAAGCAGCCAGTTGCTGGTGAAAGCCCTGACGCAAATCCCGAATCAGGTGGAAGCCGTGGTCAGTGCCTCGGCCATCGGATGGTACAGGGAAAGCAGCGGTGGTCAGGCAGTGGAAACAGACCCTCCGGACTCCGGATTCCTGGGCGAAACCTGCCGTTTATGGGAGGAACATATTCAACCGGTAACGGCCCTGGGCAAGCGACTGGTTATTCTTCGATCCGGCATTGTACTGAGTAACGACGGCGGCGCATTTCCGGAATTCAAGAAGCCGGTTAAACTGGGCATTGCTGCTATCCTCGGCAACGGAAAACAAATCATCAGCTGGATCCACCTGGATGATCTTTGCAGAATATATCTGGAGGCGATGATCAATCTGAAATGGACAGGTATTTATAACGCCGTGGCTCCGCAGCCTGTAACCAACAAAACCTTTATGATCGAACTGGGCAAAAGAATAAAAGGAAATTTTTATATTCCATTTCCGGTGTCCGGTTTTTTACTCCACAGTTTACTTGGTGAAAAAAGCATCGAAGTGCTCAAAAGCAGCAACGTGAGCTGTGATAAAATTAAAAAGCAGGGATTTCAGTTTATTTACCCAACGCTGGGTAGCGCGTTCAGCGATTTGTTGCGCAGGTAGGATTTTAAAACAAACTGCTATATAACTCCCTAGTTTTTCCCCTCATTCTTTAATTTGGAATCCGGCATTTTATTTACTGGCATACTTGTAAACAACACAGGATTTACTTTACTGGTGTCTCCCTGGTAAACCCAGGTAATGTGATTGACATATTTATTAAAAACCCGATTAACATCCGCCAGGCTTACTTTCTTCAAATCCTCATTGATCGTAAGGGAGCGCCGCCAGTTATTGTGCTGTATTTCATTTGAGGCCAGGGAAGCGGCCTGCGCAGTATTGGTCTCCATCTTATAATAAAACCCGGTTACATACACGTTCTTTCCGTTCTTAACCTCGTCGGCAGTAAATCCTTCTTTTTTGATTTTGTCCACGAGCTGATCGAAAACAGAAATGTATTTATCCGGATTGGTGGTGGATACGATCATGCTGGTGGAAGGCGACAGGCCACCGTCAAACCGGACGATGGGAGCATAAGATAATCCGTTGTTGGTCCGCACTTCCAGGAAATGGCGGTCATAGAATATGCGCATGGCCAGCGTATAGGCATTGAAATCGGGAGATCCAGGCTGAGGAGCGCCTGTAATGCCTTCTATATAATTAGTAGCCAGTTCTTTTCTCTCGGCCCTGAAGCTATTTTTCGCAGGTGAATAATTGTAGCGGGTCAGTTTGATTTTTTTCCCTTCCGGAATATGGGCGGTTAGCTCCTGGAGCTTTTTTTCCAGCAGGTTGCGGTCAAGATCGCCAACCACAATGATGAGCATCCGCGAGCGGGTCAGGATGGAAATATAATAAGCCTTTGTTTCCGCAGCGCTTAGTTTGCTTACACTTTCTTCTGTACCCTCAGGCTCTTTGGCATAATCTTTTCCGGCGTAAGCTGTTTCTTTCGCCAGTTTGTTGATGGCATTGTCTGGCCGGGAAGCCTGGGACTTCAGGGTGTTGATGGCATCCTGGCGGATGCGTTCAAATTCAATACTGTCAAAGCGGGGTGTGATCAGCGCATCCACATACAGAGGCCAGACCATATCCAGATCGCTCTTGATGCAGTTCAGTCGCAGGGAAGAATAATCCATGCCCGCAGTTCCCCCGATTTCCGCACTGACCTTATCCAGCTTGTCCTTAAAGCTATTTTTATCATCTTTAGCCGTTCCGCATTCAGAAAGTGCGTTTATGGCCAGGTCCTCAATGCCCGCTTTCTCCGCAGGATAATTCTGAACGCCGCCTTTCAGGATGGTACGAATTTCCACAATTTCATTTCCGCTGGGCTGCACGATCACTTTTACGCCGTTTACCGTCATCTCGTAAGGATCTTTATTTTGCGCCGTCAGCGGGAAAATAAAAGCCAGGGAAAACAGACTGCAGAAAAATATTTTTATTGTCGTTTGTATAAGCATGATTGACATTTTAGAGATTATAGAGCGGGTTTGAAATCCGCGGAAGCATTAAATTGTTTATTCATGGCGGGACTGATGATCATTCCGGCCACATAGGGTTTGCCGGTTATGTAACGGTGGACGAACCGTTTGATATCATCCCTGGTTATTTTCTGGCAATTGTCATCGTAGTCGGTAAAATAATCAAGCGAAGTGCTACACCAGTCGCTGGTGAGGAAATCAGGCAGACGGGATGGTTTTTCCTTTTGCCGGATGGCTTTCCTGCGAAGGATCTGCTTGGCATCTTCCAGTTGTGCATCCGTAAAATAATCGTCATTTCCCCATTGCTTAACCTGGTGCAGTATTTCGTCGTTGAAGGCTTTCAGTTTGTTGGGGTTAGGCATCAGGTATAGAAAAACGGGGCCTACATATTTGCTGGTCAGGTATTGGGCCGAGGCGATGCTGGCAAGACCTTTATCCACCAGGGCCTGCTGCCATTTGGAGGAATTCATGCCCAAAATCGTAAAAAAAACATCAGCCGCTACCGTGGACGCAGAGTCATGCCGGGAATCCGGGCCCTGCCACCAGTACATCTCGAGTGGCGTCTGCGCAACCGTGGATTCATTCACAAAATATTCTGTAGAAGTCAGGGGTGTGAATTCCGGAATCGGAAATTTAACCTGGGGATCGAATCCACTCGATTCCCAACTGCCGAAAATATTTTGCGTCATAGCAAAAGCGTCTTCGTGTTTGACGTCTCCGCAGATCACGAGTATGGAATTGTTGGGGAAATAATATTTATTCTTGATGATCATCATCTTTTCAGGAGTGGCCGTATTGATCACTTCGTGGATGCCGATGGCATTTTTTCGGGTCACCAGGTCGCCCCAGAGTTTTTTCTGACAGGCCAGCCATAACTGGGATGAAGGATCGCTTTCAAACCGCTGGAATTCGCCGTCCACAACAGGCCTTTCTTTTTTCATATCCTCCACCCGGTAGATCGGAAATCGGATGGCGGCATTCATGAAGCGGAGACCTGCATCCAGGCTGTCCTTGTCGAAAGTAAAAAAGTAGTTCACTCTTTCCGCTCCCGTAGATCCATTCCAAATGGCGCCTAGTTCCTGTGTACGTTTCAGAAATTTTGCCTGGTCTGGATAGTCTTTGTTCGCCTTAAAAAACATATGTTCAAACAGATGGGAAAGCCCACTGTATTCAGGCCCTTCCGTATAGGCGCCATTTTTAACGGCGATCTCAATGGTGGCGAGAGGGACTTTATTGTTTTCGATCACGACCACTTCCAGTCCGTTAGGCATTTTTTCCCAATAGTAATGTTCCGGGAGACGAGGTTGGGTAAAGCCGCTGACGGAAACCAGCCCCAGTGTCCAGGCGAGGATCAATTTTTTCATAAAGAGAATTTTAAGTTTGCCGGATGCATGTTGAAATATCAGAGGTCGTTCTTTCGGAATCTCCAGCTGACATAGAGAATATACAGAATTAAATAAATAATGCCGATGGTGATGTAACCGGGAAGATGTTGCTCCCAAAAGGCCGTGTGGTCGGGCGCTATCATCCGGGGTGCAAAAGGTTGCGGGATCAGGTTGTCGGTCACTTCTTCCGGCAGGTAATTGATCCAGGTTGCCTTGTATTTATTCCTTCCCAATACCACCACAAACTGTTCAACGATCATATAAAGGAAAAAAATACCCATAGCAAGACCAGCCCTTCGGATGATCATGGCCATAATGACCGCGATCATGGAATAGGAAAGCATTTCGATAAAAAAGAAAACAATAAACCGGAATTGTTGCCAGCCTGGACTTGCATTTCCTTTCTGCTGTGAGTGAAAACCAAAGTATAAACAGGTCAGGACCACGATCCCGGTAACAAACAGGGAAAGCATGATCGTTTCCATGATCTTGATGGAAATAAACCGGTTCCTGCTCCAGCCGTCAATGATGTTCTGACGGTGTGTGCGGAAGCTGAATTCGTTGGTGAGCAGGGTAATGATTAAAATAGCTGGAATGAATAACAACAGGCCGGCATTGTAAGGCACTGTTTTCCAAACATTCGGGAATGAAAAAGGGTTTCCCAGAATATTTTGCCCGTTTACTTTGGGAAAGCTGTTGTTGGTGATATCGTAGATCACATAATTAAATGCCGGAATGCACACGGCAATAATACCCAGCAGGATCCAAAAGCTGCGGTAGTACTTCACCTTCAGCCATTCTATCCTGAGCGTATGGCAAAATCCGTTCATGGGTTAACTGCTTACATTATGGGTGAGGGCTATGAATTCCGCTTCCAGGCTTTTTTTCCGAAGCTGGAGATGACTCAGCACAACCCCATGCTCAAAACAAAATTGATTTAAGGCAGAAGCATCCGGGGATGACTCAAAAAATACAAGCAGGTAGTCGCCAGATTCTTCTGTTTTTTTAATTCCCGGAAATTGATTCAGCAGCGTTCTGAGGTTTTCCGGATTTGCCGAGCCCAGTTCCAGCCATTCTTCATTGCTCAGCACGGAGTGCACACTTCCGGATGCGATCAGCGTTCCCTGCTGCAGAATGGACACATGGGTACAAACCTTTTCCACCTCAGCCAAAAGATGACTGGCCAGGATAATGGTTTTTCCCTCTTTGGAGAGTTCGATGATCAGTTCCCTGATCTCCGCGATCCCGGAAGGGTCCAGTCCGTTGGTCGGTTCATCAAATACCAGAACAGAGGGATTTCCCAGCAGGCAGGAGGCAATCGCCAGCCTCTGTTTCATGCCCAGCGAATAGGTTTGAAATTTGGATTGCCTTCTTTCATATAACCTGACCAGCTTCACAACGCGGTCAACGTCTTCCGGTGGTTTTTGTTTAATAGCTGCAGCGATCTGCAGATTGCGTTCTCCCGAGAGGTAATGGTAAAAATTAGGAGTTTCGAGTAAAGTGCCGATCTTTCGTCTTTGCTTGTCCGACGGTTCTTCCCCGAACCATCTGAAATTTCCGCCGTTGGGTTTAAGCACATCCATCACAACGCCGAGTAAAGTGGTCTTGCCACTTCCGTTGGGTCCGAGGATACCAAATACAGATCCCTGCGGAACGTCAAACGACACGCCTTTCAGTGCCTGGATCTTTCCATATGATTTGGTAATGTTATTTAAAGAAAGAATTGAAGCCATGGGAAATGCGTCGCTAATGTAACGAATAAAATAATCTGGCCGGCATCTAATGAGGAGGGCGGTATTTCCAGTGATGGGCGTGTTGAAAACCTACAAGAGCGGTAAATTAACCTGGTCGCAACAGCCTGGTTCCTGATCCTGAAAATACAATATAAATAATCATCAACAGCGGCATCACTTCTTCGTATCAAGACTGCTGGTTAAGCCTCGTTTCAGGCTGATGTTTCTCATGGTAGATGCTGGAAAAGCCACCCAGAACGGCGGCTCCGCGATCGTTCCAGCTTAATTTGCGCAGGTTCAGGAGATCAATGTCCTCCTGCAATACCTGGCGCGTAAAGGGATTTATGGTGCCTCCCGCCTGTAATGGCTGCGCCTGGGGATCATACTGAAATTCCGGATCGCAAACCGTTCCGCGGGGATACATAATTCCCGGCTGCCCCTTTCCCCGGATATCCAGCTTGCGGGGATGATCGAGACCGATCGTATGACCATATTCGTGTGCTGCTGTAGTGGAATTATTCAGAAGGTTATCTAATTTGAAATACCCGGTATTGCAGTTGATGCCATCCACAAAAGAAACATGGGCCATCGAAAATTCTTCAATGCGGAAATAATTATTTCTGGGATCGGTATTGTACCACACCGCTTCGGGTTTGATGGCTGGCACATAGTATCCATTGATGAGGAACTCTACCTGAACATCCTTCCGTCGCATTCTGACCTTTCCCTGCGCCGCATTCCAATGGCTGGCGATGTCGAAGGCAATGGTGCTGGCAAGGACCTCAGACGCCGCATCTCCGTAAAAATAGAAATCGGAATAGATAATCAGCTTGTCAGCCTCTGGATATAATACAGCTTCCCCCATACACAACGGATCGGGGCAGATTGCTCAGGGAAATATTTTCTGTAGTTCTTTGATCAGGTTATCTCCCCGTAGTTCCTTGCCGATAATTTTTCCCTCCTTGTCAATCAGAAAGTTCATGGGAATCCCCTGGATGCCGTAAGCCGCTGTAGCGGGGGTTTCCCAGCCTTTCAAATCGGAAACCTGCGTCCAGGCAAGACCGTCTTTTTTAACCGCGGCCATCCAATCATCTTTGGATTCATCGATAGACACACCCAATATGTCGAAGCCCTTGTCGTGATACTGTTTATATGCTTTGACCACAGCCGGATTTTCTGCACGGCAGGGGCCGCACCAACTGGCCCAGAAGTCAACCAGTACGTATCTCCCCTTATAGGAGGAAAGACTTACAGGCTTGCCTTCCGCGTCGGGCGCAGAGAACTCCGGCGCTGGCTGGCCGATATCGGTTGCTTTCGCCCGTTGACGCAATTCGGCCACTTTGCGGCCATAATGGGTTGAACGGGCGGAATCGTTCAGCATGCCGTATAATTTATCCATCTGCTTCGCGTCGGGGTTATACCGGAAATGCTCGTAAATCTCGTAAGCGGCAACGGTAGAACCGGGATGGGTGCGGGCATAATCCGCAATGAATACCTTGTGCAGGCTGTCCTGTAGATCATACACGCGATCCAGACTGTCCGCAGCCTGCTTATTCTTTTTATCACGCGCGGCCCGGTATTGTGTCATAATCTCAGCATGGCGATGCTGGTAAGCGGTGTCGGCAACATTGTCGAACTGATTAAATTCATCCTGGATAGGTGTGCCGGTGATAATCGCATCATCCAAAGAATCTTTTTTGATCAGCATGGATATTCTTCCGTTCTCCAGAAAAAATCCTTTGAAGTTGTTGGGATCGCCGGCCTTATAAATATGAAGATTACAAAATTCAGCACTGTCAGATCTGCCTTTGAAAGTAAAATAACCGTGATCGAGACGAGCACTGTCTTTGGCCCCGGTGCGGTCGTGATAAATATAAACCGTTCCCGTGTCCTGCCCGGTTATCTTACCGATGATCGCATACGATGCGTCTTTTTTGGCGGCCCGATCCTTGCCCGCGTTACCGTTATTACAGGCGCTGAATATAACTATGGTCAACAGCGTGGAAAAGAGTATTTTTTTCAATTGGATGGTTTTTAGTTTCTGACAGGTTTGCCTGTTTTTAAAACGCTTTGTATTCTTTCGAGGGTCTTCTTCTCTCCGCAGAGTGAAAGAAAGGCTTCCCGTTCCAGATCAAGCAGGTATTGTTCCGTGACCAGTGTGGGCTCGCTCAGGTCGCCTCCGCACATCACAAAGGCGAGTTTCCGGGCCACGAGCACATCGTGATCCGTTGCATAGTTTCCCCGCCACATACCGTGGATGCCGGCATAGAGAGCGCCCAGCGCGGATCTGCCCAATACCCTGATGTCTTTGCGCAAAGTCGGCGTTTGATAACCATCGTTGAATAATTCGAGCACAGCGGTTTTCGCGTCCGCGATCCTGCGGTCGGGATTAATGGAAACGACGTCCCGGTCTTTTTTCAAAATACCCAGATCAAAAGCTTCGAATGCAGAAGTGGAGACTTTTGCAGTAGCGATGGTAAAGAAGCGGTTTTTCAGCGTGATGGTCTCCGGCTCATCGTGATGCAGTTCATCCGAAGCACGTAAAGCAAATTCCTTGGAGCCGCCCCCCCCGGGAATGAGGCCGACCCCTGCTTCCACCAGGCCAATATAAGATTCTGCGGCAGGAATTACCTTGTCTGCATGCAGACTCAGTTCACAGGCGCCGCCAAGGCTCAGACCATGCGGAGCAACCACCACGGGTATGGACGAATACCGTGCCCGCATGATGGCAGTTTGAAATAAGCGCACAGCCATATCCAGTTCTTCAAATTCCTGCTCCACCGCCAGCATGAAGATCATGCCCACATTGGCGCCGGCAGAAAAATTTTGTCCTTCGTTGGCAACTACCAAACCCTTATATTTTTCTTCTGCGATGCCAATGGAGTGCTGGATGCCTTCGAGGACCTCGCCGCCGATGGTTCCGAGTTTGGTGTACCATTCCAGGCCGAGCACATCATCTCCGAGATGATAAAGCCGCGCAGCGCTGTTTTTCCAGACCGTCTGGTTTTCAAAATTTTTCATCACGATGAAGGCGTTGCCATCACCTGAAACGGTAGAAACATATTGTTTCTTCTTCGGAGAATAACAAAACTTTTGCC
>JAUZOD010000025.1 GCA_030706635.1 Bacteroidota bacterium
CAGGGAAGTAAACAGTTGATCGTTTTCCCCGGGATCATCGAGCCCGTCCATCATCAGCAAGGCAAGGTCTGCATCCACCACCGAATCCCTGACCGTTTCAATCATTTTTTCGTGAAGCCTGTACCGGGGCTCGATAATCCCCGGCGTGTCGGAGAAAATAACCTGATAGCCCTCCCCGCTTAATATACCCTTTATTCGGTGCCGGGTGGTTTGCACTTTGTGGGATACAATGGCCAGCTTCTCGCCCATCAGGGCATTCAACAGGGTGCTCTTGCCCGCATTTGGCTTGCCGAAGATGTTTACAAATCCTGATTTCATAAAACGGGTGCAAAGGTAGATAATCAGCAGCCAATACCCGCAGTCATCTGTGGCGGGGCTTTTGCATGCTCCTTTTCAACTTTAAACGGTTAAATCTTTGCCGTTTAAAGGGGAATATCTATTTTCGTTGTTTAAACATTAAAATACTCCTATTATGGCAACCGTTAAATGGACAATGGATCCTACACATTCCGAGGTACAATTCAAGGTACGTCACCTGATGATTTCCACCGTAACCGGTAATTTTCCCAAATTTGATGTACAGGTGGAGACGCAGGACCTGGATTTCATGACGGCTAAAGCCAAATTCACTGCTGAGGTTTCATCAGTAGATACTAAAAACGAACAAAGGAACCAACACCTAAAAAGTGCCGATTTCTTCGATGCTGCCAAATACCCAACCCTGAGTTTTGTTGCCACCCGGTACGAAAAGGTGGACAACGATTCTTATGAATTATACGGCGATCTGACCATCCGCAATACTACCAAAAACATCAAACTGGACGTGGAGTTCGGCGGCGTGATCACAGATCCCTGGGGTAATACACGTGCGGGGTTTTCCATCAATGGAAAAATTAACAGAAAGGATTTCGGTCTCGCCTGGCATGCCGTAACCGAAACGGGCGGTCTGGTAGCCGGTGATGAGGTAAAGATCCATGTGGAAGTGGAGCTCATCAAACAGGCATAAGATATTGATTGGGCTTTAATATATTTGGATCTATGAAAATAGTCATGGGTCTGCTGTTCTCGGGATCTGTTCTTTTCGGCGTTGCGCAGAAGAAAACAGATCCTGTTATTTTCGGGAATACCATCCGCGCGGAAAATCTCAGCAGAGACCTTCACGTAGTTGCCAGCGCCGGCTTTGAAGGCAGGGAAACAGCCACGGAAGGACAGCGGAAAGCCGCGGCGTATATCGAAGACTTTTTTAGATCCATCGGACTTCAGCCGGGGAATGACTCCAGTTACCAGCTTCCGTTTCCGGTATATCAGGATTCTCTGGAAGACGCGTACTTTGAAATAAATAAAAACAGCTTCGAACTTTTCAGGGATTATGATTTCTCTCTTGGAAATAACTATTCCGCCAGTTTTGGAAGCAACCAGGTAGTTTATGCCGGTTACGGGATCTCGGACTCTTCCAGAGATGATTATCGGGGATTGAATGTGAATGGGAAAATCGTTTTGGTGCGAAACGGATACCCGGATGGATATATCACCCGGCAGCTCGGCAGAAGCAGGTTTAATGCCTATACGAAACAGGATGCTGCCCAAAAGCACGGCGCCGTCGCCCTCCTGGTGATTCAAAGCGATTTCCCGCATGTCGCCGTCACGCCGAAGGGAAACATGTACCGGCAGGTTTACCGGACCGTGATCCGTCCGCTGCGCATTAATATTTCAGATCGTGCCGCCCGTTCCATCATGGGAGCAGATTATGACCTGCTAAAGAATGATTCCCTCCCGGCCAAAACTTATAACTGCGATATCTGGCTCTCGCTGAACAAGAAAACAGAATTTCTTCAAAGCACCGATGTATTAGGGTATCTGGAAGGAACAGACCTGAAAAACCAGCTACTGATCATTTCCGCTCATTACGATCATCTCGGAAAACAGGATTCGGTGATTTATTACGGCGCTGATGATGACGGTTCAGGTACGGTAAGCGTACTGGAGATTGCCTCCGCTTTTTCAAAAGCGAAAGCCGCCGGAATGGGCCCGCGCAGAAGTATTCTTTTTCTCGCAAATTCAGGAGAGGAGAAAGGTTTGTGGGGATCTGAATTCTATACAGAACATCCCGTTTACCCTCTTGAAAAAACAACAGCAGACCTCAATATCGATATGATCGGAAGAAAGGATCCGGGAAGAAAACAGGGCGATTCCAACAACTATGTTTATGTAGTGGGAGATAATAAACTCAGTTCCGAACTACATCCGCTGAGTGTTGCCATGAATCGCAAATACACAAAACTTGAGCTCGACTATAAATTCAACGACCCCAGCGACCCGCTCCGGATCTACTACCGTAGCGATCATTTTAACTTTGCCCGAAAGGGCGTTCCGGTTATTTTTTATTTTGACGGCATTCACCACGACTACCACCGGCCCACCGATACAGCAGATAAAATCAATTATGATCTGTTGGAGAAAAGAGCCCGTCTGGTATTTTATACGGCCTGGGAAATGGCGAACCGGAAAAATGAAATGAAAAGAGATCTTCCGGCTGTTGAATAAAAAAAGCCCTGCAAACGATTCCTGTTGCCGGGCCTATTGGTCGAGTACAAAAATTAATTTTTTGACGCCTGGGTCGGAGCAGGCTTCTGCGGCTCCTTCATTCCATTTTCAAATTCCTCTTTTACATTATTTTTTGCATCATTGAATTCACGCATTCCTTTGCCCAGGCCCTTCATAAATTCCGGGATTTTTCTGCCTCCAAATAATATCAGTACTGCTAAAATAATCAGGATCCATTCACTTCCGCCTGGCATCGCTAATAAAAGTTGACTAATCATAATTAACCGGTTTTAAAAATTAAAATTACCTTATAATCATCATGTACGCAAATTGGGTTTTATCGGATGCTGGTCCATTCGATAATAGTTGTCACCGGCAGTCGGCAATTGTGTTTGACAGGCAAGACATGTTCCTTACCATTGCCAATGCGTTTGAAGATACCGGTTTCAGGACTTATAAAGGACAGGCCGCCAATCTTTTAGGCACAGATGCGCTAGCGTTGGCCTCGACATTCGCTCCGCGTGAAAGTACGCCAATACCATCAACCATTTGCCTTTTCCTTAAGCTTGAAGGGCCGGCTGCCTGCCGGCTCCTTCATTTGACCGGGTTCTACAGGATTACCCTTAGAAATGCATAAATACGGGGCATAAAAGTGCATTCCACTCCCTGTTTACCCCGGATATTGCTGTTGTTTATCAGGAAAAAACTGTAATTTACCCTGCAACGATTGTTCACTCCAAAATTAGCTTTATGAAAAAAGTAGCTGATATCTTCCTGCATAAGGAAAGAAAAATCACAGCTGTAACTCCGTCCACTTCGGTTCTGGAAGCCTTGCAGATCATGTCAATTCAAAACATTGGCTCAGTGATGGTGATGGACAACCAGGAATATCTGGGTATTATGACGGAAAGGGATTATTCCAGAAAAGTGATATTAAAAGGCAAGTCGTCTACTGACACGCCTGTCTCTGAAATCATGACCAACGACCTTCCCGCCGTGAATCTGCAGGACAGTATGGAACATTGTATGCAGCTAATGGCCGACAAAAATATTCGCTATCTCCCCGTATTCGAAAATGACAAAATATTTGGGATCGTGTCTATTCATGATCTTATCCGGGAAACTATCCAGCATCAGCAGGAAACCATTTCCCAGCTAAAAGATTACCTCCACGCCAGCATGTAGTTCTCTTTTTTAGATTGGCCTCCGGGCGCAAAAAACTAAAGACTCCGTTTGTTAACAGAGTCTTTAGTCATTATATCCGCTCAGGCAGATCAGGAACAGGATAACGATGACTCAATTCCGTCCGCAGAAATCCCATTCGAGTTTTAGAATGTAATGAAAGTACAGAAAGGATCGTACCAGATTTGATCCCCCTGTGCAACCCCCTTTTGCGTGACCCCAGCGGTTTTTTGAGGAAAATAAGTAACAGTTTGTGCATAAATGCCTCAGAAATTTGTGGAAACTGGGACATGAGACAAATGCTCCCTTTTCTTCACCTTTGCATATTTTCACACGAATACATTCAGACATGGATTTTGGAAGAATAGAACCTGAAGAACTCGACGCCGGCAATTTTAAATTGCCGCCGGAACCTGCGTGGAATAAAACCGTGCTTTCCGGAAAAAAAACAAAGTACGCGGTTTACCTCGGATGTGCAAAATGGGGAAGAAAGGAATGGGTGGGTAAGCTTTATCCGCCGAAAACCAGGGAACGGGATTTTCTTCAGCAGTATGTTCAGCATTACAACAGCATCGAACTGAACGCCACGCATTATAAAATTTACGGCCCTGCAGGCATCGCAAAATGGAACGCATTCGCTGAGGACAAAGATTTTAAATTCTGCCCGAAAATGTATCAGGGCATCACGCATCGCGGCAGTCTGAAAGGCAAAGATTTTCTGATCAATGAATTCTTCCGTGGCGTATTGGCATTCGGGAATCATCTGGGCCCCATCTTCATCCAGTTCAGCGAATCTTTTTCACCAAAGCGAAAAGATGAAATATTTATCTTCCTCAGGTCTCTTCCAACCGATCTTCAGTTTTTTGTGGAAGTAAGGCATCCGGACTGGTTCAACAATAAAATCGTTTTCAGCGAACTGCGATCTGCCCTGTTATCCCTCAATATGGGCATCGTCATTACCGATACCGCTGGTCGAAGGGATTGCTGTCACATGAACCTGACGATTCCAAAAACCTTCATCCGTTTTGTAGGCAACAGCTTACATCCGAGCGATTATAAACGTTGTGATGACTGGGTAAAGAGAATCAAATACTGGCTGGACGCTGGTTTGAAAGAATTATATTTCTTCATGCACATGCACGACGAAGCCTATTCACCTGAACTATCCCAATATCTGGCG
Source organism: Bacteroidota bacterium (assembly GCA_030706635.1). GTDB lineage: Bacteria > Bacteroidota > Bacteroidia > Chitinophagales > Chitinophagaceae > Puia. Next base: position 4,907 of record JAUZOD010000025.1, read on the forward strand.
AAAAAATTAAATACATCCTGCAAACTGGACCTGAAAGTCCCGGTTTTACTTTCATAACAAAAAGATCCAACGTCTACGCCCCCTGCTCCCGAACTGTTTTGATCCTGGCCGAAACATCTCTTAACCGCTCTTCTTCGGCAACTATCCGCCGGGGCCTCCCGTGGATCAAACTCCATTTAATAAGCCGTATAAAACCGCTGCTGATCTCAATGCCGGTAATGGTGCCGTCTTCAAAGCAACAGCATCCGGAATTAAAATAGGAAGGTTTCATATCCCTGAAAGAATGATTTACAAAATCATATTCCCTTTTCCGGCGCGGGATTTCGGCTTCCACCTGTTGTACAGTAAGCGCGTCGTGGGCTGCCCGGGCCTTTTCCAACGCAGAGTATAATCTTTCCAGGTGCGTCATGGAATTGAAAACGGGCTGGTGCGTGTGGCCTGTAACCAGCAGTACATTATTCTGCGCTGCGCTCCAATCGTACATATACATATTGTGGAGGGTTTTTAGATTGTCATTGGCTGAAGGACTATTGATGTTAATTCCCAAAAGGCTTTGCAGTGGGCCCCATATATAACTCACGAACCATTTACTGAATACATTACCATCACTCTGTTTGTCGCCCTGGTGGCCATGGGTGCAAAAAATATCGATATCCTCCACCGGAGACAATGTTGCATGCAAAACAATCCCCGCATAAATCGGAATAGACTTTCCATAGATCCTTTTCAGATAAACTGCAGTCAGCGGATCGTTATCCCAGAACAGATCATGATTGCCAAATACTTTCCAATAGGCATTCCGGTCAATAAAAAGCTTTTCCAGATCAAATTCAGCCTGGTTATGTTTTATGATGCCAAAGATCGTGTTCTCCCAGAGCTCTTCACAATCTCCCAGATTAATGTAATAATATTTCTCCCGGTTATAATAGTCGAGCGCGGCCAGATAGCTGGCCTCACAAATGGCAAAATCATCCGATCCATCCCGGGCACCCCGGTGCTGATCGCTCAAAATGATTACCGGGGTCTGATCTGCCAAAAAGGAGAAATGGGCGACTCTTTTATTTTTGGCTTGTGCTGACTGTTCATATAATTGAGTCAGCGCCTTGAAAACGGCAGACTTATCCGGGGCTGACGAAACCCGGTTGGCAATCCAGGTTACGGGCCGCTTCAGTAAAAACCGGATTCCCTTCCGAAGGGATTGAATGAAGTAGGTCGTCTCGCTCATACGGATAATTATGCTATCCCGAAATAACCTGTGTGTTGCCGTTTTCGAAACCCAGCACCAGTTTGCTGGCGATGTGAATAAAGAGCCCATTGTCCACAACACCGGTAATGGCGTTGATCTGCTCGTGCAATCCGGCGGGATCATTGATTTCCCCAAATGCGCAATCCACGATATAATTTCCGTTATCCGTTAAATAGGGCTCAGCCTGATTCATTCTTCGCCCCGGATTACAGCCCAGTTTTTTTAATTTTTCAAAAGTTCTTTCCCATCCGAAAATCACCACTTCCACCGGCAGGGGGAATTTTCCCAATGTTTTTACTTTTTTCGATTCATCGGCCACTACAATCATCTGCCGGCTGTTGGTTGCTACGATCTTTTCCCTGAGCAGGGCTCCGCCGCCGCCCTTGATCAGGTGGAGCTGTCCGTCTACTTCGTCCGCACCGTCTATTGTTACATCAATTACATCGATCTCTGCAAAACTAAGAATCGGAATACCGAGTGAGCGCGCCTGCTCTTCCGATCGAAGAGAAGTGGCTATGGCGCGGATCTTCCATTTATCCTTATTTACTTTCTCGCCGATCTTTTCAATGGCCCAGTACGCCGTAGAACCCGTTCCCAGCCCAACCGTCATCCCATTTTCAAGGAAGGAGACGGCCTTTTCGGCAGCCAGTTTTTTTGCATTCATAAGTGATTCTTTTACTTGCGTTCTTCCGGCAACGGCTTGTCCCGGATCAGTATCAGATCCGATACGTCCAGGGTGATCGGTATCAGACCAACCTGTACCACGGCCTTCTTTCCTCTGATTTCCCGGACCGTACCCACCTGATGGTTCTTTTTCATTTTTACTTTATCCCCGGCCTGGATACTTCCCTCCACTTCCAGATATTTTGAATCGAATTTCTTTTTCACTTTCTCACTGACCGGCTTTTCTTTTTGATGAAATAAAAGCGCCTGCATTTGTTTAATCACTTCCTGCTTATTTTCCGTCTTTCGCCAGTCGAATATAATCTGTTTCAGCTTTCGTTCCATCTCTTTCAGATAAGCCAGGCGTTCCGCCGATATTTTATTCTGCTCTTTCAGCAGTTCCAGCTGCTGCTGATGTTTTTCTTTATGGAGCGTTTTTTCCATTTCCATTTTCAATTGCTCATTTTCCTTCAGCAATTTTCTCAGTTCCTGATCTTTCTGTTCGATATTCCGGAGATCCTGCTCCGTGCGGTTGAGCAATTTGTCCAGCCGGAAATGATCTTCATCCACCAGGCTTCTGGCCTGTCTGATCAGAGATGGATGCAAACCGATGCGCTCGGCAATGGAAAAGGTATAGGAGCTGCCCGGTTTTCCGGGAATCAGCTTATAAAGGGGCTGCAGACTTTTTTCATCGAAAGCCATGGCTCCGTTCAGGATACCCGGTGTTTTGTTGGCCATCACCTTCAGGTTGAGGTAATGCGTGGTCACAATTCCAAAAGCATGTTTTTTCACCAGCTCCTGCAGGATCACTTCAGCGAATGCGCCACCCAGGTTCGGGTCGCTGCCACTGCCCAGTTCATCGATGAAAAAAAGAGTGCGGCCATTGGATTGTTCCATGAAATACTTCATATTCAGCAGGTGGGAACTGTAGGTGCTTAATTCAAACTCCAGGCTCTGGGTATCTCCGATATGAATCATCAGCTGCTTGAAAATACCCAGACTGGAATGGGGATGCACCGGAATCAGCAGTCCGGATTGTATCATCAGTTGCAACAGGCCAACCGTTTTCATGGTAACCGTTTTACCACCGGCATTCGGGCCGGAAATAACCAGGATACGGTTTTTTTCATCCAGTTTGATATTGGTAGGTATAGTCGGTTTCTGGGATTTTTTATGATACAGGTATAGTAAAGGATGATAAGCATCGATCAGATGAATGTGCGAACCGTCCCGTAGTTCCGGATAAACGCCATTGACATCCAGGGCAAATCTGGCTTTGGCGCATATAAAATCATATTCACCGGTCACGATGGCATAGGCCTTCAGCAGGTCGGCATAAACAGATAGCCTGGCCGTTAGCTCCCGCAAAATCCGGTTCACTTCCCGACTTTCGGCATGTTCCAGTGAAAAAATCTCGTTATTCAGTCCGATCGTTTCTTCCGGTTCAACAAAGGCTGTTTTACGGCTATCACTTTCTCCATGCAGTATCCCCTTTACCTGACGTTTGTTTTCCGCGAAAAGGGCCAGCACACGACGGCCGTTCAGGAACGCCTCCTCAGTTTCAGCCACATAACCGGCTTTATTGAGTTTGGAAAGGATCCGGTCGAACGCGCGTCTGAGTTCATTTCTTTTCCGGAATAAAGACATCCGGATATCGGCGAGTTCCGGAGAAGCGTGGTCACGCACCTGACCGTTTTCTTCCAGGATCTCATCAATGGCGCTGATGATCTGTTTCTCGTAATACGTTTCCCGGATCACTTCCGCAAGCGCAGGCCAGGCCAGTCTTTTTTCCTTGTCAAACCAATGGAAGATCTGCCGGAGGTTATCCGCCAGTTTCCGGATCTGCAGAAATTGATCACCGCCCAGCAGGGCGCCGGGCAGGCTGAGAAGTTTTATTTCGTGAGAAAGATTCAGGCCATCTTCGTTGGGAAAATATTGCGCCTGCTGAAGCAGGGTCTTAAATTCATCCGTTTGCTTTAGTTCCCTTTCCATGATTTCCTGTCGGGTATGGATGCGTAGGTTCAGTGTTTTCTCCCTCGCGTAAGCAGATTTGCAGTGCGCAGCCAGCAGCGACCGGATCTTATCGAATTCCAGTTGGGTAAGAGCCGATTCCGGGAAGTATCTGATCATTCAAAAACAAAGATAAGTTAACGAACATTTAAAAGGATTCAATTGTCATGTAGATTACAATCCGGCGGCTTACGGTATTCGTATCTTGTTAAAGAAAAAATAATGAGGATCATGATATTACCTGCCATATTGCTCAGCGCATTGACCATCGCGTCCTGCCAAACACCATCCACCCAAAATACCAGGATGAGCGAAGAGAAAATTCCCGAAGGAACAAAAACAGATACGGCCACGTTTGCCACAGGCTGCTTCTGGTGTACGGAAGCTATTTTTCAGGAGTTAAAAGGCGTACTGAAAGTGACTTCCGGTTATTCAGGCGGAACGGTTCCCCATCCGTCTTACGAGGAGGTTTGCTCCGGCAATACAGGGCATGCGGAATGTTTGCAGGTGATCTATGATCCGCAACAAATTACTTTTGACGAATTGCTGGAAGTATTCTGGGAATCCCATGATCCGACATCGCTCAACCGCCAGGGCAATGACGTGGGGACTCAGTACCGGAGTGCTATCTTTTATCACAATGCCGAACAAAAAGAAGAAGCAGAAAAATACAAAACCAGGCTGAACAAGAGCGGTGCATATAGCAATCCGATCGTGACGGAAATCACGCCCTTCAGTAAATTTTACGCAGCGGAAAATTATCACCAGGATTATTACCGTCTCCACGGGTCACAGCCTTATTGCACGTTTGTTATCCGTCCTAAGCTGGAAAAATTCGAAAAGGTTTTTAAAGACAAGCTGAAGAAAGCTGAAAACTAAAAAATAATTCGGAATGAAATGCAAAGATGCCGGACTTTTCAGTCCGGCATCTTGATGTAAAAGAACCTGCAATCGGAAACTTTTCTGTTTTTAGTCTTTATTACTTATTCCACCATACACGGGTCACCAGATCATCCGGACCCTGAACTGCTATGGCTGCATTATAATTTGTCGTGTTTACAGTCTGTTCGGAAAGAGGGTAACGTATGCGGCGTGGCCATTCGGGTATTGCACTGGAAGGCCCAATCATCGTTTCTTTGGGAACACCCGTCCTTCTCCACTCTGACCAGCCCTCAAAACCGGTGTAGAACATCGAGAACCATCTTTGTATGCGGATCTTATACAGTTTTTCATCCGTTGTACCTGTATAAGCTACGCCTGGCTGCGAGTAATAAGCAGGGCTTGCCGTGATATTAGCGGGGAAAGGCAGGGTGAGGAGTGCAAACCGGCTCGAATCATAACTAAACTGGTCCTGGATACCCTTCAAATAATAGGTTTCTGCATCACTGCCGGTAGTAATCAGGCCGCGTTCCTTGCCTTCTGCCAAAATAAACTGCACTTCGGCACAAGACATCAGCATACCCTGGGCAGCTATTGGTGAAGAAAAGGAATATCCGGCAACAGGCATCAGAATAGGCGCTTCCTGGGATTGGTTGTTGGCACCGCCATTCCAGGTAGTCTCGCTGGTTCCAATGCCATTGGGCACACCTGCATACACCGGAGTACCTGTTCCGAGGGAGGCTGGAGTAGGCATTGCAAAATAAGCTATGCGCGGATCATTGAGTAACTTGAGGTTGGTTTCAAGGGTTGTACTCAGATGATAATCTCCAATGGGCGAATTATGATAGGCCGGAAATTCAAATCCATTGTCTGTTAGAAATTGAAGCGCTGCCTGGTCATTATATGAGTTGAAAACCGGATACGTCGAAGGATCCCCTGCAATGGCACTCATTTCGGCACCAACATCAATCTTGGCTCCTGTAACATTAGACATCCGCATCAGCAAACGAAGGCGGAGGCTGTTGGCAAACTCCTGCCAGCGCAACGCGCTTCCACCCATCAGTATATCCGAATTGATCGGGTCCGTACCGGTTGCCAGAAGCGTATTAGCTCGTTTCAGGGAATCCATCAGTGCATAATAAATATCCTCCTGCCGGTCATAGGCCGGATGAAAGATGCCGGATGTTTTACCCTGTACAGCCTGGCTGTACGGCATATCACCATAATTATCGGTCATTACCTGAAACATCCACGATCTCAACACCAGTCCGACGCCTTCGTTATTCTTGTCGCCTTTTTGATTACTGAGAATGCGAAAGTTCTCAACGTCTCTTAAGACGCCGAAAAAATTCCAGAGAAAACTGCCTTCCGTTTGACTTGCCGTAAAGGCATCATCCCAGCCGCTGTTATACTGATTCGCGTAATAGTCTCCGATTACACTGGCGCCGAACTGGGAAATATAGGAATAATTCCGGACGGAATTCTTGATGATAGACGGAAGAAAAAGCTGCTCGTTATTAATATGATCCGGCTGGTTTGGGTTTTGATTAATCGTATCAAAACGTTTTGTACAGCCTGCGGAAAACAACAGCCCAAGGGCCACGCTTCCGAATAATAGTTTTGAGTTCATTATACTTGTAATTAATAAATTAGAAATTAATACTCAGATTCGCTCCAAAACTTCTTGTCGTTGGCAGGCTGAGATTTTCGAAACCTCCTACCAGGCCACTTCCTGTAGAAGCACCCGTTTCCGGATCAAATTGATTATTCTTGGTGAACAAGGCCAGGTTACGACCTACCAGAGAAAAAGAGATGTTCTGGATCGGCAGATTGGCATATATTCTCTTGGGCAGGTTATAGCCAATCTTCGCTTCCCTGAGTTTTACAAAGGAACGGTCAACCAGCTGTTGTTCCGAATTATGATCATAATAACGTTTGTAAAAGTCACGCGGACCGGTTCCGATCAATCCTTTGCTGTAAGAACCATCAAATATCTGCAGGTTGCGGGCATAAGAACCATCTGGCTGCAACACACCGCCATCCCGGAAATAATCGGTATTGTAAACATCACCTGGCGCGTGTTTCAGCCTGGCTCCTGCGGTTTCAATCAGCTGACCGGCGCCGGTTGCCTTATTGATAAAACGGGAGACCATCACACCACCGTGGTTGATGTCAAACAAAAATTCGAGATAAACCCCCTTGTAAGAAAACCGGTTTGTGATCCCGGCCGTCCAGTCAGGGTTAATATTGCCCAGATAAATGGAAGTGGGCGTAACCTGTGCCCGACCGTTGGTACCAATAATAGGCATGCCTTTCAGCGGACCATCCGGTACACGAACGAAACCGGGACCATATAATGCACCCATACGCTGGCCAACAACTGCCTGGATGGAAGCATCCTCTCCCGGAGCCAGCTGTACAATTTTGTCAACACCCGGAGAAAGTGATACTACTTTGCTGATGTTACGGGCAAAGTTGATATTCAGGTTCCAGGTAAATCCGTTGCTAAAGCGAATCGGCACGGCGTTTAACTGAACTTCTATTCCTTTGTTGGATATTTCACCTGCATTGATTACCTGGCTGCCATAACCTGATGACGACGGCGTCGGCAGGGACAGGATCTGATTCTTGGAACTGGTGCTGTAACCCGTTACGTCCAGTCCGAGTCTTCCTTTGAAGAGAGAAACCTCAGCACCAATTTCAGCCGTGCTGCTTTTTTCTGGTTTCAGATTCAGATTGTTTAACTGGCCACTTTCAGATACGGAAGGAATACCGTTGTATAAGGGCTGCTGACCGTAAGGTGTCAGGATATTATAAGGATCGGCATCATTACCCGCCTGGGCATAAGCCAGTCTCAACTTCAACAGATCAATCTTTTCAGACATGTTAAAGATCCTGTTAAACAAAATGCTGGAATTAACAGAGGGATAGAAATAAGAGTTGCTGGATGCCGGTAATGTACTGGACCAGTCGTTACGTCCCGTGATATTCAAATAGATTTTACCCTGATAGTCGGTCTGTAAAAAGGCATATAAACTGTTCGTTCTCCTATGCTCATCGTATGCAGAATTATTAACGGTAGAACCGTTGTTACCCAGGCTGTAAATACCGGGAATAACGAGTGACTGGGTGGAAGCCTGGCGTGAACTGCGGAATCTTTCCATGGTATTTCCGCCTCCGGATAAATCAAAATGGAAGTCTTTGATGTCCTTCTTGAAATTGATCAGGAAGTCGTAGTTATTTTCCTGATAACCAAGAGTTGTTTCACCGTACAAACCCTGGGGATTATTTAAACTGCTGAAGGCTTTTTGCGTCGGTCTGAAATCGTTGAAATAATCCGTCCCAGCCCTGCCCATAATGGTCAAATTATCCAGGATCTTATAGGATAATTTAATGTTCCCGTAAAGCTGATTCTTGGTCTGACCGCTCGTATTCTCATAAGCAGTAAAGAAAGGATTGTCATGAGAATTGCCATAATCCTGGGAAAATTGCTGAATTCCTTTCAGCCCCGGTTGCCAGTAGTTCCTCAGGCTGTTGATATCTATGCTTCTGTCGAACCAGACAAATTCGTACATGGGCGTTCCATTGTCGTATCCCAGATTCGGCCTGCTGGTGCTCTTGGTATTGGTATAAGTTGCCGCTACATCCGCTGTCAGCCGGTCAGATAATTTATATCCTGATTTGAGGTTAAAAACGTTTCGGGTCAGGTTATTATTGGGAACAATCCCCAACTCTTCGTTATTGGTATAAGAGAACCTGTAATTCGCCTGATCATTGCCACCGGTCAGCGCCACGGAATTATATCTCGTATGTCCGGTCACGAAATAATCTTTCATATTGTTCGGATGCGGAATAAAAGGCGTCGGGATAATGTCTCCCCGGTTAGGCAGGTTAACATCAGCGCCGCGGAAACCGTTCTTGGTGGGGGAATTGAACTGGGCAATCAATTGGCCATTCATGGCAGGTCCCCAGCTTTCATCCCAGTCTTCGTTGACCCCATTCGGATACAATCCGTTATTGCTGTTTCCGAAATTTGAACCCTGATAAAGGCCATCATTACCCGCACCAAATGAATTCTGGAACTTAGGCAGTAACAATGGATTTTCCCAGGTATATCCGCTGGTCAAACTCACACCCATACCTTTTTTGCCTGATCCTGATTTAGTAGTAATAACCAGTGCGCCGCTTGCTGCCCTGGATCCATATAGGGCCGAGGCTGCCGCCCCTTTCAAAACGTTTACTGACTCAATATCCGCCGGATTCAGTTCGTCCAGGGAACTTCCGTAATCCGGAGTCGAACCGCCTGGATTGGATACAGGATCATTGGAAACGGGAACCCCATCTATAACTACGAGCGGTTGGTTTTTAAAATAGTTCAGGGAAGATTCTCCGCGAATGGTAATGCGGGCGCTGCTGCCCACATTGTTTCCGGAAATAATGTTCACTCCGGCTACCCTCCCGGATAAGGAATTGACAAAATTATTGTCCCGGGCTTCATTCAGGGTAGCGCCTTTCACTTCCTGTGTGGCGTACCCGAGGGCGGCTTTCTTTTGTGTGATACCCAGGGCCGTCACAACCACCTGCCCGAGTACTGCATTTTTCTCTTTCAGTCTCACCATAATGGAATTCCTCTGGCTGGCCTGCTTAACAACAAACCCTTTGAATTCGCCGGGCTCATATCCCAGAAACGTGAAACTGAAGTCATACTTACTGCCAACGGCAAGTTTCCGGAAAAGAAAAACGCCATTGTCATCGGTTACAGAATAAGACGAGGTATTGGTCGCCGTATTCCGGGCAACCACGGTAGCTCCCTGTAAAAGTTCTCCTTTTTCAGTGAGTACGGTTCCCGTGACATCGGCCGTACCTGACTGGGCAAAAGAACTTTGCCCCACGAAGAGCAGGACAACAATCCAGCTCCATAATGCCGCTTTTCTCCTGACTTGCCTGATCATCTTGATCTGACTGCTAAAATGCGGAACTTCAGATCCGCAATTTGTGACCCGCCGAATTTGGTTAAGTGGTCGTTTCATGATTGATAATTAATACTTGTTTTGGTTTGGAAAGCGTAGCAACCTCTTTCCTGCCATGGAAAATACCCGGCATAAATAAAGATTGCCTCATTTATTTATTTATTCTTCAGACGAATGCACCATAAAGCCGTCTGTCGTTTGTGTAATCTTTAAGCCATTCATATTGGCAATAACTTTCAGAATAACGGATAAGGAATCTGACTCCAGTACCTGCCCTGAAAAATACATATCGGACAATTCGGCCTTGTTAAAAACGATCGGAGTGTGGTAATGATCGATCAATTTGGTCATGACGTCCGGCAATGCAGTATTGTCAAACACCATGCTGCTGTCATCAGTCGCCGCCGCATGGGAGATCTTCCGCACTGGTTTTTCGATAACGAAGGTTGTTACCGTCGTCAGGTTCGCGCTCGTATCATACCTCAGCTGTTCGCCGGGCAAAAGGAGTATATCCTTGTTCCAGGTGTTGTGCCTTACTGTATGAACCATCACTTTGCCACTGTACAACTTAACCAGCACCCCGGTTTCATTTTCCTGCACGCTGAAAGAAGTACCCAGAACAGTGGTTGACATATTGCCCGCATAAACAGTAAAGGGCCTGCTTTTGTCCCTGGTCACGTCAAAAAATGCCTGACCCTGCAGATAGACATCTCTTTTACCTGTCATATTATCCGAAAAATGACTGGCATAACGGATACTGCTGCGGGGAAGAAGGGTAACTACAGAACCGTCTTCCAGCTTCATTTTCAATTTCTGGTCCGTACGATTCGTATTGATTGTCCATCCGCCGGATATTTCCCCTTTATGGACAACTTTTGCGGGGCTATTGAGGCGAGGCTCAGCAAATGCAATCTTTTCCCTTTTTACATTTTCAGGCTGAGCTTCCCGGAAACCCCAATAGACCAGTATGACCGATGCCGCAGCAACGGCAAGCCGCAGACCCATTCGTATGTAAATCCGGCCAGCATTCCGTGTTTTTGATTGAAAGGTTTTTTTCCCGATCTCGAGCAGCATCAATTCCTTATAATCATAAGGCAATTCCGATTCAGCATCCGCAGCATTCCAGTTACTGATCAGATATTTAGCCGCCGCTTCGGGATTCTTCCTGAAATACCGGGACACAAAAGCAGCTTCTGCCTTTGTACAACGGCCATTCAGGAATTTCTCAATCAGCGTGTCGGAAATCTGCATGTAAGGGAATCTGAAAATTGTTCTTAACCTGTATACGCATGGGAAAGGCCGGAACCCCTACCCGGCAAATAATTTAAATCAGATAAAAAAAAACGAAAGCAGGGTGAAAAGGAAGAGGGAGAGTGATTTGATCTGCCGGAGGGCCTTGGTTACATGACTTTCCACTGTTTTTACGGAAATGGATAATTCCCGGGCAATTTCCTTGTTCGAAAACCCATGCATGGTTTTCAACAGGATCACTTTTTTTCGCACCGGAGGCAGTTTGGACACGACCACCGATAAATAATCCGATTTCTCCAGGGCAATGGCCGGCGATGGACTCTGCTGGCTGATTTCCTGTATGCGGTCTTCGTTCAGTATGGCATGCAGCTTATTCAGAACAGCCTGTTTCCGGAGATGATCAATGAGTATGGAACCGGCAATTGTAAAAAGTTGTGTATCGAGGGAGTAAGCATCCACCAGGGTATGCCGGGAAGACCATAACTTAATAAAGGTCTGCTGGGTGAGCTCTTTTGCCATTTCATGCGTGCGAACCCGCTTTAAGAAAAAACGGAACGTCTTGATGTGAAACCCTTCATAGGCTTTCACAAAGGCAGCATCTATCCCCTCTCTTATCGCAGTTATCTCATTCATTCGGTGAATATAATGTATACGATTCCGACAACAGCACGCAAGTTGCACAAAGAAATCTTGAATCGTAAATTATATAAATGTTAAGCAAATTAGTCCTGACTCAGATTGTTAAGGTAGGGAAAAGATTTAATTCAGTTCCTAATTTTTTTTCTGCGGGCAGGCCGGAACCAGCCCGGAGAGCGCAATTGCAGCTTATGCAAACGATTGCACCAAATTACTTTGCGCGCGTAATCATTTGCTTTTTTTGCATTCAATAGAAAAGCGCTTTCCTCAAACCATCATTCACTTTCTGTCTTCGCTGATCCATGATTGTACTTCCATACTGTCGGATTTTTCCTTCTCCATCAAGTCAATATCTGTATTGATCATGACCATTTCACCCGCCTTGAGCGTTTCCGGTTCATTATCTGAGGAAGAATGATAAGACCGGTTCACGAGGAGCATACCATTTAAAACATCAACTTCCTCTCCTGCATGATTGGGATATCCGTCTATTTTAAAAGCAGCGGAATCCGAGTTTATCCTGATGACCAATGCTCGCGTATGCACTATAAACGGCCGCGATGCAGGGGGACCGGCGTTGAATAAAGCCTCACCCTCCAGGAACACATCCCTGTCCCCGCGATTAAATGTTTCCGGAATCCGGATAACCGAAGAAGCGCCCATCAGCACCTTCGAGCCATCCGGCAACTGCAGATCCGTGCGTAATGAAGTTCCGCTTTTATAAATCGTTTCGCCACCCTTGCCGACTGATCTTATCGCAACGGGCCGGTGATGACAGCTTTCAATCAGCAATAAAAAAACAAACAGTGTGACATCTCTTCTCATTTATCCGGTTTAAGTTTAATACGCTTCGATTATTTTTATGGCGCTGTCTTCCGGAACAAAACAATTCCGGAAGCTGAATCGCTTAATTAAAAAACCATGACGCCAATATCGCGATAAGATTTAATATCACCCCATTATTTCCGGCAATAGTCCCTTCAATAATCCATTTTTATAAATTGGTTACATTTGTAAAATTTTTGCGATGAATCTTCACGAATACCAGGCCAAGGAATTACTCAAAAAATATCAGGTGCCTGTTCAGGAGGGCATACCCGTAGATACAGCCAACGCGGCCGAAGAGGCTTACAAGCAGATCAAGGTGCAGACCGGCAATTCCTTTGCCGTGGTAAAAGCCCAGATCCATGCAGGTGGCCGCGGCAAGGGTAAGATCAGAGGAACTGAACAGCGTGGTGTGGCCGTGGCTAAAAATGCGGAAGACGTTAGGAATTTTGCTTCGAATATCCTCGGCGGAACACTGGTCACCATTCAGACCGGGGAAGCCGGAAAAGTAGTACATAAGGTGCTGGTGGCCCAGGACGTCTACTACCCCGGAGCAAATCCCGTAAAGGAATTTTATCTGTCCATTTTACTGGACCGCGCCAAGGGTCAGAACGTGATCATGTACAGCACCGAAGGCGGCATGGACATAGAAGAAGTGGCTCATAAAACTCCGGATAAAATTTTTAAGGAATGGGTATTCCCGGGCGGGCTGCTGCAGCCATTCCAGGCAAGGAAAATTGCTTTCAACCTGGGACTTTCCGGAGAAGCCTTTAAACATTGCGTAAAATTCGTCAGCAATCTCTACAGCGCTTATGTGGGGCTCGATTGCAGCATGCTTGAAATAAACCCCCTGTTTAAAACCAGTGATGAGAAGATCATCGCCGTGGATTGCAAGATGAATCTGGACGACAATGCCCTCATGCGCCATCCTGAACTGGAAGCCCTGCGGGATATCAGCGAAGAGGATCCGACGGAAGTGGAAGCGGGTAAGTACAATCTCAACTTTGTAAAGCTGGATGGCAACGTGGGTTGTATGGTTAACGGAGCCGGTCTCGCCATGGCCACGATGGACATGATCAAACTCAGCGGCGGTGAGCCTGCCAATTTTCTGGATGTGGGTGGAAGCGCCAACGCGCAAACCGTGGAAGCCGGATTCCGTATCATATTGAAAGATCCTAAAGTAAAAGCCATCCTCATCAATATTTTCGGCGGCATTGTACGTTGCGACCGTGTGGCGCAGGGCGTAATTGATGCTTATCATTCCATAGGGACCATCAAGGTGCCGATCATTGTCCGCCTGCAGGGAACCAACGCGGAAGAAGCAAAGAAGCTGATTGAAGAAAGCGGATTGAAAGTGCAATCCGCCATATTGCTAAGCGAAGCGGCAGCACTCGTGAATAAGGCGGTTGCCTAGATGCCTGCCGTCAGCCTTTCTCAATTCCTTTGGAAAGATGCCTTCCGAGCACTTCCACTTTAACCCGGACGATACCGCGTCCTGTATAACTCAAACGGTGGGCAGCTGCGCGGCTCAAATCTATAAGGCGCGGATTTCGTGGATGCATCCGGTCATTGATACGCAGAATCACTGACTTTTTGTTTCTCAGGTTGGTAACCCGTACCCAATTATTCATGGGAATGATGTTGCTGGCCCCTGAAAGCTTATCCTGGTGGAATATTTCTCCACAGGCTGTTTTACGGCCTTCGAATTTATTTGCATAGTAACTGGCCGTTCCGTAATGGGTGGGATACTTTTTTACCAGTTTGGCTGAAGACTTCTTACCACTGTGTTTCCGGGCATGCGGAGGGCCATGGGATTTCTCCTGTGCCCGCACCTGAAATGCCATGGCAAACAGGCCCATCAGGAAGACGATTCTTTTCATGAGGATTGATTGAGATGTTGATGGTATATGGTGGATGGTGGATGGAGTCTAGTTGTGAATCCGCACATGAGATCCATCCACCATATACCATCAACCCTTTCCTATTCAACGCTTTTATTAGCGAAATATTTCTGGCTGAGATAACGGTCTTCGTCATAAATATCCTCATAAAACCTGATCTGGCCGCCTTTTCCTTCACAGGTAAAATATCGGATAAACAGCGGAAGCCGCTGGAAACCACTGACCACATGCTTTTCCTGCCGGTTCACCCAGGCTTTCAGCGTGTCGGATGGGTATTTCAGGGTGTCTTTCCTGACCAGAAAATCGGCAAATTTCTTCCATTCTTTTACCCGGACACACCCGTGGCTCAGGGCGCGGTAAGATTTGCCAAACATCCACCGCACGTTGGTATCGTGCAGGTACACACTGTATTTATTCCTGAAATTGAATTTAATCACGCCCAGGGAATTATCATCCCCCTGTTTTTGTTTGATCTGATAGGGGAAATGATTCTTGTTCAGCCTGGACCATTTGATAAGGTGCGGATCCAGCACGCTGTCGTTCTTGTCCACCACCATCAGGTTTTCCTTATCCAGAAAGTCCACATTCTGGCGAATCTTCGGCAACATCTCTTTAAAAATAATACTGTACGGAACGGTCCACTGCGGCATGGTGATGAAATTGGAGATTTCGCTGGTCAGCACAGGCGTCCGGGTCTGGGGGCCGCCGACGATCACCCGGGAGGAAAATACGAGCGTGTCGTGATCCCGGATCTCCAGCGTGAAGCTCGGAAGATTCACCCAGGCATAGGTTTCCGGCAACGAATCCGGAAGCTTTTTATAACGGTCAAGAGTAATCGCAATCCGTTTGAACTTTTCCTCATCGGTATTATTCAGTTTATCGATCAGCGGATCAGAAATCCTGCCCGTCAGTTTAAATCCGTACTTTTTCTGATATTTCCTGATGGCAATTTTAAATCCTGTCGTATCCAATGCGGCCGTGCTGTCCGGCAGATTTCCTGTTTCCTGCAGACGTCTTTGAAATAATTTAAAAAACGCAACAGAATCAGTGTAAGGATAAGGCAGATGGGTATAAGGTGCAAAGGAGGCCCCTGCCAGAAATCCGGGAATATAAGCGATCAGCGAATCATACCCCTTTGCTCTGGGTTCGAAGCCATGCAATACCGGGTTTACGTTATCCTGCTGAAGCGCTTCATTCAGGGCGTTTGTATAGAGCTGGTCGGGCAATACGGAATCGGTTCTGAGGGTCACACTGTCGTAAGGAATGCGCCCCTGCTTAAGGTCCTTCACCAGGCGAAAAAATGCATCTGTCATCAACAAATCGGCCCTCGCCCACAGGGCTGCGTTCTTCCTGGCGTTGCTGTCAACCTGAAAAACGCGCTGAATGAAAGACAGCATATGGGCATGATAATCGTTAGGGAACAAGCCAAGAAACCGGCCGTTCCTTATAAAATTCAGCAGGGAATCTCCTGCAGGTCTTGTTTGATCTTCCCTGAACCAAAGTGGATGATACTGATTCGCTTCATAAAAACTATCTACCAGAACAGGATATGAAAAACTAACGGAATCATTCAACTTACCCTTGTTTTCTTTCATATAAGCCAGGGTGTTCCGGATGTCTTCGGCTGTTCTCTCGGAAAGTTTGGCCGGGTTGGTCACTATATCCTTCTCCGGCGGTTTGCGGTTATTTTTGCATTGAACAAGGGAAAAAACGGAAAACATGAATATCCATAAAGAAATACTGTATTGTCTCATCTGAAGGAGCCTGGGTTGAATAACTGAATTAGAGCGCCGGATCTTTAAAGAAACGACTTATTATATGAAAAACAAAATAATGCCACCGGGGGGTTTTGCTCTCTTTTTTATGTTATTTCTAACAGTAAAATCCCCGGATATCTTCTCCCAGACTTTGCCCGAAAGCAAATATGGTCTCGTTGTGGTCAACAGCATTTGCCTTTATCAGCAAACCCTGCTGCAGCATCCCGAAAAAAAGATGTTGCCATTCGCGTCATGCTGTTGGAAGAATCCGGGGAATGCGTTGCTCGAGTAAAAGAAAATCTGCCAGCACCAAGGCGGTCACCGCCTCCAGTACAACCGGCACACGCAGGGCGATGCAGAGATCATGGCGCCCTTTCACCGAGAAATTCTCCATTTTACCGGTTTCCCAATTGAGGGTATGCTGTTCCCTGGGCGTAGAAGAAGTCGGTTTTATTGCGATCCGTAAAACGAGTTCATTACCATTGGTGATTCCGCCCACAACGCCACCCGCGTGATTGGTAACGGTTTTTCCTTCCTTATTCTGAATGGCGTCATTGTGTTCAAGGCCAAACATCTTTGCGGCGGCAAATCCGGTTCCAAACTCAATCCCCCTGACGGCGGGAATGGCAAATGCGATATGAGCGATCTGGGATTCCACGCTGTCAAAAAATGGCTCGCCCAGAGAAGCCGGAAGATCACGAACCCTGCATTCCACGATGCCTCCGACAGAATCCTTGGCATCAATAGCTCTTTGCAAACCAGCTTCAACGTCGGTCAATCCGCCAATCTCGGTAATCTTCGCTTCTACCTCCGTATGAACAGTTTTCAATAATTTTTTTGCGATCACACCGGCGGCTACCAGGGCTACGGTCAAACGGCCGCTGAAATGGCCTCCTCCCCGGTAATCTTCGAAGCCGCCAAATTTCTGATGGGCAACAAAATCTGCATGACCGGGCCTCGGGATGGCCCTCAATTTTTCGTAATCCGAGGAGCGGGTATTATTGTTTTCAAAAAGTATCGTGATGGGAGCACCCGTTGTTTTATCGTTGAAAATACCACTCTTGAACAATGGCAGATCCGATTCCTGGCGGGGCGTCGTGCCCTTTTGAATGCCGCCTTTTCTTCTTTCCGTATCTTTCTGAAAATCTTCTTCATGCAGCGAAAGCCCTGCCGGGCAACCATCAACAACCAGGCCCACAGACGCCCCGTGTGATTCACCAAAAATGGTTATTCTGAAGAGGCGGCCAAAAGAGTTCATAATGAGGGGCTATATGATGTTAAAAAATTTCGTCCAAAACATGAATGGATGCGCCCAGCTTTTCGAGGTCTTTAAAAAAGTCAGGATATGATTTATTGATGGCGTCGGCCTTTTCTATCAGCACCGGACCGTTTGCCCTTAAGGCCGCTACAGCAGCGGCCATCGCGATCCGGTGATCGTGATGAGAATGAACGGAGCCCGAATTCAACTCATGCACCCCTTTAACGCCCATGGTATCTTCATTCAGCAGGACGGTCACCCCAAGCTTGGCGAATTCTTCCTGCAGGGTCAGCCCGCGATTACTTTCTTTATGGGCCAGCCGGCTCACGCCTTTAATGAAACTGGATCCGTTGCAGCAGGAAGCCAGTGCAACCAGGGGAGGAAAAAGATCCGGACAATCCGTTGCATCAAAATGAAACCCGTTTAGCATAATCGGGTGATCTGCCCCGACCCTGATTTCTGATTTTGAAACCTGAAGGGGAACACCCGCGTCCCGAATGGCCTGAAGTATGGCCTTGTCTGCCTGGGTGGAATCCGGATCCAGCCCCCGGATGACACAACGGCCGGCAATGGCAGCAGCCACCAATAAAAACGAAGCTCCGCTCCAGTCCCCTTCCACGGTATACTCAACAACAGCATCCGGTCTTGCGTGGCTTTCTTCGGAAAAATGAAAAGTCTCATAATTATGATTCTCCGGTACTTTCAAATTAAAATCCCGCATAACCTTAAGCGTTAGATCGATGTAGGGACGGCTTTTAAGATTGGTTACCCGGATAGAAACATTTTTTGCATCCGCAGCAGAATAAGCCATTAATAATCCTGTGAGAAACTGGGAACTGAGCGACCCGTCAGTCTGTATATCTTTGGGCACCAGGGGGCCTTTTAATTGCAGCGGGAGTTTGCCCAGATTCGATTGCAGTTCTATGCCGAGCAAGGGAAAGATCCGGTCAAAAAAATCCATCGGGCGGCTCAGCAGGCTCCCCTCTCCTTCTATCGTCATCCGCTGGTCACTGAGCGCTACCAGGGGAGCAAACATGCGAATGCCCAGACCGCTTTCGCCACAATTCACAAAATCACTGACTGGTTTGACGCCTTTGCTGCTGATGTGAAGGGAACCGTCCGCGAGGTTTTCAACAAGAGCACCGAGATCACGGATGACCCCGATGGCGGCGTGATCGTCATTGGAAGATCCGGGGTTTTTAATGATGCTTTCGCCGGCCGAGATCAGGGCAGCGGCGCAGGCCCTCTGCATTGAGCTTTTGGAAGCCGGAGCCGGAAGGGTTCCCCGAATGGCAGAAGGTGAAATAGTAACGTTCATCTTATTTTATCTGGCTCTCGAAATGGAATAAATAAGTTTTTCCAGCTGCTTCATGGGAATCGGTTTTACAACGGCATTTCCGATTTTCTCCAGCAAAACATAGTTCATGATATCCCGGGTTTTCTTTTTATCCATGCGCATCAGTTCCATGATCTTTCCGAAATCCATATACAGATCCGTGGGGAGGCCGTATTTCTCCAGAAGTGCCGTAATCCTGGCCGCTTCCTTAAAATCCATCAATTCTTCTGAAATCAGGCAGGCCGCTTTGATTCCGATAGCCACGGCATGACCGTGCGGAAGTTTATAAGTATTTTCTACGGCATGGCCCAGGGTATGACCAAAATTCAACAGCTTCCGGTCGCCTTGTTCAAATTCATCTTTCAATACCACCGCCGATTTGATCATCACATTTTTCCGGATCAGCGCAGCGAGTGCTTTTTTATTCTTCCGGTAGTATTGCAGAGAGTTTTTTTCCAGTTCTTTAAAAAGGCCCGCATCTTTTATGGCCGCATGTTTGATTACTTCCGCAAATCCATTTACCCATTCATCTTGCGGCAGGGTTTGCAGCAGGGAAATATCATAGTAAAGAAACCCTGGCTGCTGTATCGTTCCAACCAGATTTTTGTAGTTTCCCACATCTATTCCATTTTTCCCACCGATAGAAGCGTCCACCATGCCCAGCACGGAAGTCGGGACAAACCCAAAAGGTATGCCGCGCATATATACAGAAGCCGCAAATCCGCTGATGTCGGTAACCACCCCACCGCCAACACCCACCAGGGTCGTTTTCCGGTCGGCCCCATATTCAATGAGCTGTTCCACGATCCGGTCAATGGTCTCCTGGGTTTTGTAGGATTCTCCCGGCGGGATAACGACTACGCGGGATCCTTTGAAATATTTTTTGTGCAGATCAAAAACATGCTGGTCGGTGATGTAGATAACATGTTCTTTATCCGTAACCTTATTGATCTGCGTAAAGGATGCATCAAAATAGCAGGTCGTTCTGGAGGAAGAAAAGGAAAATGTTTTCTTTTGCATACCCTGGGTTAAAGGTTCATGAATTCATCACTTTGTTCTGATGGTTGATACTCTCCATATGCACTGCATCAAAATACTTGGTTATGAATTCCTTGCTCAGCCCGAGTTTATCCCCTTTTTTAAAAGCCCTTTCCAGAATGGAATTCCAGCGGTTGGTCTGCAGGATGGTAATATTATTTTCCTTCTTGTATAAGCCGATCTTTTCCGATATTTTCATGCGTTCACCAATGATCTGCATCAGCTCATCATCCAGATGGTTGATCTGTTGCCTTAATTTCTCCAGTGCTGCGTGATATTCTTCAGAAGCAACATCTTCTTTTCTCCAGCGGATGCTATTGAGCATTTCAGCCAGTCTTTCAGGCGTTACCTGCTGTTTCGCATCGCTCCAGGCTTTATCAGGATCAACATGACTTTCAATGATCAGTCCGTCAAAATCCAGGTCAATCGCCGTTTGAGCCACATCCAGCAGAATATCCCGCCGGCCGCAGATATGCGATGGATCGTTGATAAACAACATATCGGGAAACCGGCGTTTCATTTCAATGGCCAGATGCCACATCGGTGCATTCCGGTATTCTGAATTTCCATAAGAGCTGAATCCGCGGTGAATGAGTCCGATTTGCTTGATGCCAGCTTTGGCAACACGTTCCACCGCACCGATCCAAAGTTCAATGTCGGGGTTAATCGGGTTCTTGATCAGCACCGGCACATCCACGCCTTTCAGCGCATCAGCAACATCCTGCACACTGAACGGGTTGACGGTTGTTCTGGCGCCCAGCCACAGAATGTCCACTTCAAAATGAAGCGCATCTTCCACCTGTTTGGCCGTAGCCACTTCCACAGCTACCGGTATACCCGTAACTTTTCTTGCACTCTGCAACCAGGGCAGGCCTTTGGTTCCGATGCCTTCGAAACTTCCCGGGCGTGTACGGGGTTTCCAGATACCCGCCCGCATTACGTCAACCTTTCCGGTGCGCTGCAGCTGTACGGCGGTCTCCATCACCTGCTCTTCCGTTTCCGCGCTGCAGGGACCGGAAATAATCAACGGGCGTTTGATCCAGGCCTGTTGGGTAATTTCTTTCATTGATTTTGCTTCTGTCATATAGATCTGATTTGAAAATTTGAAATCAAATGTGGAAATGTGCTGATGTGATAATGTGTAAATCAATCTACTGATTTTGTCTTCATTACCACATTATCACATTATCACATTATCACATTACCGACTATTCGCATCATTCATCCTGATCCTCCTGCCCCTGTAATTTTTCCCGTCTATGGCGCGGATCATCTGCGGAGCTGATTTCCGGTCGATCTCCAGCCAGCTGTTCATTTCTTTCATATCGATCTTCCCCAGCACGTCCTTTTTCAGGTCACTCATATCCAATACAAACTGGAGGAAGCTGGCTTTGTAAAAACCATCTTTGGTGCCCAGGTTCACAAACAACTTGACGAAATCCCCGTTGCCGGGAGAAAATGTTTTCCGTGGCCTGTCCTGCCCGATGGGAATGCGCTCCCTTTGGCCGCGAACCAGCGTGCTG
The DNA here is from genome assembly GCA_030706635.1 of Bacteroidota bacterium. Classification (GTDB taxonomy): domain Bacteria; phylum Bacteroidota; class Bacteroidia; order Chitinophagales; family Chitinophagaceae; genus Puia. Next base: position 26,200 of record JAUZOD010000025.1, read on the forward strand.
TCCCGCTGCGGTGCGCGCACATTAAGATCTTCCGAATTTTCATAGTATTTGAGAAACCGGTCAAATTCCATGGCGGCTACCCGCTTCAACACTTCTTCCTTACTGATGTCCGCAAACTTATCGGCCAGCATGGGAACATAGGTTTCATAATCTCCGTGACTGATATCTGCCTGTAATAATTTCTCCATAAAATGAAAGAACTGTTTGCGGCAAACATCTTTCCCGGTTGGAATTTCCACTTTCCGGAATGGAACCTGCACGATCCGTTCAATCTGCCGGAGCTTCCCGATTTCGCGGGAGTGAATGATGGAAAGACAAATACCTGTATTTCCTGCCCGGCCCGTTCTTCCGCTTCTGTGCGTGTACACTTCCACATCATCCGGTAGTTCGTAGTTGATCACATGGGTGATGCCCTGAACATCAATACCCCGGGCTGCCACGTCTGTGGCGATCAGCAATTGCAGGGCTTTTTCCCTGAACTCTCCCATCACTTTGTCCCGTTGCTGCTGCGTAAGGTCGCCATGCAGGGCGTCGATATCATAGCCTTCGCGGGTTAATTTTTCGGCAATATTTTGCGCGTCTGCCTTAGTTCTGGTAAAGATGATACCGTAAATACCCGGGTTAAAATCAATCAGCCGTTTCAATGCTTCAAAACGGTGGTGCGCGTTGGTAATAAAATACTGATGGTCAACCATTTTATTGGCTGTGTTCGTTTTGCCAACGGTGATCTCATACGGATCCTTCATGTATTTGCGGCTCACCCGCTTGATTTCCGCCGGCATGGTGGCGCTGAATAACCAGGTTGCATCCCTTTTCGGGGTGTTCTTCAGAATAAATTCAATATCATCCTGGAACCCCATATTCAACATTTCATCCGCTTCATCCAGAACCACGTATTTAATTTCTTCCAGATTGATGGCCTTGCGTTCGATGAGGTCAATCAGGCGGCCAGGAGTAGCCACAACGATATGTACGCCTCTGCGAAGATCCCGGATCTGCATACCAATAGCTGAACCGCCATATACCGCCAACACCTGGACAGAGGGCATGAATTTTTTAAAAAGTTCTATTTCACTTACTATCTGAAGGCAAAGTTCACGGGTAGGACAAACCACCAGCGCCTGCGGGAACCGCTGCTCCAGGTTCAAAAGCTGCAACAATGGCAAGCCAAAAGCCGCTGTTTTTCCGGTTCCTGTCTGGGCCAGGCCCACGAGATCTTTCGTACCACTCAGTAATACAGGAATGGCCTTCTCCTGTATGGGGGTTGGCTGGGTAAACCCAAGTGCCGCAACGGCTTGCAGCAACGCCTCGTTTAAACCCAACCCTTCAAATGTGCTCATACTGTTCAAAAATTTTGCGCAAAGGTACGATTTCTGTGCCAAGAGCCTGTGGGGCGGATGTGCTGATTTGAAAATTTGAAAATGTGTAAATGCTCCGGTGTGTCACCCCATTTTCAAATTCCCACATTTTCAAATCTTCAAATCAGCACATTACCACATTTCCACATCAGCACCTTACCTCAGAATCCGCTTGATCTTATTCGCATTCTCCATCAATTCCTTCAGATACGTATAATTTTCTTTTTCCAGACAACTTTTGAATTTTCTCAACTGGGAAATGTGTTCATTCAGCACGTCCAGCACATTCTCCCGGTTCTGCATAAAAATCGGCGCCCACATGGACGGACTGCTTTTTGCCAGCCGCACGGTACTCTCAAAACCACCTCCCGCCAGTTCGAAAATGGCATCCTCTTCCCGCTCTTTTTCCAATACGGTATTTGCGAGAGCAAAAGAGGTAATGTGTGAAATGTGGCTCACATAAGCCGCGTGTACGTCATGACTTTTTGCGTTCATATACACCAGCGACATCCCCAGTAAAGAATAGATTTTTTCCATCGTGGCGACCGCATCGGGCGCTGATTTTTCCTTTTCGCAAATCACACAGGAGCGCCCCCGGAACGCATGGTGCACGGCGGCCTCAGGACCGCTGTATTCCGTTCCCCACATAGGATGTGTTGCAACAAACCGGTTTCTCTTCGGATGATCCGCGAGTGTCTCGCAAAGCGCCTGTTTGGTAGAACCGGCATCCGCCACAATCTGCCTGTCTGTGATGATGTCCATGATGGTCTTCATCACCGGCAGCGTAGCATCTACAGGAATGGCCACATAAATCAAATCGCTCTGCCTTACCGCTTCATCCAGCGGCAACACTTCGTCAATAATCCCCAGTTCCAGTGCCCGCTCTGCACTCGCCCCCGTGCGGCTTACCCCGATTACCTTACCTGCCAGCTGATGGTCCTTCAGGGCCAGACTGAAAGATCCGCTGATCAACCCTACCCCGACAATGGTGACCGTATTAAACATGTTGTTTTGATTTTAATATGCCCGCCTGTTTGATCCGCCCGATGCTCTCCAGTATGTTTTCTTCCGATGCACATAAGCTAACCCTCACGTATTCATCGCCTGCGCTGCCAAAAATACCACCGGGCGTAATGAATACCCCGGCCTCATATAATACCAGATCACTCAGGCTGTATCCGTCTTTTACCGTTTCCGGAATTCTGGCCCACACGAACATACCTGCCTGTTTTTTGGAATACCGGCAACCCATCTCATCCAGCAGCGCTTCCACCGCCATCCTTCTCTTTCGGTAAAGGCTATTCACCTCGCTATACCAGGATGCCGGGAGGGACAGCGCTTTGGCCGCGGCCAGCTGAACCGGTAAAAACATCCCGCTATCCATATTGCTTTTAAATCGTAATACTTCGTCTATTCGTTCCCGTGATGCCATCAGCATACCTACACGCCAGCCGGCCATATTGTGCGATTTGCTCAGGGAATTCAATTCAATCACCTGGTCTTTAGCTCCTTCCACCTGCAGCATGCTCAGGGGTTCCTCGTTCAGAATAAAACTATACGGGTTATCATGAACCAGTAAAATGCGGTTTGTTCTGGCAAAGGATACCAGTTCTTCGAATAGTTTTTTATCCGGCAGCTGTCCCGTTGGCATTTGCGGATAGTTCACAAACATCAGCACCCATTCCTGACCTGCCCTTTTTTTTGTCAACAGCGTTTTTAAATCCTCAAAATCGGGTAACCAGTTATTTTTTTCCGTGAGCAGATAGGCGATCACGTTTCCTCCTGCCAAACCCGCCGCACTGCGGTATGTGGGATAGCCGGGATTGGGAATGAGTACCAGGTCGCCCGCATTGACATAGGTCATGCAGATGTGCATGATGCCCTCTTTAGAGCCGGCCAGCGGAAGAATCTCCTGATCCGGATCCAGCTCAACCCCATACCACTGACGATACCAGGCAGCCATAGCTTTTCTGAGCACCGGAGATCCCTTGTAACTCTGATAGCTGTGCACATTGGGTTTTACACTTTCTTCGTTCAACACCCGGATCACGTCGGGATGCGGAGGTTGATCCGGGCTTCCGATGCCCAGACTGATAATTCGTTTCCCTTCCCGGTTGAGCTTTTCAATCTCCCGCAATTTTGCAGAAAAATAATATTCGCCAATACCGTTTAACCGTTCTGCTGTCTGTATCATCTGTTTGATTGTTGTCTCCGCCCTCCGAAACTTCAGCGAAGCCGGATTGAATTCATTTCCACATTTACACATTTACATATCTCCACATTTTCACATCAGCTCACACTCTCCCCCTTTCGGTAAACTCCATAAATTTTAAGTTCAGAAGTTGCAGACTTTATTATTTCCACCACTTCGTGAAACTGGTCCAGGGAATCAAATTCCATATCCGCATGGAAGCTATATTTCCAGTCGCTGCCCGGAATAGGGTAAGACTGAAGTTTGCTCAGGTTGATGCCTCCCCCGGCTATCAGCGTGAGCACCCTGGCCAGGCTTCCCCTGGAATGATCCGTATGAAAAGTTACCGATGCCTTATTCGCCTCCTTCACGGGTTGAACCGTGTCTTTCCTTTGCAACACCAGGAAACGCGTATAGTTATTCTGCATCGTCTGAATGTCCGGCGCAATCATCTCCAGGTCAAAAAGCCGGGATGCGAGTGCGCTGGCAATGCCCGCGATGTGTTTGCTCTTGCGCTGATGGATGTGTTTTGCACTGAGCGCCGTGTCTTCCGTTTCGACCAGTTTCCAATCGTGCTGATTTAAATAATCCAGACACTGGAGAATGGCCATCGGGTGGGAATGTACTTCGTGAATATCTTTCAGCGACACCCCCGGATTAACCAGCAGGTTCTGCCGGATCTGCAAATAAATCTCTCCGGAAATCTGCAGCTCGCTGTTGCGTAACAGCGAGTAGTTGGGCAGGATGCTGCCGGCAATGGAATTCTCGATGGCCATAACAGCGGCATCACAAACATTTTTGTCGCCTGCTGCTTTGACAACCTCCTGAAACCGTGCACAGGCCAATATGCCGATATGCTCACCGAAGAGAATACGGGCTGCTTCCTGGTGAAAACTGCCTTCATATCCCTGAATGGCTACCCGTTGTATCTGTTGCTGCATAATAATAAAAAAAAATCCCGGCTTTTGACCGGGACGTTATTGTTAAAAATTTAGATTAGTTGTTGATTAACAAAAGCCTTCCCGGTCTACTGGTAAAGTAGAAAAAATAAAAACCAAAAAAACGGTATGCTTTTGAATTGTACATATACGCCGCCAAAAATAACCACTTCGGGTGAACCGGCAAAGTTTTATTTTTTTGGCAGCCCTTTCAGGAGGTGGATGGTATATGGTTGATGGAATTTTTAGGTTTGAATTCGCACCTGATTTCCATCAACCATAAACCATATACCATATACCTCTCCTATTCTCCCAATCTGTTCTGCTCAAAAGCCTCCACCAGCCGGAAAAGATGAAAGGGCTTAAAGATTCGCCAGTCGGGCTGATCAAGCAGGTTTATGTACCAGTCCAGCCTGGCTCTGCGGAAATCATATTGCGTTTGTTCTGGCATGTTCACACAAACAATCCAGCCTTCGTTCTCCTTCACTTCTTCATGCCATTCCTCATAATAATCCTTGTCGCCGCTGTGGAAATTGAGCACATTCTCCGAGATCAAAATAAACTTATGGATGCCCTGGAGCATAAACGGATCGGCCACTTCCCGTTTCAGATTCATGATATCATTTTCAATGGCGTCGTTCCATTCCCCGATCAGTTCGATGATCGCGTATTTTTCTTCGTAATCAGCCAGGAGTACTTTCAGGTATAAGGTGCGCGATCCAAAATCATCCCACTGCGGATGGATCAGGTAATTATAAATAGCCAGGGTGAATTCGAATTCAGAATACTGCCTTCCATAAAAAGGTGATCGCTCATCCTCTTCACTCACATAAATATGCCGCCAGTTAAAGTAGGGCTCGATGTCGTGCATGATTCTACAATTTCTCTGTATTAATTGTTGATGGTTGATGGTTGATGGACTTGAATTCGGGATTCGCATCTGGGAGCCATCAACCATCAATCATCCACCATCAACCTTTCCTATTCTCCGCCGCCTTCTTCACGCTCCCAAACTTCATCAGCAGCGATTTCGCTTTTTCATAATCTTTGATACCGGATTGGTTCATCAGCATGCGGGTACCCCGGTCAATCAGTTTGCTGTTGGTCAGTTGCATATTGACCATCCGGGTATCCTCCACCCTTCCGATCCGGATCATCACGGAAGTGGAGATCATATTCAGCACCAGTTTCTGGGCAGTACCGCTTTTCATGCGGGTGCTTCCGGTAACGAACTCCGGACCAACCACCACCTCTACCGGGTAATCGGATACTGCTGCAAGGGGCGTACCCCGGTTGCAGGTAACACAGCCCGTAGTAATATTATTTTTTCTGCAGGTTTCCAATGCCCCGATCACATAAGGCGTGGTGCCGCTGGCTGCAATACCAATCACAAGATCTTTTTCACAGATCTCATATTCCTTCAAATCCAGCCAGCCCTGGTTCGGATCGTCTTCCGCATTTTCAACGGGTGTCCGGATGGCTTCTTCCCCTCCGGCAATCAATCCGATGATCAGTCCATAGGGCATTCCAAATGTTGGCGGTATTTCACTGGCATCGAGAATACCCAAACGGCCGCTGGTACCCGCCCCCAGATAAAAAAGTCTTCCTCCGGCCAGCATCCTGTCAGTAACGCGTTCTGCCAGTTTTTCGATTTGGGGTATCGATCGGCCCACGGCATCCGGTACCTGCTGGTCTTCCTTGTTCATCAGGGTAAGCAGTTCATGGATACTCATCTTTTCCAGATGCCGGTACTGCCCCTGTTCTTCCGTAATTTTTTCGAATCCCATTATCTCGTGTTATGATAAGCGATCAAACCGTCCATCGGTTTGCGCAATATTTTACCTAACTCCCATTTATAGGTGTTGCAAAGTTCCTTCAGAATATCCTGAAACCCATAGGCCACACTGCCCACAAAATGCACCGGCAATTTCCAGGTTTCCGGATATTTACAAAGGTGGTTAAAGAAAAAATCCTGGAAACCATCTTCAATGATATTCTCGATCATATAATGCCCGCGGTTTTTGGCAAGGAACATGGCATAGCTGGCAATATACCGGTTGGGCAATGGCTTTTTATAAACATGGTCAAGGATTTCATCCGCATCGGTATGGTACTGATGATCAAATCTTGACGAAAGGTCTTCATCAAAGGTTTTATACAGATAATGCTGGAGAACCATCCTGCCCAGATAGGCCCCGCTGCCCTCATCGCCCAGAACATAACCAAGACCCGGACTGTTTTTCGTGATATTCCTGCCGTCATAATATCCCGAATTGCTGCCCGTGCCCAGGATGGCCACAATGCCCTTATTTTTTCCGCAAACACCCCTGCCCGCCCCGGTAAGGTCATTTTCTACCTCCGCCTTTGCCTGCGGAAATACCCGTTTCAGGGCCCTCTTCACCTGGGCCTTCGTGGATGCCGCTGTGCAACCGGTTCCGTAAAAGAATATGTCCGAAGGCTGTGCTTTTTTCAGGGACGGCAGCAGTTCGCGCTCCATCATCTCGGCAAGCTGGGTCTCATTTAAAAAATAAGGACTTGCCCCCTGGGTTTCGATAATCTTTTTCTTGCCCTGCTGCAGCAGGCACCATTCACATTTAGTGGATCCGCTGTCGGCGATCAGTATACTCATTAATTCGTCTTTTTTCCGTTGAAATAGCCGGGACGAAGATATAATGCAATTTTTGACAAACCATTCGTCCTGAACTTTCCAGCTGGTTCAGGTCATTTGCTTAATTTGCAGCCCACGACGGAGAAATAAAATACATGAAAAAACTCAAAGTATGGCTGCCCCTCTTGTTTGCGGTGACCATGATTCTGGGAATGCTGATTGGCTTCAGACTTTATCCCAATGTGAATACCGGTGGATTTTTTAAAACAGGGAAACTCAACCGGGTACAGGAAGTGCTCGACATCATCAACAATAAGTATGTGGACACCGTTTATACCGACTCCATGAGCCAGGAGGCGATTGACGGCATGCTTGCCCATCTCGACCCGCATTCTTATTTCATTCCGGCCTCAGACCGGGAAGAGATGAATGAAGACCTGGATGGGAATTTTGAGGGCATCGGGGTTGAATTCCAGATTCTAAACGATACAGTGAACGTGGTCAATGTTTTAGCCGGCGGCCCAAGCGATAAAGCCGGGCTGCTGGTCGGTGATCAGTTTATCAAAGTGAATGATTCCCTGGTGGCGGGTAATGGCATTACGGGGGAAAAGATCAAGAAGATGCTGAAAGGCCCGGGAGCCAGCGTCGCCCATTTGAGTATGCTCAGAGACCATGCCCTTAAAAACTTTGACGTAGCCCGCGGCAGCATTCCCCTGCCTGCCCTGGATGCAGCTTATATGCTGAACAGGGAATCGGGTTATATCCGCATCAATAAATTCTCCAGAACCACTTACCAGGAATTCCTGGATGCCCTGCAGAAACTATTGAAGCAGGGCATGAAGAAACTGGTCCTGGACATCAGGGATAATGGCGGCGGCATTGTGGATGAAGCGGTGAATATGGCCGACGAATTCCTGGGAGATGACGAGCTGATCGTTTACACCGAGGGAAGAAAAAGCCCACGGAAAGAATATCATGCCCGAAGACCGGGCAATTTTGAAACCGGTAAACTGATCCTGCTCGTAAACGAAGGTACGGCTTCCGCCAGCGAGATCCTGGCCGGAGCATTACAGGATTGGGACCGGGCGAGCATTGTCGGACGCCGTACCTTCGGCAAGGGGCTGGTGCAGGAACCGTTTATGCTCGGTGATGGCAGTGAACTCCGTTTAACGATAGCACGGTATTACACCCCGCTGGGACGAAGCATTCAGAAACCTTATGATAAAGGCCGGGAGGCTTATAATGATGAAGTGATTGAACGGTTCCATAACGGGGAAGCCCTGCATGGCGATACGTCAACGGTGCATGCCGGTCATGTATACAAAACACCCGCCGGCAGAGTGGTTTATGGCGGAGGCGGTATTACGCCCGATGTTTTTGTTGCGTTCGATACTAACCGCATCTCCAAAAGCATTACTGCTTTGTATGTAAATGGAACCCTGGGCAATTTCATTTACGAATATTACATTCATCACCTGCCTTTATTTAAACAATATAAAGACGCATCTGATTTTTCCAACAGGTTTAACCAGGAAGAGGATGTTTGGAAAAGCCTCGGGAATTATGTGAAGAAGGATTCTATTTCGCTTGCCGGGATTTCCGAAGACGACAGGCGTCTTTTGCAAACCCGGATCAAGGCCTTGTTTGCGAGACTCGTCTGGCACACCGAAGGATATTTCATAGTGATGAATCAGAGCGATCCGGTAATGAAAAAAGCATTGGAACTGCTGGAGAACAACAGCCCAATGCCTTAAATCAATGGACAATGGACAATTGACAGTGGACAAATACGGCTCCTCATTATCCACTGTCAACTGTCAACTGTCAATTGTCCATTGTCAACTGTCCATTGTATCCTTATCCAGCACTTCTCTTTTTTCGATCCTGTAGCTGATGATCAGGCCCAGCCCTCCACCAATGGCAATCAGGGCAAAATAAATGGGCACATTGGCTCCGTTGTCAAATTCGTTCGGGAACTGATGATGCATGTTGTACAATAAAAAATTGTCCATCAGATAAGCGGCGAACAAACCGAGCCCCGCCCCTACCATTACCAATCCCCATTTCAGGCTGCGGAAAGGAGCCGGGGCCGGCCTGTCGCTCTTAAGCCGGGGATTAAGTCCTTTTTCTATCATGGCCATATTCTCCTTATTATTCATGTACCGGAGGCCGAATATCAGCGCAAAAAGCGAGAGGCTGCTCAGAATCAGCCAAAAAAATACCAGTTGATCGGGTCCCATTTTAGTTTATTTTACTTTTTATCAAAATGCAGGTTATTCGGTATATCAGACTACAGGTTCTGAACAAAGGTTACAGTTGCAGTCCGGATTCCACCGGGCAGGCCAAACCTTCCCCAAAATCAGCCTTTTTGCCGGGATTTTATCACTTCAATGTATCTTACTTAGGCTGTAACCTCCTCATTGGGGTTGCCGTCTAAGTTTTGTGATAACTACCGGACTCACCGATACCGAGATCATCAGCAGGGTGCTGCATGGAGAACAAACTGCGTTTTCCCAGGTAGTGGAGCGTTATCAGAATTATGTATTCACCCTGGTGCTCCGGTTTGTCGACAACCGGGAAGATGCCGAAGAGATCGCACAGGATGTTTTCGTGAAAGCCTACCGTTCGCTGGCAGACTTCCGCGGGGAATCCAAGTTCAGCACCTGGCTTTTTACCATTACCCGCACAACCTGCATCAGTTTTTTAAGAAAAAAGAAGCTGTCTATCCAATCCCTGGATAATGAAAAAACCGGATTACAGGTGGAGAACAAAGAATCGGGATTCCGGGCCAATATCATAGAACAGAAATCCCGTCACAATATGTTGAATGAAGCCATCCGCATGCTGGGCCCGGACGACGGTCAGGTACTGAATCTGTTTTATAAGGGGGAACAGACCCTGGACGAGATCGGGAAGATCATGGGACTGGATCCTAAAACAGTAAAAGTAAAGCTTCACCGGGCGCGGCAACGATTGAAAGATAAAATGGAAAAATATTTTAGTCATGAGGTTAAGGAGATACAGGATGATTGACGGCAAAAGCGGCCTGCCCGGAAATGGCATGGAAAATGGATTATCTTATACTGATTTTCATAAACCCAATCATATGGACAGCGCGGAACACATAGAAGACCGGTTATGGGATTTTATTGACGGACGGAGTTCAACGGAAGAACAGGCGCTAATCAGGAAACTCATTGCTGATGATCCGGCCTGGAAACGCCGGTACGATGAGTTCATGCGTGTGGACCAGGCCATGAACCAACAGGAACTGGATGCGCCTTCCCTGCGCTTTACCAAAAATGTAATGGAACAGATTGCCCGGTTGCATGTTGCGCCGGCCACCAGGAACTATATCAACAAAAATGTAATCCGGGGAATCACGGCTTTTTTCCTGCTGATGATCATCGGCATTCTGATCTATTTCATCGGACAGTTTCATTGGATAAGCTCCTCTACAGATAATTTAATTTCTCCGTATCATATCAATGTCGACAAACTGAACCTGGGAAAAGCACTCAACGATACCTCCGTGAACATATTTATTCTGGTGAATGTAGTGCTGGGTTTCATCCTGCTGGATAAATATCTTCAGGAAAAGAGGAAATCCCGTAACCACGGAGAACCGGTTTAGGGGTAGATGGTATATGGTTGATGGTTGATGGCTCCCATGTGCGAGTTCGAACAGACGATCCATCAACCATATACCATATACCATCCACCTTGCCAGACCAATTCCTTTCCGCCAGTCCCCCATAAATATTACCTTCGCGCCTATGGACATAAAAAATAATATTCTCGAAACAATCGGGAATACGCCCCTTATCCGGCTGAATAAAATCACCAAAGATTTTCCCTGCACGGTGCTGGCCAAAGTGGATTATTTCAACCCCGGGAATTCCATTAAGGACCGAATGGCCATTAAGATGGTGGACGTGGCTGAAAAAGAAGGTAAACTAAAACCGGGGGGCACCATTATTGAATGTACCAGCGGCAATACCGGCATGGGCCTCGCCCTCGCTGCTATTGTTAAAGGATATAAATGCATTTTCACCACAACCGATAAACAGTCCAAAGAAAAAATGGACATCCTGAAAGCGGTGGGCGCGGAAGTGATTGTTTGTCCCACGAATGTGGAACCCGAAGATCCGCGCAGTTATTATTCCGTTGCCCGGCGACTGGCTGCTGAAATACCGAACTCCTTTCTTTGTAATCAATATGACAATCTCGCCAACCGCCTGGCCCATTATGAAAGCACCGGCCCGGAAATCTGGCGGCAGACCGATGGAAAGATCACCCACCTGGTATGCACAGCCGGAACCGGCGGAACGGTTACCGGCACCGCCATGTTTCTGAAAGAAAAAAATCCTGACATACAGATTTGGGCTATTGACGTGGAAGGATCTTTACTTACCAAATATTTCAATACCGGCGAAATAGACATGAACGAAGTGCATCCTTATGTGTCGGAGGGATTCGGAGAAGATTTTGTTCCGGCTAATTATGATATGAAAGTGATTGACCGTTTTGAACAGGTCAGTGATAAAAACGGAGCGGTGATGGCGCGCAGACTGGCGAGGGAAGAAGGCTTATTCTGCGGATATAGCGCCGGAAGCTGCCTGCAGGGTCTTATCCAGCTAAAAAGCCGTCTGAAAAAAGGAGATCTGGTCGTATGCATTTTCCATGATCACGGAAGTCGTTATGTGGCCAAGATTTACAATGATCAATGGATGATGGAAAGAGGCTTTCTGGATGTTAAGACCTTCCGGGATATGGTGAATGCCCGGGGTGAGAACAAACTGGTAACTATTGGACCCGATCATACCGTAGGGGACGCAGTGGACCTGATGAAACAATTCCATATTGAAAATATACCGGTCTTAAGTGAAGGAGAAATTACAGGAGCCGTCAGCGAGGGCGGCTTATTCAACATGATGCTGACAGAAGGTACAGACATCAGAAATAAAAAGATCAGCGAAGTGATCGAAGCCCCTTACCCGGTAGTTTCTTTCGACACACCTGTGGAAAGAATCAGTTCCCTCATCAATAAAGAAAACGGTGCGGTGCTCGCCAAAGATGACAGCGGCCTTTTTCATATCCTCACAAAATATGATGTGATCCAGTCTTTTACTTTGGAAAAGTAAAAACCTGAGCAGCCTGAATCGATAAGATGCGGGCTGCTACCTAACCCTGCCATCCCGTATTTTTACTAGTATTTATACGATCTTCCCGGTAATTCGTGAACTGTTAAAATCAGGCAAAATGGCTATTGTTGTGAATATGTGTATAAGTTAATTTTGTTCCTGAAGTTGATTGACACGCATCATACAATATCCAAATCCAAAAACCGTAGTCAAAGTTCTTTTATCCAATATCCGATAGAATTTCCAGATAAAATCCGATATCAGTCAACTTCATTTTTTTCTTATCCTTTGAATGAACCTCATCCCGAAACCGATCCTGAAAAACCTGAGCTTATCCTGAAAACCGATCCGTCCCTGAGAAACCTGACTTTATCCTGAAGAACCGAATCCAAATCCTGAGAAGCCGTTCCTAATCCTGAAAAACCGAATCCAGTCCCCCGAAAACCCTGCGTTCAACGATCTTTACAGAGCGCTAAACGGAGAAACCATCCTATCCCGAAAAATAATTATTAGAATCCAACGTCCGTAGAAGAACCGGTAAGCAGTTTCCAATTCCATGTCAAAACCAACTGCATTACTCCAGTACCCTCCTGCTAAATTTGCGAATCACCATTTAGCAGGAGGCACTCGCAAGAGACTCTCCCCGATAATTTAAGACGCTGTTTCGTTGATGGTATATGGTTGATGGTCAATGGACCTCATTTGCGAATTTACGCCTGATATCCATCAACCATCAACTATCAACCATCAACGTATATTTGCCTCATGTACTTTTCGTTCGACAAAAGTGCCGGAGACGCTAACAAGCCGTCCCGGAAAAAACCCATTTTTCCTGTCAATGATCTGCTGCGGGATTATCTCAAGCAACATGGAAGAGAAGTAAAACTCCCCGTTTCTTACAACGACCTCCGTCTGATCTCCTACGCGGTTCCGCTGAAAGATAAAAACGGCCAGGACAGCTTGTGGGAAACCGTCTCTTACGATATGCAGCACTGGCAGTACATCAGGGCCGGACTGATTAAAATGTACGCTATCCTCAAAACAGAGGGCGATCTGAGTTTCAGTAAACATCTGGATGTAGCCCGCGTGGATTTCTGCAGTTTTGCCAATTCAAGTCCTTTCCGCATCCGGATTGTGAATAAATTCAACGACAACTATGATCATTACTACATAAAACAGGCCGATGCCTCACGGGTTTACGGACTGGAACTGGAGCACCTGCTTTCCCCCAACCGGATCACTTTTTTTACCCATAACCATACCCTGGTGGAAGAGCATATTCCGGGCATTCCCGGAGATGTATTCATAACGAAATATCTTAATGAACCCATCACCAACCGCATCCGTTTTGCCAAAGAATTCGTAAAATTCAATGAACGGTGTTTTGTACGATTGCTGGGCGATATGCGTTCCTATAATTTCGTGGTGAACATTACACCGGACATTGAGGATTTTCAATATCGCATACGGGCCATAGATTTCGATCAGCAGTCTTATGAAGGACGTAAGAATTTATACCTGCCGCAATTCTTCAAGGAGAATAAAGCATTTGTGGACCTGTGTATAGATCATTTAAATAAGGATTCCATAACGCAGTACCAGACCGAGGAAAGGACGATGATGGCCTTCCGCGTGGCTTCTTCACGGTTCAGGTTAATGCATTTGCTGAACATCATGTCCAAAGACCAGATCTCCACAAAAGAAAAACTGGACCAATTGAAGCAGGAACTCGCCGAGGCGTTCGATGCACCCATTTTTCTCAAATGCCGATCCATGGGCCAGTTGGTAAAACGGCAGTTGAAACAGACCCTGCAGAAAAATCTTGCGCTCATCCAGAAGAACCTGGGCCGGTTCGAAGACTGATCATCCGGCTTTTACCTCCCGCTGATTGCGCCTGCATTACAGATGACAATGAATTCAGAAGATCCATTTCATCGCCCTATTTTGAGCCGCCGGAACCCCACACTTTATTGTATCTTTGCGGCTTCTTATTCAAAAAAAAACAATCTATGGCCAAGTACAAAGCAGGCGTATTATTCGGCGAAGAACTGGAAGCCTTATACCAGGATGCAAAAAATAATCAGTTTGCCATACCCGCAGTCAACGTAACCGGAACAGACACCATTAATGCTTCGCTGGAAGCTGCGGCAAAAGTGAATTCTCCCATCATCATTCAATTCTCTAACGGCGGTGCACAATTCGTTGCCGGCAAGGGGATGCCCAACGATAAACTGCAGGCCAATATTCAGGGGGGCGTTTCGGGCGCGCTGCATATTCACACCGTGGCCAAATATTATGGTGTTCCCGTAATTGTGCATACTGATCATGCCGCCAAAAAATGGTTGCCCTGGATCAGCGGTTTGCTTGACGCCGGTGAGCAATATTTCAAAGAAAAAAAACAGCCACTTTTTAGTTCCCATATGCTGGATCTTTCCGAAGAACCCCTGGAGGAAAATATTCATACTTCCGTTGAATTCTTCAGGAGAATGAAACCCCTGGGCATGGCCATCGAGATCGAGCTTGGCGTTACCGGCGGAGAAGAAGACGGCGTTGACAACAGTGGTGTGGAGAATGACAAGCTGTATACGCAGCCGCAACACGTGGCCTATGCTTATACCGAGCTTAGCAAAGTGGGCCCTTTATTCAGCGTTGCTGCCGCATTCGGAAATGTACATGGTGTGTACAGTCCCGGCAACGTGGAGTTACGCCCGGTAATTTTGAAGAACAGTCAGGACTATATCGAAAAAGAACTGAAAACAAAATCCAAGCCCGTCTATTTCGTATTTCATGGCGGAAGCGGATCTCCCCAGCATCAAATTCGCGAAGCCATCGGCTACGGAGCCATTAAGATGAACCTGGATACGGATCTGCAATGGGCTTTTTGGGAAGGAGTACAGAAATACTATAAGAAAAACGAAGCTTACCTGCAGGCCCAACTGGGAAATCCTGAAGGTGCTGACCGCCCCAATAAGAAATTCTATGATCCGAGGGTATGGCTTCGTAAGGGGGAAGAAAGTTTTATAAGCCGTCTTCAGATTGCTTTTGAAGATCTAAACTGCATTAATAGAAATTCGTAAGACCCGGTATTGTTGTTGACGGTTGACAGTATGACCCATAGTGGCTACCACTCATCCATATTCGGGTGTTAATGCATTATTCGTACGGCTCAAAATCCATATATTCATCCCCTATTTAAATCATCTATGAAGTTTCTACTGACCGTCCTGTTTTGCGCGGGCCTGTTCCTGCCGGTTTTTTCTCAACACAAATCCAAAACTTCCGCCCCGAAACCCACTGCAGACACAACCCCCGTCGTCAAACCTAAAAATCCGATGGCCGGCAATCCCAGGCCTTACAAGGACGTGATCCCGGACAGCGCCATTAGCCGGAAAGGTTTATTCACCGTTCATCAGGTAGGGGATAAATGGTTTTTCGAGATTGGCGACTCTTTGTTCAACCGGGAAATCCTCACGGTAACGCGGTTCAGCAAATCGCCTGCGGGCAGCCGGACTTACGGGGGCGAGCAGGTTAATGAACAAACGATACGATGGGAAAAAGGTCCTTCCGATGTTGTTTTTCTGCGCGTGGTGACCATGATCAGCATGTCGCCAGATTCCACACAGCCCATTGCCATCGCCGTGCGCAATTCCAATACAGATCCGATTGCAGCGGCGTTCGACATAAAGGCTTACGGAAAGGATTCGAGCGTGGTGATTGATGTGACCGATTTTTTTAAAGGGGATAATCAACCGGTGAGTCTGAGCCCCGCGCTTAAAAGAAGATATAACCTCAGTGGCATTTCGGGAGACCGGTCTTACATCGCTTACATCCACACGTTCCCGATGAATACCGAAGTGCATACGGTAAAGACCTTCAGCTCCACTCCGTCTCCGGGGGGAATCCAGTTCGGTCCGGCATCTTCCGTGAATCTACCCGCAGCCGAGGCCGCAGGCGCCGTTACCGTGGAACTGAACAACTCTTTCATCCTGCTACCGGAAACGCCTATGCGCAAAAGGTTGTTTGATCCAAGGGTGGGCTATTTTGCCAGTGAATACAGCGTGTACACGGATGATCAGCAGAAGGTACAGACCTCCACGTTCATTCACCACTGGCGCCTGGAACCCCGGGATGAAGACAGTGCGCGATGGAAAAGGGGCGAGCTGGTGGAACCCAAAAAACCCATTGTTTACTATATTGATCCGGCCACGCCGCCCCAGTGGAGACCTTACCTGATTGCGGGGATAAATGACTGGCAGGCTGCCTTTGAAAAAGCCGGATTCAAAAATGCCATCATCGGTAAAGAATGGCCTGAAAAAGACTCCAGCATGAGCCTGGAAGATGCCCGCTTCTCGGTGATCCGCTATTTTGCTTCGGATATCGAAAACGCCTATGGACCCAATGTCGCGGACCCCCGCAGCGGAGAGATCCTGGAAAGCCATGTGGGCTGGTATCACAACGTGATGAAGCTGCTGCACGACTGGTACATGATCCAGGCAGGCGCCGTGGATCCGCGCGCCCGGAAAATGAAGTTTGGTGACAGCCTGATGGGCGATCTCATTCGTTTTGTTTCTTCCCATGAAATCGGCCATACCCTCGGACTGCGGCACAATATGGGCAGCAGCAGTCTCACCCCGGTGGAAAAGCTGCGCGACAAAGCCTGGGTGGAAGCGCACGGACATACCGCGTCCATCATGGACTACGCCCGGTTCAACTATGTGGCGCAGCCCGAAGATCATATCGGACCGTCCGGATTATATCCGCGCATCGGCGACTATGACAAATGGGCCATTCAATGGGGATACAAAGGCATTCCGGGAACAGCGGATGCGGAAGCCGATAAAAAAATCCTGAACCGCTGGATCATTGACAGCCTGAAAGCCAATCCCCGTCTCTGGTTTGGGGGAGAAGCACAGAACTTTGATCCGAGGTCTCAAACGGAAGACCTTGGCGACAATGCCATGAAGGCCGGCGGATACGGCATTAAGAACCTGAAAAGGATCCTGGTCCAGCTGCCGGTTTGGACCCGGGAGGAAGCAGACACCTATGACAATCTCGGCGACATGTACACGCAGCTCACGATCCAGTTCAGCCGTTATATGAATCACGTGAGTAAGAATGTGGGTGGTATCTATGAAACCTTTAAAAGCGTGGAGCAGCCGGGAGACGTGTATAAGCCCACGCCCAAAGTCATTCAGCAGGAGGCCGTGGCTTTTCTGCATGCGCAATTATTTGAAACGCCTTACTGGTTGCTGAATCGGGATATACTCAACAAAATCAACAGCCCTTCCTCGAACGAAAATGTGATTAACACGCAGGGAAGTGTATTGCAATCGTTGTTGTCCAGTTCCCGCCTGTTCCGCATGTCCATCATGGAAAATCGTTATGGAAAGAAAGACAGCTATACCGTGGATGATCTGGTTACGGACCTGGAAAAAGGGATCTGGAAGGAACTCCGCGGCGTCGCCGCCATTGATCCGTACAGAAGGAATCTGCAAAAGGAATTTGTAGAATCACTCATTTCACTGACGAATCCATCACAACCGGCAATGCCTGCGAGCCTTCCCCGGGGGCTAATACTCCTGTTCGGCGGGGACATCAAAAATACTGACGTACCGTCTATTGCACGGGCACACCTGACCGCACTAAGGAAACGCATCCTTGCGGCCGTTCCCCTGATTCGCGATAACCTCAGCAAATACCATTTGCGGGATGTCGCGGAACGGATCCGGCAGGCGCTGGAACCGAAATGAGGGCGGACGCAGTGTCAAAATGGTATGGATTTTGCGCCCATTCCAGTATAAAATCGTTATCTTTCATCGCCCCCGGGGCGTATTTTCCGGGCAATTTCTTTCCGGGACTGGAGTTTCTTCCACCCGTCAGCAAAAGGATATCATCGGGAAGGCGGGCAGCTGGTACAAGACCAGGATTGTTCCATATTTATAAAACGATAAGCCAGAGATAACCCAGAGATAAGCCAGTGATAAGCCAGTGATAAGCCTGATCTTATAAAGACTGGCTTATCTCCGGGTTACCTATGCTTTTTTATTATCTTATTATTATTTTGTATAATATTAATTATAGGTCCTCTATTGAACAACCTCAGCTTAACGGGTGATTCTGGAAATTTTTCCGCAGGTTTGTGCGGGGCCGGAACGGCATCGTCGTGAGTGGCAGGGAACGGGCCTCAAAATGGAAAACTACGGGCTCATTCCCGGATGATCCTGACCGTTGCCGGCGGATCAGGTCCTTTATTAAGATACAAGAAAAATCACCCCGAGGCAAATTTGTTTGCCGGCTTACCGGAAGATCGGAAGCTATTTAATGATATCCAATAGGTTAGATTATGCCGCCCGTCTTTCTGTCGGGGTTATCCTAATTTCTTTTTTCCGGTTATTTCTTATGATACCGATGTATTGGAACATCCCGATTTTCCCGCTGTTTAACAATTTGAATAATTGGTCAGCGGTTTCAATCACCTGGTCATTGAACGAATAAAGAATATCACCACTTTGGATCCCTGCTTTTTCGGCCGGGCTATTTACGTCAACTTTTGTAATAAAAAGTGCGCTGTGGTTAGACACTTCAGCCATCAATCTTAATTTAGGAACTAATTCTATTTGCTGCATTTGAAAACCGAGGAAAGCTCTTTTTACTTTGCCAAACCGCATTAACTGGGAAGCGATTTCCTTAGCCGTATTAATACTTACGGCAAAACATAAGCCCTGAGTGCCATTTATAATTGCCGTATTAACACCGATCACCTCGCCTTCCGCATTCACCAAAGGGCCTCCCGAGTTGCCCGGGTTTAAAGCTGCATCTGTCTGAATCATACAATCCACCATATTGCCGCTGAAACTTTGCATGGTTCTGCCCAATGCGCTCACGATTCCTGATGTTACCGTATGCTGAAACCCCAGCGGGTTTCCGATGGCGATCACCAATTGCCCGACTCTTAGTTTATCGGAATCTCCCAAAACAGAAGCTGTAAATTCATTCGCTGAAACCTTAAGTATGGCGAGGTCTGTTATCGTATCTTCTCCTACCAGTTCAGCATTACATGTTGTTCCGTCATGCAGCGCTACTTTGATTGCTTTGGCTTTATTTATTACATGGCTATTGGTAAACAAAAAACCATCAGACGAAATGATGAATCCCGAACCGCTGCCTTCAGAAACATTTTTATCCTTCCGGTTTACCATACGGTCAATCTTGACTACGGCGCTCTTTACTGCATCTACTGCATTGATGATAGTCTGTGAATAATTGTCCATACAAACCGGACCGCAAAATCTAAACCATCTCACTGTAACGGACTTAATGGCAGAGCATAATTATAAACAGCGAAATCTGGCATAATTAAATCTTCTTATTTCTGCCTGCTGAGGAGACATTGGGCTTTTTAAAACCGGCAAAAAAAGGATTCATAAAACACATTGGTTTGCCTGAAGTTGGTATACCTGAAATAAAAAAAGCATTGAAAGAAACCCTTTTCTCCATTTTTAATTCCATCAGGTATGGGTAGCAATCTTCATTGCCCGTGAACCGCTTACCGAGCTCGATGAATTTCATTCCCTACTGACCTGCAAGTCTCTTATTTAGTCTCCAGCAGCTTAAAAAACTGGTCAAGTTGCGGCAGAATGGCAATCCTGGTGCGGCGGTTCAGCGCCCGGCCTTCCGGACTGGCATTTGATGTTACCGGCACGTACTCGCTACGACCGGCAGCAGTAATATGCTCCGGCGGGAGCCCGTATTCATTCTGGAGAATTCTTACCACGGCTGTTGCGCGTTTAACACTCAGATCCCAGTTGTCTAAAAGCGGAGGTCTTTTGTAAGGAATACTGTCGGTATGACCTTCCACCATAAATTCCAGATCCGGTTGATTTTTTAGCACACGGGCTACTTTGCCCAGAACTTCATTGGCGCGGGCGGTGACCTCATAACTGCCGCTTTTGAATAATAGCTTATCGGAAATGTCAATGAAGACAACGTCTTTATCCACTTTGATATTTATGTCTTCATCGTTCAAATCACCAATGGCTCCTTTGAGGTTCATGACCAACGCCATAT
Organism: Bacteroidota bacterium; assembly: GCA_030706635.1. Taxonomy (GTDB): domain Bacteria; phylum Bacteroidota; class Bacteroidia; order Chitinophagales; family Chitinophagaceae; genus Puia. Next base: position 46,506 of record JAUZOD010000025.1, read on the forward strand.
TCAGTGAGTCCTTCCTCGCCACTTCTTTCTGAAGATCCATGATGTAAACATCTTTGGCTCCAATATTCTCGAGCGATTTTTTAATACTTTCTGCCTGCGTGCCGCTGATTATCGATAAATCCTGTAACTGCTTCAGGGCCCGGGTGTTATTTTCTTTCAGAAAGGCATTGTCTGTTTCCAAATTGTAAATGCGCTTAGATCTTGCTGTGGCTGAGTCGTTGCACGTGTTGAGGGCCGACTGCAGGCGGCTGGCGACTCCATTAATGGAGTCGTACTTCGACTGTGATGCTTTCTGAGCCTGCCCGAATTTTTTGTTGCTGACACAGGAAAAAAAGCAAACGGGTAAAATGAGTACTGCCAATATCTGATATACGCTCATGGTATCTGATTTTCGGTTGATGTCGCAACGACCGTATTCCGAGGCTCGAATTTAATACAATTGCGGCGTATCCATCCGGTGAAACAGCTGTTTTTTCTGAAGATAGCTCAATTAAATTTTACCGGATAATCATAAAGTTTTATAGAATCAAATTCATCCGCACAGGAATCCATATTAAATAGCGGAAAGTTTCCGGATTAAGCCAGCTGGTGTTTTGCAAAGAGAATAATGTCTGGTATCATTTATTTCATTATTGGCACAGACCGTTCAGGGATACACAAAAACCGATGGCGCCAGTTCCAAAAGGCACTATCCAGTTAAAGCCTCCAGCCAGGGAAACTGATGTGTTTGCCAAATTTGATTTTCCGGGTGGCAAGATCGAACAGTTCCGTTATGGATTCCCGGTTTCCATACTGATTGCCGTCCGCCAAAAGTTCTGTATTTTACAAGCCCGTCAGCCAACGTTTCTCTTAATACCATGATGTCCGGAATGAATTACATAAGACTCTCTGAGCTTAATGGCAAAATCAACGAAACAATTAAGGCTTCTTTCAGCACGGTAAGCTTTTGGGTTATTGCGGACATAACCAATCACACCTACAGGGCGCAAAAGAATTCCCACAGCTTTGAACTCATTGAGAAAGACCCGGACTCAACGGCCTTACTGGCCCGGATTTCCGGAAAGGCCTGGGGAGATGGTTCAATGAAAATAGCCCGTTTCGAAAAAATTACAGGCCAGAAATTCACAGATAACATTAATGTACTAATCAACGTGTCTGTTCAGTATCATGCTGTTTTCGGCCTGCAATTGAATATCAATGATATCGATCCCAATTTCACACTGGGTGTTCTGGAACAGCAACGCCAGGCAACACTGGAAAAATTGGTGACAGCAAATCCCGGATTCATAAATAAATCGGGGGATCGTTATATCACCAGGAATAACCAGCTAAAACTAAATGCCGTAATCCAGAAGATAGCGGTCATTTCCTCCGCAACATCTGCAGGCAGTGAGGATTTCCGGCATACCCTGCTGAATAATCAGTTTGGATATCAATTCTTCATAGATGATTATTTTACAGCAGTACAGGGAGAAAGCAACGCAGACCAGTTCCTGGCCCGGATCATCGCTGTTTTCAATTCCCAAAAACCCTACGATGCGGTCGTCATTACAAGAGGCGGCGGCGCGCAGACAGATTTTCTGATATTTGACAACTATAAGATCGGCCGGGCGGTAGCCAAATTCCCCATTCCAGTGATCACAGGAATAGGCCATCAGAAAAACGAATCCATTACCGACCTTATGGCCCATACGCAAACAAAAACCCCCACCCAGGCAGCGGAATTTATTATTGCCCACAACAGAAAATATGAAGAGGCTCTGCTGCATTTTCAGAAAAACATCGCGATAAAATCCCAGCAGCTTTTTTCGCTGCATTTTCAATCGCTGTCGTTGCTTCGCAGTATGGTTGTGAATAATGCCAGGGATATTCTCACTAAAAATAAAGACTGTCTCGTAGAAATAAACCAGGCAACCATTAATATTTCAAAGTCCATTATTTTCAAGCATAAATCCGCTTTGCTGACCATTTCATCACAAATGCTTTCCAAACCGAAGATCATTCTGTACAACCGCCTAAATGATATTCAGCATGTCGTCGGCAATATCAAAACATTCAAAACGCAATACCTGAAAAACAAAAACGGATATCTGGGCCATTTCAGCGCTGTGATTAAAATGATGTCGCCGGATAACATCCTGAATAAAGGCTTCGCCATTGTCAAGAGGAACAATAAAATAACCAGCAATCCGGACGATGTTGTTGTCGGAGAAGATATTGATATCATACTTTCGCATACGCAGATAAAATCAACTGTGAAACAAAAATCAAAATACGATGGGTCAGACTTTAACCTATGAAGATGCTTATAAGGAATTGGCCGAAATAGCCGGGGAGATCGAAACAGAAGCCGTATCCGTGGATGTGCTGGCCCAAAAGGTAAAAAGAGCATCTGAACTGATCAGCTTTTGTCAGACAAAACTGAAATCAACAGAGGCGGAAGTAAATAAAATTATCGCTCAAATGGAAAATACCGGCACAAAGCAATAATCACTGCGCCGACGTTTCGCTCGAGATAAAAAATCACATCCGTTGAAATGAATTTAAACGGAAGTCCTGTACCTTCATCCAAAGGAGCGTTTCTCCAACAGGAAGCCTGTTAATACCCGATAAAATAAATGATTATGGAAACCAGGGATCTCAGTAAAGTACATCAGCTAATCGGCGATTTATTTCCCAGGCCTGAACAAATCAAAGACTGGGATCAGTATAAACTAAGCAGTGAGCAGCTGGAGCACTTTGAAGAATTCGGTTACGTTTCAAACATCAAATTGCTTGATGATCGCCAGATATCCGTTCTCCTCCGTGAGTTGGGCGAACTGACTGATGTCAATCATCCGGGCAATTCATTATTTTACGAATTTTCAACAAACGAATCAGCGGATCCCAGCAAGGTTCTTTTTCACGCATTGGGCGCCTGGCGGATCACGCCGGGATTTCATGATGTTTTATGGAATCCCCGGTTTCTGATGCCGGCAAGTCAGCTGCTGGGAAATAAAGCGGTCCGGTTCTGGCACGATCAGTTATTCTGCAAACCGGCAAGGCACGGTGGTGTTGTGGCCTGGCACCAGGACTATTCCTATTGGATCAGAAGCGTACCCATGCAGCATTTAACCTGCTGGTGTGGCCTGGACGATGCGGACATATCAAATGGCTGCCTGTATTATGTTCCCGGAAGCCATCGCTGGGGACTGCTCGAAAAACCAGAACTGGCGGGCGACATGGATGGATTGCTCGGCAGTTTAACGGAAGAACAGAAATCCCGGTTTAAACCCGTTCCCATTCCCCTGAAAGCAGGATATGCCAGCTTTCATCATCCGCTGCTGGTGCATGGATCCTATGCCAATACCACCGAACGTCAGCGACGGGCGTTTGTAATCAATGTTTTTGCAGACGGAACCCGGTCAAATGCCAACGAACCCATGCTCAACGGAACGGTCCAGTTTAATAAAGGAGAAAAACTCGAAGGCGATTTCTATCCGCTGCTTTTTGATCCCCGCCAGGCGGGAGCCCGTTTACCGGTTTAATTTCCGTTATCGATTTCGACGGGCCTTGGATTCCAGGTCTTGCTGCTGCTGACGGTGCCGATCAAACACCCGGTCATGAGTGCAATAATGATCACGATAAAAATGATCACCCATTTCCTCTCTGAAGAAGTTAATTTTTTCATTTATTCAACGCTCCGCTTTATTCTTCAGTGTACCCGAAGTATTGCTGCTGGTTTTTGTATCGTGACCTTTCTGCCGGGAGATATTTGAGAAAAGATGGGGCAGTTCCCGTTTCAACCTTTTCAGTATCACCTGGAACATCCTGCCATCCTGCCGCAGCGTGCGCACGTGGGTATATACGGGCGCATTTACCTGCCGGATCTTTCCGAACCGGGTCAGGTCATAGGCCATCCTTCCGTCGTCTCCGCGAAGATTACGCATGTCGAACCCCACAGCCAATGCCTGATCCTTGCGGTATCCCATGGTCATCCCGTAACAATTTAACCAGGGTCGGTTAATAGATTTGAGAACGATCAGCACATCCCGCATCTTTCTCAGCAGGTAAAGTTTAAATGGACTGAACCCGGGCTCCGGCAGAAACCGGTGTTTTGAATATACGCAGGCAATGGATTCATCTTTTATCAGCGGAGTGACCATTTTAAGGACCCAGTCCCTGGGATAATATACGTCGGCATCCGCGTTGAGTATATATTTTCCTTTCGCTTCTGTCAACCCCTTCTGCTTGGCCGGTCCGCATCCCTGGATGGATTGCTTATACGCCCGCACCGGAAGCTGGCCGAGAATTTCCCAGGTGTCGTCTGTGGAGTTATTGTCTATCACCACAATTTCATAGTCTTCTGCAGCCATGGTCTGATCCATTAAAGACGATACCGTTGCTTTGATATGCTCAGCCTCGTTGTAGGCAGGTATTACAACAGATACAATAGGTGTTCTCATGCAGGCAGGGCCTTTTAATGTTTCCTCAGCAGGTCCAAAAATTTGCGGTCCAGTTTATGTCCATACCAGTCCTCATACGCAAGGTCCGTTCTTCCGGAATCAAGTACTCCAAAGTCGCCGATGAAATTCCAAACTGCAAAACCAATTCCATTGGCGGAGAGAATATCCAGCACGTCCGAAAACCAGGCAATAAATACATTGTGCGGTGTTTTGTTCCAGCAACCGCATTCACCGCAATGTACGCCGACACCCTGCTTTAGTAATTCTATCCAGGGTTGATAATACGTTTCCAGCATGGCGGAACTGAGGAACTGATCGCCAACCTGTCCGGGCCATTTCGGAATGGGCAGATGATCAATATCCTTGTTGGCCCAGGGTGCTTTGTAATGAGAAATAGCATGCGGATAATATCCCCGGCAGCTCTGCGCAATATTCAGATCCGTGATCTCCGGGATCACCAGGTTTCCCCCCCTGTTTCCATCCGCGATCACGAGGTGATTGGGATTCTCCCTGCGGATGATTGCTGCAGCTTTCTCAGCCACTTTCCGGTAAATATCCCCGGGGACCGGCCCGGATTTGGAATGCTGGTCGTTCATGTCTTCGCGAACGCTGGGTTCATTCAGAAGATCGAAACTGATTCTTTCAGGAGATTCATCTTTATATTTTTTCGCCCAGAGCGCCCAGTGAAAATAAAAGGCCTCCTGTGCAGCATCATCTTTCCAAAGGTTGTAAGGTTCATGAAATCCAGCATTGATGCAATAGCCGGGGGCACGGTGCAGATTCAGGCTCACATGCATTTTATATTGGTGTGCCATGGCTACCAGGGCTTCAATGCGATCAACGGCTTCCGGATTTATTTTATATACTTCATCCGGCAGGATGTTTCTGCTGCGATCAAAACTCAGGTAATAGGGATAGGCCATCGGCACGCGGATGAAATCAAAACCCCAGTCCTGCATCCATTTAAAATGTTCTTCCGTGCTGGGATTCCTGGAAGGGGCGGGATCAGGAGAAAAAAAATCAAGCACATTAAATCCTTTCCATTTGGGAAGTTTGTTATTGTATCTGGGCTTGCGGGAAGACATGGCATAAATCTCTCCTGCCGAAAGAGCGGCTGTTATGAGCCCCGTTGTTTTTATAAAATGTCTTCTTTTCATTTTTTCAAAACATCTGTAATCGGCGTTCCTATGCAGCCATTCGGCATCTGAATATGCAGCAGCGCTGCAATAGTAGGCGCAATATCGGTCATATGGACCGTTGTATTCGAACTACCGGGATGAATATTCCAACCCATGAATACAAGGGGTACGTGCGTATCGTACGGATTCCAGGAACCATGGGTTGCTCCGGTTTGGACATACGATTCCAGCCAACCCGGTGCAAAAACCACTTCCACCTGTCCGCTGCGCTTGTAGTTATATCCGTTCGTAACCATGGTTTTAATGGGTTCCGGGATCACTGCATTCTGGAGTTGGTCCAGATCCACGGCATAGTTTACGCCCGGTTGTTTTTTCAGAAAGTCAACCACCAGGGCTTTTACTTCACGGATATCTGCTTTTGCCGCAGCGATCCTGTCATTATCAAAATTGATCTGGTAATTCTCTGCCGAAAGGATTCCCTTTTCTATCCCGAACTTTTCCAGGATCTGTTTATTCAATGTATCTACGATCGTTTTGGATGAAAAAAAATCAGCGGGTATCCGGTGCGTTCGCATATACCCCACGGCGTTCCCCGAGCCATGGTCCGCCGTTAAAAATACCAGGTACTGATCTTTGCCAATCTTACTGTCAAGATAAGAAAAAAAGGAAGCCAGGTCTTTGTCGAGCCGCAGGTAGGTATCCTCCGCTTCAATGGAATTCGGCCCAAAAAGATGCCCTACATAATCCGTGGATGCGCAGTTAATTGTCAGAAAATCCGTTGACGGTCCGCGACCCAGCTGATAGCCATCCAGCGCGGCCCTTGCAAAATCGAGCGTGAGGGTATTGCCAAACGGCGTGCTGCGTACAGATGCGTGATCCTTTGCATACGCCGCCTTTACATCGTGCGGGAAAACGGGCATAAGTTCTCCATTGAGTTTTCCTTCGTAAGGCTGATTATCTGCATCGCTCTCTGCGTAGGTGCCGATCGGGTACAATGTAGTCCATCCATCGCTGATCAGCCAGCCGATGTTTTTATCCCGGTTATATTTTTCCGCCCAGTCCGGTAACTGATTCATATAATAGGTGCTGCTGATAAAATTTCCGCTTGCGTCATCCAGCCAGAAGGCCGCATTGGCGGTATGTCCGGCAGGTAATATGGCGGCGCGGTCTTTCAGGGATATGCCGACCACGCGTGATTGAAAGTTGGTTGCTACCCGAAGTTCATCCGTTACGGTGCTGACCAACAGATTTCGTGGAGACATTTTTCCTTCGGCTGTTGATGCGCCCACGGATTGAACCGTACTGTCTTCTGTGCAATATACCTGTGCGCCGGTAAGCAGGTCGGTCCAATTATTACCTGTTATACCATTGATGGATGGAACGGAACCCGTGAAAATGCAGGCATGGCCCACTGCCGTATTAGAAGGCAAATAATTAATGAGTGTGTTTTCGCAGGAAAACCCCTGATTCAGCATACGCTTAAATCCGCCATCACCATATCTGTTATAATACCGGTAAAGGTAGTCCCATCGCATCTGATCCACCACAATACCCACTATCAGTTTGGGTCTGGATAAGATCGTCGTTTCAGATTGGCCGAACCCCTGATGGGTAAAAAACAGGGGAATGAAGAGGAGAACCGTCAACCATTTTTTGATCATTTCAGGCCTTTTTGACAAATGTATTCCGATTTTCTGACTTGCCCTGTTCTGCAAATGCATTATTTTTACGGCAATTTTTTAATTCAATCCAAAGCGACCATGACAGATATTTTTGAAAAGCTTACAAAGAATCAGGGACCGATCGGGCAACATCGCGAAAGAGCTCATGGCTATTTTGCATTCCCAAAACTGGAGGGAGAAATCAGCAGCCGGATGAAATTCCGCGGCAAGGATATGATTGTTTGGAGTCTCAATAATTATCTCGGACTGGCAAATCATCCGGAAGTAAGAAAAGCGGACGCTGATGCTGCCGCTGCCTACGGACTTGCATCTCCTATGGGTGCACGCATGATGAGCGGAAACAGCAATGAACATGAACAACTGGAAAAAGAACTTTCAGCTTTCGTGAAAAAAGAAGACAGCTGCCTGCTCAATTATGGCTATCAGGGCATGGTGAGCATCATTGACGCGTTGTGTGGCCGCCACGACGTGATTGTGTACGACGCGGAATGCCATGCCTGCATTATTGATGGGCTGAGATTACACGCAGGGCACCGTTTTGTATTTAAACACAATGACCTGCAGGATTTTGAAAAACAGGTTCAGCGGGCCAATGCATTAATTGAAAAACAAATGTCTGGCGGTGTATTGGTCATAACAGAAGGCGTGTTTGGAATGGCGGGTGATCAGGGCAGGTTAAAAGAAATTGCTTCCTTAAAAAAGAAATACGGATTCCGGTTGCTCGTAGATGATGCTCATGGTTTTGGCACCCTGGGCAAAACCGGCGCGGGTGCGGGTGAAGAACAGGGCGTTCAGCAGGATATTGATCTCTATTTTTCCACTTTTGCTAAATCCATGGCTTCCATCGGAGCTTTTGTTTCCGGCGATAAAGCGATTGTTGATTATATCCGGTATAATATCCGAAGCCAGATCTTTGCGAAAAGCCTTCCCATGTCCATGGTGCTGGGCAATCTGAAAAGACTGGAACTATTGCGCAAAAATCCTTCCCTGAAAGAAAAACTTTGGAAGAATGCCCTTAAACTGCAAGCCGGTTTGAAAAGAAAAGGATTTGATATCGGAAAAACAGATTCAGTGGTAACGCCCATTTATATGAAAGGCGACATCCCGGAAGCTACGGCCATGGTCATGGATCTCCGGGAAAACTATGGAATTTTTTGCTCCATAGTGGTCTATCCCGTCATTCCAAAAGGTCATATCATCTACCGCCTGATCCCGACTTCCGTTCATACCGATGACGACATCCAGGCAACGCTTGATGCCTTTGAAGCGACCAAAAAGAAGCTGGACGCCGGGGACTATAAAATGGAGGCTATCCCAGATATGGCTGAGGCTTAACAAGTTATAAAATCAAAAAAGCCGGACTTGCATAAAATCCGGCTTTTTTCGTTATTATAGGATCCTTGTGTTATGCATGCATCTGTCTGAATGCCCGTTGAAAACTAAAAGACCTGATTGCCTTTGCGAAACACCATATTAACCTTATTGCTGATAACAGCAGTGCACAATTTTGTTTATTCATCCGGACTGCCCAGGAGTGATTCAGGAACGGTAGTCATTGACCTTCAAAATGCATCTGACCGCCAGAGCCGCATTGATTCCATATACCTGATCTTCGATCGTTATGACAAGCGGGGCGCGGGAATTATCAAACAGGTATACTATCCCAAAAACAATCAGGTGGAAATAACTGTGCCCAAAGGCCGGTATTATGTAAATATTTATTGTCTGGGGATCTATAACCGTGCTGGCTTTGACCGGACGATCCTGGTCAAACCAACCCGTAAACTCAGGATCTTTCTGAAATTGCAGGCTTCCGCCCTGTTTACTCCGGGCATGGTAGAAATTCCGCATGAAAAATGGGATCCGGCCCATCTGGCCATTATGCAATCACACGCTTCAAAATAGGCTATCCGGTATAAAAAAAGACCTCCTTGTTGAAGGGAGGCCGCACTAATCAAATACCATTAACCATTAAACCTTATCCTATGAAAAGTCAAATATAAAAGTTTCTGAATAGAAATAATACCAATCTTCAAACCTTTTTGTTTTATGGGCATAAAATTGGTCTGCATCAGTTGAAAATCAATTAATTTGTAATCAGGACAACCAACTTTCCCATGCGTAGAATAGTTGTATCAATTACCGGAGCGAGCGGAGCAGTCTATGCCTGTCAGCTAATAGATAAATTAGTGAAGATCAGGGATCAATGGGAAGAATTATCTGTATTAATGACAGTTAATGCGCGCACCGTGTGGGAAACAGAACTCGGAAATACCGATTATCTGCGTCTTCCGGTAAAAGTATATGCCACGGATGATTTTTCAGCCCCCTTTGCATCCGGCTCGGCCAGGTATGATACGATGATCGTCATTCCCTGCTCTATGGGAACGCTGGGCAGGATTGCGGCCGGAATATCTTCTGATCTGCTGACACGAGCAGCCGACGTGATTTTAAAAGAAAGAAGAAAACTGATTTGCGTGGTGCGGGACACACCTTATAATCTCATCCACATCCGCAATATGGAAACGGTGACGCTGGCCGGTGGCATTATCTGCCCCGCCTCACCGTCTTTCTACAGCAAACCCCAAACACCTGATGACATTGCGGCAACCGTGGTTGACCGGGTAATTGATCTGGCCGGGTTTGATTCGAATACTTTCCGTTGGGGCAATTGACGGTTGACAATGAAGAATGTGGAAATGTGGAAATGTGAAAATGAAGAGCAGTTCAAATTCATTTAACTTATTCCATTGTCCATTGTCCATTGTCCATTGTCCATTGTCCATTGTCCATTGTCCATTGTCCATTGTCCATTGTCCATTGTCCATTGTCCATTGTCCATTGTCCATTGTCCATTGTCCATTGTCCATTGTTTATTGTCTCAGATC
>JAUZOD010000026.1 GCA_030706635.1 Bacteroidota bacterium
GAAATACCAGGTCTGAGCCTCTGGCAGTGGACATACGGCGATCAGTTGGACAGCCTGCAAAAATCAACGGGAGTCCGCACACCACTTCCAACAGCATACCTGGATTACCATGGTCACTATGTTTATAAAAAAGACGTTGTGCTCTCCTACGCCATAGCAGGCAGGAATGTGCTTGAATTTCCTCAGGCCATAAAAACAGGCGATCAGATCATCTTGTCGCAGACTTTGTCTGTCTCGCCGGGAGAGTCGGCGCAGAAGATTTATATAGGACATCTTGAAAACGGGAACAGAAGAAAAAGCAAAGACATAACGGCTTTGATAAATCCCGAATCGAATCATTTCATTGCCGCAGGAATCATCGCATCAAATAAAGATGTCCGCTGCGAAACAGATGATCAGCAAAGAATCGTGCTGACCATCCCTCCCCGTCAGTCTCCTTTAACACTGCAGGTTTTAAGAACCTCCGGACGGAATCAAAAAGAATTGCTGTCTTTTTCAGCTTATATAAAAAAACAAATGACGGCAGGGAAATTACCCGTTCCCGGACAAATGATTAAGGGCGGACCTGCACAGTGGACAAAAACAGTAGACGCCAAGGGGGAATTAAACGCCGACAAGCCTCACTTCGATCCGATCTTCAGGGAAGACTCAGACAGGCTGGATCCTAAAAAGGCCGTGGCCATACCGGAAGATTATCCTTATACGATCGACAACATCGGCCTGCCGTTCAACAACGCGTACAATGCCTGGATACGGCCTACCTGCCTGGGATTTAAAAGTGACGGCAGTTTAGTCGTCGGCACTTATATGGGTGATGTCTGGTTAGCCAGGGGCATCGACGGAACGCTTCAGCATATCGTCTGGAAAAGAATAGCCACCGGGTTGTTCGAATGCATGGGACTGAAAGTGGTTAATGACAATATCTATGTCACCACCCGCGACGGGATCGTCCTGCTTCATGATCTCAACGGTGATGACGAGACGGATTTTTATGAGAATTTTCATTCTGACCAGGACATTTCATCCTTTTTTCATTCATTCAATTTTGGCCTGGAAACAGACAGCAAAGGGAATTTCTATTACACTAAAGTGGGCGAATACACCGATAACAAAGACCCCGGAAATGTGATCAAAGTTTCGCCCGATGGAAAAAAATGGGAAAGCATAGCTACCGGTTTCCGGGTAAACAACGGCATCACCATTTCACCGGACGACCGGATATTCGTCAGCGACAATCAGGGCAACTGGGAACCGGCAAATAAAATATGCCTGATCAAGCCAGGCGCTTTTTACGGATACGTCCCCAACCTGATATCAGAAAATGAATGGAGTCCTGATGGCAGGAAATTTACAAAGGACGAAGTAGTCAATGGCGTGATCCGCCCTGAGATTGTCAAGGTACCGGACAGCTTTCAACAGCCCGTGTTCTGGATTCCGCAGGAATTTGACAATTCCCCCGGCGGTGGCGTATGGAGTGATAAAAGCTGGGGACCTCTGGGAAACCAGTTCATTCACACCAGTTACGGAACCGGATGGGTATATTATTTCCTTACGCATGCAGCGGATGGGATTACCCAGGGTGCGATGGTAGCACTTCCTTTTCAACTGCAGGCAGGCGTTCAGCGCGCCTCGGTGAATCCAGTAGATAAACAGGTTTACGTGACAGGATTAACAGGCTGGGATGATCCTGAAGCTGTGCAGTACGGTGTCCTCAGCAGAGTGAGATACAAGGGCGGAACGGGTCATTTAATTAAAGATGCAGAAGTGGTAAGAGGCGGGATCAGGCTTAGTTTTAATTTTGCATTGGACAGTATGGATGCCAGGGATGTTTCTCACTATAATATTTCCCAATGGAATTACAAATGGACCAGTAACTACGGATCAGCTCACTATTCCATCCGGCAACCGGTTAAGGAAGGCGAAGACACACTGGCTGCTAAAACGGCTACGATCGCCGAAGACGCCCATTCCGTATTACTGGATATTCCTGATATAGGCCCGGCACAAACGGTAAGAATAAGGTTCGAAGTACAGGGAGCCGACGGTGTGCGCGTAAAAAATTCTGTTTATTTAACAATCAATAAAATACCGGGTTAACACAACCATGCAAAAGATTGTCCTCAGCTCCCATCTGATCCTGCTGCTTATATGCAGCACCCTGTCTTACGCGCAGAATAAACAATCCTGGATAAGATATGACGGATATGACGGTCCGGGCAAAGGCAAAAACATCGTTTTTGTCAGTGGGGACGAAGAATACCGTTCCGAAGAAGCTTTGCCCATGCTGGCGCAAATACTGGCAAAACGATATGGATTTACCTGCACAGTACTGTTTTCCACAGATCCTCAAAGTGGTGAAATAGATCCCATGTATCTGTTCAATATTACCGGCCTGGAAAATTTGCAAAAGGCAGACCTTCTCGTGCTCTTCACCCGGTTTCGTGAACTGCCGGATGCACAGATGAAATGGATCGATAAATATGTAAGAGCAGGAAAGCCAGTTATCGGTCTTCGTACCGCAACGCATGCATTTAATTATAAGAAAGACTCCGCTGACGCATTTGCCCGATATGATTTTCAAAGCCGTGCAAAGGGCTGGGAAGGTGGCTTTGGCAAGCTGGTGTTTGGAGAGACATGGGTAAGTCATCACGGTCTTCATAAGGAGGAAGGCACACGTGGACTGATCAACGGCATTGAACAGAATGCCGGCAATGCCATTTTGAATGGCGTAAAAGATATCTGGACACCGACCGATGTCTATACCGTGGGCCGGCTCAAAGACGCCAGCATATTGATTTACGGTCAATCGACCAGCGGGATGGTGTCAACCGCTCCTGTCAATCTGCAAAAATCAATTATGCCCGTCGCCTGGACAAGGACCTATCGTATCCCCGGAGGCAAAGAAGGCAAAGCATTTGCGACCACCATGGGCGCCGCAATAGATTTTTTAAACGAAGACCTGAGAAGATTACTGGTGAATGCCTGTTTCTGGGCCGTTGGAATGGAAAAACAAATTCCGGAAAAAGCGGATGTTGATTTTGTAAGCGAATACAATCCCACCATGTTCGGTCTGGAATTGTTCAGAAAGGGCTGCCTGCCTTCTAAATATGAAATGAAATAGGTGTTGCCAATATTTTTACTGCCTTCCGTCTATTTCATAGCCAATACATACGAATTTATGTTTTGACAGACAATCCTCTTTCAGGGTACTGATTTCCCACAGCACCTTCAGATGATCGCCCGGATTTAATCTGGTCTCCATGAATAACCGGTCTTCTTCAACGGAACATTCCCAGATCAATTTGCGAAAATGATCTCTGTCATTCTCGTGGATAAGCTCAAATAGGTTCCCTATTTCGGTCTTGCCCGATCCGTAATTGAATTTTCTGGAAAATTAGGAATTAACGAAACGCAGGCTTCCGAGGATGTCAATGACAGCCAGAAAAAAAAGCCCTGTCTCGCACCGGTCACCGGGCCGATTGAGAAGGGCTCTCTCTGAAGTTTCTCGGGGTAGTTTTTCCATAGGGATCGGATAAGGTCAGGAATAGAGAAAAGGAATATATTAAAAAGGGTGCGATTCATTTAATTGGTTTGTTACAATCGGTAGGACGTTCTGTTTCTTTATCTCTCGGTTAGCAAAAAACGAAGTAACGCCAATTTACCAGCAGCAACAATAGAATATGCTTTATAATTTATGTACTATATTTTTGAGGGATCTGTAGTAAGACTACTACAATCGGGTATCTATCAAAGAAAAGGCTCCAATGCTTCCGGAATCAGATGGAACTCTTTAGATTTATCAAAAAACCGGACTGCTCCCAAAGATTCACAGAGTTTGCTGTAATAGGGAGCATACTGATTGCTGATCATAAAGACAATTATCCGGGGAAAGTTCAGTTTGATATACCGCAAGAGTCCTACCCCGCTTTTGTCGGGCAGGTTAACGTCCAACAATACGATATCCGGCGAATCATGATGGATAATGGCCACCGCTTCCGCGTAATGGGTGGCTGAAATAATTGCCGGGGCATGCGACAGCACGGATAACATCTCCCGGAGACGTTCGAGGACCAGCGGGGAATCGTCAACAATTAGTATTGTTTTATTTTTCGGCTTCACTTCGTGTAGCCGGCAAGGTACAATTCGGGTATGATGGGGATTGTAAACGGGAATTGAGTTCCTTTGTAGTTATATATCTACAGGACAGCTAAATCAGTTTATGTTCCGCAACGTACATGGTCAGGTTGGCATTGCAGTCTAAACTCATTTTCTTAAAGATCCTGGACCGGTAAGTACTGATGGTTGTAATATTTAAGGATAGTCTCCGGGCGATTTCAGAAACCGCCGTTCCGGAACCCAGAAGTTTTAACACCTGAAATTCTCTGTTAGACAGATATTCATGCGGAAGCTTATCGCCACCCTTGTCCAGCGTCTCCGCCAATTTCTCTGCAACAGCAGCGGTGATGTACCTTTTCCCAAAGAGAATTGCATTAACTGCCCGGATCAGTTCATCCGGCGGCGAATCCTTATTCAGGTATCCCGAAGCGCCTGCTTTTAGCACCCGGGCTGCATATTGATCCTCAGGATATACACTGAGCATCAGTACCGGAAGGCCTGGCTGGATGGTACGGATCTGTGAAAGAATTTCCAAACCGCTCCTGCCCGGCATGGATATATCCGATATGACAATATCCAGTTTTTCGGAAGACACCCGTTCGATCACGGCTTCAGCATCTGAAGCCTCCAGTATTTCGGCGGACGGAAATCCTTCCAGCAGGATTTGTTTTAATCCCAGCCGAACCACGGAATGATCATCTGCCAATAAAAATCTGCGCATGTCCGATCAATTTGGTGTTTTTGAAGTTGGAAATGGTATCCCGACATAAATCAGGGTACCGCTGTCTGGTTTGCTCGTAATCTCGTATTTCCCACCCATCATCAGGGCACGTTCCCTCATGCTGATTAATCCGATGGATTTTCTTTGTCTCTTTTTAGTGGCATCGAAACCATGCCCGTCATCCTCAATGGTAAGCTCGATCTGATCGCTAACTCTTAGCTCAATATCGGCATGCTTCGCTTCTGCATGACGCGCAATATTCGTGAGCGACTCCTGACAGATACGGAATAACCCGGTGGCGATGCCGGCAGGGAACACGTAGTCGCCTGTTTCATGCAAAAACCGGGTAATGACGCCAAACCTTTTTTCGAATTCCTGTCCATACCACTCCACAGCCGCCGGCAAACCGAGATCATCCAGAATACTCGGATGCAGGTCGGTAGAAATACGCCTTACCGTGTTTATGGAAATGTCAACCAGTGAAATTGCATTCTTGATCCGTTCTGTTATCTCTGTACGATTGTCTGCACCGGCCTTTTTGCCAAGCCAGTACATATCCATCTTAATACCGGTCAGTTGCTGACCGAGCTCATCGTGGATTTCCCTGGCCATGACAGTACGCTCTTCTTCGCGAACATCCTGAAGGTGTGACGCCAGTAGCTGAATATCCTCGAATGATTGTTTTAAATTTTCCTCCGCACTTTTCCTTTCGGTAATATCGCGAATAAATGCACAAAAAAACTGGTTATCCGCCCGGTTTATATGGATCAGTCCAAGCTCTGCCGGAAACTCAATTCCTTCTTTATTCAGGGCGTGAATTTCTATCCGGTGATTCAATGCCTCGTCTTTTCTTGACGCTCTGTGTTCTAAGATCCATTGGGCCAACATCGGTCTGTGCCGTTCCGCCATGATCGTCTTATCGAATGGCTTCCCGATCACTTCGGCTTCCATCCAGCCGAATACTTTCTCTGCCTGTGAGTTCCAGACGGTAATATCCCCATCAAAATCCATGCAGACAATGGCATCCATCGAAGCCTGCATAATGAGCTTTCTCGTCTCTTCACTACGCTTCAAAGCTTTTTCAGACTTTATCCTTTCGCTGATATCACGAATAAAAATAGAAAGTCCGTTTTTCGAAGGGTATATATGATTTTCCTGCCACAGCTGAAGCGGCTCATAATAATCTATGTTGCTCAGATATTGCTGGCCGGACATGGCCTGATTGAACGACAAATAGGTAGACGAACCGACGGCATCCGGAAATACGTCCCATACGTATTTTCCGATCAGCGACTGTGGTTCCCGGTGAATTAACTCACCGGCCTTCTTATTAAGATAAGTATAACACAAATTTTTATCCAGCGCAATAAAAGCATCCGTAATCCTCTCGAAGATACCGGTCAATTCCGCGGTTTTGTTATTTACCTGCTTCTCTAACTCCTCATTGAACATCTGAAGTTGTTCTTCCATTTTCTTACGCTCCGTGATATCACGGCAGACCATTACAAAGCCCTTTGCCGGCTCATTCTCCATGTCTTTTGTTTCAGCAATAGATATAAAGACAGTAAGTGGCTCAGAATCTCTACGCAGGTGGACCACCTCTCCTTTCCAGTATCCGATCTTCTGCAATTCACTCCGGATGG
This sequence comes from Bacteroidota bacterium, assembly GCA_030706635.1. Taxonomy (GTDB): domain Bacteria; phylum Bacteroidota; class Bacteroidia; order Chitinophagales; family Chitinophagaceae; genus Puia. The sequence continues at coordinate 6,481 of JAUZOD010000026.1, forward strand.
CCGTTCGCTGATCTTCCCTGATCGGAGCTCTCAGTAATTCATGCAGCGGCCTTCCAACGACTTCTTCGGCAGTATAACCATAAAGTATTTCTGCAGCTCTGTTCCAGGTCCTGACAACATAATCTGAATCAGTCGACACGATGGCATCGCTGGTGTCTTCCATGAGTCTGGCCATATAAGCAATCTGTTCCTGCGTACGCTTTTGCTCTGTGATGTCTCTGGTTATTTTAGCGAACCCCTGCAGTTCCTTATTTTCATATATGGCCGTAAATACAACATTGGCCCAGAACCAGGTACCGTCTTTCCGTATCCGCCAGCCTTCATTTTCGTAGCGCCCGTTTTTTCTGGCCATTTCCAGATTATGATCCGGCTCTCTTTTTAGCACATCATCATTTGTGTAAAATATAGAAATGGACTTACCCAGAATTTCCGTTGCCTGGTACCCTTTTATCGATTCTGCGCCCTCGTTCCAGCTCACAATTAATCCGTCGGGATCAACCATAAAAATAGCATAGTCTTTTACATGACTTACGAGAAGCCTGAATTTCTGCTCACTTCTTAGTAAGGCGTTATCGGAAGCTATCTTCAGCAAATCCCGCCGGTTCAGGGTCAGGGCATTATACCAGGTGAGTGCCACAAAAACCAGAATAATGCTCAATACAAGGAAGGTTACGCCAAACTCGACTGTAAAGAGGCTCATCCAGTGACCCCACAACCGCAGATATCCCAATATAATAGGCACCAGAATGGCAAAAGGGATAATTGATCGGGCGGTAACGCTGCCGATATTTGAACTGGTAAATTCTTTTATGATCCCGCTGTCCGGCATGATAAAAAGAATAGCAATTGATATAAAAAAAAACGCAAAAGCCGTATGGATTCCCATGGGCTTATAGTACTGAAGGCCGTAAAACTTCTGCACCCGGTAAATATGGCTGATGATCGAGAGCAGGGAAATAAACCCGCAAGCGAGAATAGTGGTTTGCGAAAAATTAATTCTCTTCCGAATCCTCACCCGGAGCAGTAACAACGACAGCCCAATCATCAGAAAACAAAGTCCGCTTTGAAGGGGCATGCCTTGAAAATATTCCGGCCGCCCGCCGCCCGTCATTTTATTCGGAAATAACAGCTCATCCACATGGAACGGAAAAGCCGGAATCTGCTTCAGCACCCTCAAAATACCGGCAAAGAAAACACAGCCTGCAAGTATATATGAGCCAAATTTTTTTGATGCAGAATTCGGCTGGCACTTTATCAAAAGGAGAGAAATGACAGACAATATGAAACAAAGTGCAGCCACCGGATTCATAGCCTCCCAGCCGGGCTGCGATTTTCCGAAAAAAAACGCCTTCCACTGCCAGCCGGCCAACACAGTTAATGCCGTCACGCCGACAGCTATTGCCATCAACAGGGATAGCCTGTCCATCCATTTCTGAACCAGATTATCAACTTGCAGCTCCATGCTGTTTTTCATCGTAGGAATCAAAAACGAATATCTCTTCCTGAAATGAAATTATTGTCGGGTTCCATTGCGTGTCATAGCATGGTCGTCATGAGATGCGGTGTGAGGAGAGGAACCGGTAACCAGGTACGCCATAAGATTCCAGTATCAATTTTCATTCAGCAAGGTCGTTTTGAATGTTAATATAAGTATTTATACCATGAATATTGTAAATATTATTAAAATTGTTAAGATGTAAGCGTTTCCACTTAGCTGTCAAGCTGCTGTTTTCCTATGTCCCCGACCCTGCAGATCCTCGAAAATCAAACATGGCTTCAATTTTTGTTTAGTCCTATTATCCCCGGGCGTGATTTGGTTCAGATGTTTCTCCAAAGTGGTTTTGCCTTCAGCACTTTATGATAAACAGGACAGTCCTTTGCGTGGGCGCCGGGCAGATATCCTGTGCTCATCAAAAATTCATTCACAATCTCACCTCCGGTGAAGCGGAAAGTTTCTTTAAACAACTTCACCCATTCTTCTTTTGCTTTGGGATGATGCGCTTCGAGCCATTTTTCAAATGATCCGTATTGTTTCTGAAGAAGAATAATCGCCTTTGCATTTTCAATGGCAGCATTAATTTTTAAGCGGTTGCGAATGATGCCGGGATCGGCCAGGAGTCTTTCCCTGTCGGCTTCTTTATAAGCCGCCACTTTTTTGATGTTGAATTTGCTGTAGGCCTTTCTGAAGCTTTGCTCCTTTTTCAACACTGTTTCCCAGCTCAGACCGGCCTGGTTAATTTCCATTAAAAGCCGGCCAAACAATTCATCATCGTCGTGAATGGGAAAGCCGTAGTGCTGGTCATGATAGATTTTATGCAAATCTTTTTTAGCCCCTTCCATGGTTTCAATATAACTGCAATAGGACATCCGATATGACTTTAAGTTGTGCTATCATTGAATATTCTTCAGACTATCAGAAAGCATTTTTGAAAAAATAACGGCAGCGGAATCGTTTAAATGTTCGCGGTCCCGGAACATGGCCGGTCCGTTATCCAGGAACGTGGCCGACCGACTGTAATCTAAAAATACAATCTTTTCCCGCAGGCAAATGGATTTAGCCATCTCAATAGTTTTAAAGTCTGCCGGCAGGGTATAATAAACCGGAGAAACGACTACATAAAGCCGGGTGTGATGTTCTTTGGTCAGACTGATGATATCATTAAAAAAATGCACATTATTGCTGTCAAGCGGTGACGACCCGGGAAAAGGTTCTGATTTATCAGGTATTATTTCCTTCCGAATAGCCAAAGGGACATATCCACTGGTTTCGTGGGCATCCCTTTCATTTGAAAAATTGTTGAATATGATCTGTAACGCCAATGAATTATAACAATACAGGTCCGAATATACTTTGAGCCATTCAAACCGATTTCGCAGGTCAACCAGGTTCCGGATCTCCCGGTGTTTGTGATAATAGGGTAATAAAACAGACAATTCGTCCAATCCATTTTCTCTCGTCTCAAAGGCTGTAGGATTCAGATCCAGGATCACATCCCTGGGATCATAGCGCTTGTACATCATCCTCAGCATCGCGAGACAATATATCAACTCTTGTTTGTCCTTCCCTGCATTATAACAGGTTAAATGCAAATTCTCCGAAATAATAGGCGATGCATAATGGTGAGCCGCTCTGGATGACCCCAAGATGACGAGGTCTGTCAAGCAGGAATCAATAGCATAAGTTGTTCTTCCCTGCTCACCATGCCGGATTTTAAAATAATAATGCCGCAGCAGCCCGCCAATGGCCCTGTCTAAAAGGATCACGCAAATCCCCATGATCAGTAACTTAATGAGAAATCTCTTTCTATTCATACAGTTAGAACTGAAAATAAATGAACTGGCTGCCATCAAAAACGCCGAATAACATGATAATAAGGACCAAACAAACGCAGGTCGTTAAACGGATACCGGTGCCTGGGTTATGTAAAAATTGCATTCTCCGGGGAAAATATTCTGAAATAATGTCGTTGCCTGCTACAAATATTAATCCCAGCGCAGAGTAAACAAGCAATGCCCTTTCATCAAATTCACCGCTGATAAAACCTTCCGTATGTGGATTAAAGATCCTTTTCAATACAATGAAAGCCTCATCAATATTCGATGCCCTGAAGAATATCCATGCAAAGCTTACCAGCAGAAAAGTAAAAATGATATTCACAAACCCGGGAAGAATGAACCCCGGAAACTGTTTTCGTCTGAAATATTCGAACACCAGAAACAATCCGTGCAGCAACCCCCAAACAATAAAGGTCCAGTTCGCCCCATGCCATAAACCGCTTAAGATAAAAACGACCAAAATATTAAAAACATATTTTGACATCGCCACCCGGCTCCCTCCCATCGGGAAATACAGGTAGTCCCGGAACCATTGTGACAGGGTAATATTCCAGCGCTGCCAGAAAATGCGCATGGAACGGGCGAGATAGGGGTGTTTAAAATTAGGCGACAGTTCAATCCCCAACACTTTTGCAGCCCCCAAAGCGATCAGCGAATAACCGGCAAAATCACAATAGATCTGAAATGAATAAAAAAATACCGCCGTCAGTAAGGCCAGCCTGCTGTGAACATTCACATCCCTGTAAACGTAATCTACATAGATCCCCAGGCGATCTGCGACGACCACTTTCATAAAATATCCCCAAAGCATCCATTTCAACCCGGCGGCTATCGCATCGTAGTTTATCTGGTGCTTTTTATGCAATTGTGGCAGCAGTTTTTGCGGGCGTTCTATAGGACCTGCCACGAGTTGTGGATAGAACATAACATACAATGCATATATTCCAAAGGCTCTTTCTGCTTTGTGATTTCCCCTGTACACTTCAATCGTATAGGACATCCCCTGAAAAGTATGAAAGGACAGGCCGACAGGCAGCGCCAGTTTCCAAACGGACAGCAGTTGCGAATGATTTAAGAAATAACCTGAAACTAAATTCAGGTTTTCGACAAAAAAATTATGGTATTTAAAAACAGCCAAAGCCGTCAGATTGGTCAATATGCTCAATCCCAAATATATTTTTTTTCTTTTCTTATTTGCAGATTCGATCAATATGCCTGCCGAATAATCAATCAGGATGATCAGAAACAGAACGAGCAGGTAAGCCGGAATCAGAAAAGCATAGAAATAACAACTCGCCGCAAGCATTAATAACCAGCGCCATTTCGGGTTAATAAAATAATAACCCAGGGTCACACTTATAAAAAATATTATAAATGGGAAGGAATTAAACAGCATAGAGCTGTAAATATACCAATCGACGTTAATATGCCGATATTGGTCACCTCGGATATTGCGCTGGCTAAAAAGAAAATGAGCCTGACTGAGCTCAGTTTAAAAACGGGCACTACGCTGGCTAACCTGAGCGTTTTAAAAACAGGAAAGGCGAGAGCTATGCGTTTTTCAACCCTGGAGCTGATTTGCCATCACCTGGAATGTCAGCCCGCAGATATCCTGCAATTGATCACAGAGAAGGAATACAACAGACTATATCCCGACCGCTAAGGCTAATCCGTATATAGTTACTTAACCCCGATGTGTTTAACAATATCTGGCCATAATATGCTTAATTTTACCCATAAATTTCACCTGTCTTTCTGCAGTTTATAATAATAAACACGATATGAAAAAGTATTTGTTCTATTTGATTCCATTGATCGTCCCGTTTATAGTTTGGTCTTTTTGTGTTCCAACCGTCACGAAAGTTCATGGCACAGCAGGAGCCGGCATTCAGTTCCTGGAGAATTCCTGGGCAAAAGCATTGGAACAGGCCAAAAAAGAAAACAAGCCCATTTTTTTGGATGCCTACGCTTCCTGGTGCGGTCCCTGTAAACTGCTGAAGAAAAATACATTCACAAAAAAGGAAGCGGGCGATTTTTTCAATACCCACTTTATCAATGTGGCCATAGATATGGAAAAAGGCGACGGCCCTTCCCTTTCTCAGAAATTTGAGGTAGACGCCTATCCCACGCTGATAATTGCAGATAAGAATGGCAATATCGTTACCTATACCAAAGGGTATATGAATGCGGATCAACTGATCGAATTTGGTAATTACGGGCTGAAGAAATATCAGCAATAATTATTCCCCATAGGAGTCCCGCCGGGTACGGTTTTGACGCAAAATCCTTAAAAAATCAGGGTTCCTGGCTATCTTTATCCGATAACCACAGAACAGAGACGCATTCCGCTTTGTCATTTTATTTATTCAGTCCCAGCCGGTCGCCCGACTGATATTCCGTCATCCATCCGGGATATTCCTTCGGCAATGCACTCACTCCATCAATTTTTTCCAGATCATCCGCCGACAAAACTACTTCCATAGATTTAATATTATCGTTTAGCTGGTCTGTATTTCTCGCGCCAATGATGGTACTTGTAATACCGGGCTGCTGCCGCACCCAGGCCAGCGCGATCTGTGCAGTGGATACGCCGTGTTGTTTGCCAATAGCCGAGATAACGTCAATAATGTCGTAAGCCTTTTCTTTGTTGATCGGCGGGAAATCGAATGTGTCCCTGCGCGAATCACCGGCCTTTTCCTTGTCCCGGGTAAATTTGCCAGACAGGAAACCACCCGCCAGGGGGCTCCAGGGCATAATGCCCAGATCCTGGTCTTTCGCCAATGGAACAATTTCTCTTTCAATATCCCGCCCGGCCAGGGAATAGAAATATTGAAGGCCGATAAATTTATTCCAGTTATTCTTTTCCGCAATACCCAGGGCCTTCATCACCATCCAGGCCGGCCAGTTACATACAGCGATATACCTGACTTTCCCCGTCATCACCACATCGTGCAGCGAATGCATGATTTCGGCAATGGGTGTAACAAAATCCACTCCGTGCACATACAAAATATCGATATGATCCAGTTGCAGCCGTTGCAGGCTTTCATCCACGGAATTAAAAATATGATATCTCGAAAGGCCAATGCTGTTGGGTTTTTCGTTCATTCTGCCACGAACCTTGGTTGCAATCACCAGCTCATTCCGGTTCAGTCCAAGATCCTTCAGGGACTGTCCCAATAGCCTTTCCGATTCCCCAAAAGAATAAACATTGGCTGTATCGAAAAAATTAACACCTGCCTCAATTACCCGTTTTATCAGGCCATTCACGTCCTGCTGCTGTACTTTTCCTATGGCTTCCCAACGACCCCTGCCGCCGAAAGTCATGGCGCCAAAACAGATTTCCGATACGAGTAACCCTGTAGACCCCAAAAGATTGTATTTCATTTACATTTTTTTGAACATGAAGCAAAACCGGTACCAGGAAAAAAACTTCCGGCTTACCCCCTAACTTTACATCAGGATCAGATGATCTTTAAACAGCTTTTCTATGATCAAAATTAAAGCATCGCGGAACGCGATCGCCATTTGTATCTTTTTCTTTCTGCCTTTTACAGCCAGGCTTCAGCCCAACGCCGCCGGCAATAATAAAGCATGGGTCAAACAATCCGATCACTACACCCAGATGCTGATTGACCTGGATGAAAAATATTCTCCTGAATACGGCTCTTCGCAGGGACTGGCGGCTTACGATTCACTGATTTCCGTTCCCTCCCTCGCCAATCAGCAGGCAAAAAGAAAAGAAGAAGAAGATCTGGTAACTGAATATACGGCTGCGCTGCAAAATGAAAAAGAGGCGCCGGTGCTTCAGGACCTTCAGATCCTGATCCACCACCTCAAGCTGGATCTCCATCGGCAGGACTATGCCCAGGCCCACCGGGTACCCTTCCTGAATGCCGCTTCAACCATATATGAAGGACTGGAGAGCCTGCTGGATGATCAGACAGCTCCCGACAGACGTCAGGCAGCCGTAACCCGGATCAAAAAGTATGCGGGCCTGGAAGCGGGGTACAGACCCACTACCCTCATCCTGCAGGAACGGGTAGAGCAACAAATTAGCGCCGGCAATATGATTTTCCCATCCAGACAGGAAATGGAAGTGGAACTCCCCCGTAATGCCAGCATCATAAGCGGTATCGCCGATCTGTGCAAAAAATACGGGCTGACCGGTTGGGAAGCGCCTTATGAGCAATTAAAAAAACAGGTGGCGGATTATGATCAGTGGACCCGTGACCAGGTTTTATCCAAAGCACGTGCTGATTACCGGCTGCCTCCGGAGGAATACGCCCTTCAGTTTGAAAATTATGGAATTGACATCCCACCTGCAGAAATTGCGAAGATGGCGCACGCGGCCTTTTCGGAAATTCAAAGTGAAATGAAACCCATCGCCGCGCAGATTGCCAAAAAACGGCATCTGTCTTCCGGCGACTACCGGAGCGTAATGCGTGAGCTCAAAAAGGAACAGATTCATGGCGACTCCATCATTCCGCTGTATGAGCAACACCTGAAAGATATTGAAGCCGTTATCCGGAAACATCAGATCGTTACCTTACCTGACCGCCCCGCCATTATCCGGCTGGCAACAGCAGCAGAAACGGCGCAGCAACCCGCACCGCATATGCAGCCTCCACCCTTCTTAAATAATACCGGTCAGCGCGGGGTCTTTGTTCTACCCTTGAATATGCCGCCAGCCGCAGGAGAAAAGACCGATCAGTACGATGATTTTACTTTTGACGCGGCCTCCTGGACCATTATTGCCCATGAAGCCCGGCCTGGACATGAACTGCAGTTCGACAAGATGGTAGAAGAGGGCGTTTCCAGGGCCCGCGCATTATATGCTTTCAACTCCACGAACGTCGAAGGTTGGGGACTCTATTCAGAATACATCATCCGGCCCTACATGCCACTGGAAGGAAGGCTGGTATCTCTGGATTATTTTTTGTTGCGTGCCGCCCGTGCATTTTTGGATCCGGAACTTCAGGCAGGAACCATTACGGAAAAACAGGCATATGACGTGTTGATGAATGACGTGATGCAATCCCATGCATTCGCACAGGAGGAAGTGGAACGTTTTACCTTAAGGGCGCCCGGCCAGGCCAATAGTTATTTTTATGGCTTCACCAAAATGATCGCCCTGAGAAAGGAGACAGAGAAAGCTCTGGGAAACAAATTCAGCGCGCTTCATTTTCACGATTTTATTTTGTCGCAGGGTTTGTTACCGCCGGCCCTGATCAGACAGGCGGTTGAAAAAGAATTTATTCCGGCTGAGAAATAATAGGGATGTTGAAGGCTAAACTTATTCGGAAAATGCGTCCGACCCTCCATTCAACCTGTCGGCCGCATGTCGGAAACCGCGCCCCAACCGGCATTTAACGTATCTTTGACCAGCTGACACAAACACCGGGGATCCAAATCACGCGCTATGCGATTCATTCCCTATCTACGTTATTTCTGGTACATTACCTGGCATTGGGATCCCTTTATTGCTTTATTTACCATTTATCATGAAGTCAGGGGCGAGAAAAAATATCATATTCATACCATGGGAGAAGATGAATTGATCAGTCTGAAGGAAAAGGGGGTTGATATTTCTCATGCCAGCATTTACATGCCACTGAATTACTACGTGCTCGAAAAACTCATGGAAGAGATCATAAAATATGATGGCAACAAAACTTTTCTGGATATCGGTTGCGGTAAAGGTAGGGCAATGATCGTGGCAGCGGCGTATGGCTTTGACCGGGTCTGGGGAGTTGATTTTTCAAAAGATTTTTGTGAAGAAGCGGAAACGATTACAACCCTGTATGCGCGGGCTAATCCCGGAACCCATTTTACGGTTATCCAGGCTGATGCCTCTGCTTACGACATCCCGGAGGAAATATCTACGATATTTCTGTTCAATCCCTTTGACGAAGTGATGATGTGGCTGGTTGTCTCCCGCATTGTACAGAGTCAGGAGAATCATCCCCGGTGCATCCGCATACTATACGCAAATCCCCAGCACAAATCCGTTTTCCTGGATTTTGGGTTTACAGAAATATTCCGCCTGAACAAATGGAATTTTTTTGAAGCGGTGATCTTACAAAAAGCATCATAAAACCTGAGAGGCACAATATTCGCAACATGCAGATATGATCTTACGCAATCCGTCAAAAATATTCTCCCTGCTGGAAAAGGCCTTTAAGGATTTTCGTGCAAACGATCCTTTGCGCATGGCAGGGGCAACCGCTTTTTTTACCACATTCGCCCTGCCGGCCGTTTTAATTATCCTGATCCAGGTATTCGGCCTGATAACCAGTCCCCGATTGATGACTCACCAACTCCTGCAGAACCTCGCCGATGTGATTGGCGATAAAACTGCCGGGGATCTGCGGCTGACGATGAGGAACGTCCGGCACCTTACCAGGACCTGGTGGGTGGCATCAGGCGGATTTCTCTTTCTGATTTTTGTGGCAACTACCCTGTTTAAAGTGATCAGGGATTCGTTAAACCAGTTGTGGAATATCCGCCTGAAGGATCACGTGGGCTTTGGCTTTAATCTGCTAAACCGCGCCAAATCATTTCTCGCCATCCTGGCAGCCGGAATATTGTTTTTGGCAGCTCTGCTGGGAGAAGGATTCCTGAATTTATTAAAACATTCTCCCAATGATCATCTTTTTTCCCATGGCCTGCTGTTAAGTGGTATTGGCAAACAGCTCATCTCCCTGCTGGTAGTAACAACCTGGTTTTCCATATTATTTAAATTCCTTCCGGATGGCCGGCCCACATGGAAAACGGCTTTCGCAGGCGGGTTATTTACAGCTATATTATTCGCCGCAGGCAAATGGATATTGCAATGGCTATTGTCCTACAGCAGCATGCAAACGATATACGGTGCATCCACGTCTTCCGTGTTATTGCTGCTCTTCGTGTTTTATTCTTCCTTTATTTTTTATTATGGAGCCTGTTTCACCAAAGAATGGGGTACATATTATAACCATCCCATTCAACCCGGCAAACATGCCGAGCAGTACCAATGGTCGAGCGTAAAAGGAAAAATCACTTAAGGGATTCCTTGCTTGAAATCATCATTGATCAATGATGACCCTGTTTCTTTTCCCAGTGCGCATGCTGGGAATGACCCTTTGAAGCAAAGTATTTTTCATTCTTGCTGTCGCGGGAGCCATATTTTAATTGCATTAAAAAATTAAATGAAATCTTTTTATGCAATCACTTATCTTTAAAAACAATAATTCATGTGGTTTGCCAATCCATTGAAGACTGAAGATAGTATGTATAAGAATCAATTCTTAATAACAGGCCGGACCATCTGCATATCTCTCATGTGCTGGTTGTTGCTTTCCGGTTCGAATGCTACGGCACAGACAAAATCCATCTCAAATAATTACCGCATTGATTCCGGTTTGGTAAAATTAAAAGCAGACAGCAGTTTCATATACATACCTGTAACCGGCTGGTTCTATTCCCATCATCCATACATCTGTCGCTTTAAAGATAGATGGATTGCCATCTGGTCCAACGGAAAAAAGGATGAAGATGCACCTGGGCAACGGGTTGTCTTCTCGGTGTCGAAAGATTTCTTTCACTGGTCAGACCCAAAAGTGCTGGCCAACCCATCCACGGATCGGAACGGCATAACTAAAACTTTAACTGCCGCAGGCTTTCATGTATATGGCGATACGTTAACAGCTTATTTTGGAGAATATTCAGTGAAAAGAACCCATACCCAACTCTTTGCCATGAGTACGGCCGATGGGGAGCACTGGGGTCATCCCGTCGATCTCCATATCCCGGTAAATCCCAATTTTGGTCCCGAGCCCCTGGTCAGCGGAAGGCTGGTGATCTGCGGCAATATCAGCTTTCCTTATACTGACGACCCCAGGGGGCTGTCTGCCTGGAAGATGAGTAGTTTCTACCCGGATTCCTTATTCAAAGAAGATAACCCCGCAACTTTTGAGTCCCCGGCTGTGAAATCAGGTCTTCCTCCTCTATGCGAAGCTTCGTTTTTTCAAACCGACGACGGAATAGTGCATGCGCTGCTTCGGGCGACCGGCGACGGATGGAAAGGTCGTTTATGGCTTACGGAGAGCAAAGACAATGCAGCACACTGGTCTTTCCCCACGGAAACAGGCTTTACTGATAACGACAGCAAATTTCATTTCGGTCAATTGCCGGATAAACGATTTTATTATGTCGGCAACCCGGATACCCTGCATCATGATGAACGCAATCCCCTGGTGCTTGCGCTTTCCCAAGATGGCGTACATTTTAACCAACAGTTTATCATTGCCCGCAGTGTATATAAATTGAACAAACCGGGTTTATGGAAGGAAGGCCAGTATGGCTATCCCCATTCCATTATAGACCATGGCTATTTAATCGTGATTGTATCCCGGCTCAAAGAAGCCGTTGAGATTTTCAGGATTGATTTGCAAGAACTAAAATAAAACCTGCGCAAAGGATGAAACGTCGCTCATCGTTCAACAACAAGCCAATTCTACTCCTTTGCTTTCCGCCAAAACAAACATTGGCCGTCCTTTTTTCCGGGATATCCAGGTGACCGATTTTATTTTTATACATGTCAAACTGATTGCGTTTGAATTCAGTTCGCTTTCAGTCCCCGATTTTTCAGCATGGGACCGATTTCCGGATCGCGGCCACGGAAATCCAGGCGATCGATTGACGGTTCCAGGATGCTTCAAAGAGCTTCTGCCGGGTTGCCCGGTTACTCTGGAATTGCAGATCAGGTTGCTGCGTGGTATTTCGAAGAGCAATTACCCACTTCCCATCCAGGTTATCGGCCTTTGCTTTTTGCGCAGCAGCATCCAGGGTCCGTTTGGGCAATCCCTGTAATTCATTCAGATCGTTAATCACCAGTGCTCCGGACTTAGTAGCCGCCAGCAGCTGATCGGAAAACCGGGCGTCGAGAGAAGCCTCCAGCTGATTCAATTTTTTAAACTGATCCTTGTCGGTATCCGACAATTTTGCTCCCGCCAGTTCAAATTTCTGATAGTAATATTCCAAAGTAACTGTCCGGCCTTCTCCATAGCAACCATTGTATTTTTAAAGGTTGGCGTATCGGGATTGTTTTCAATCTGCTCTGTTTCAGATAATTTCTGTTTCATTCCCGCATCCAGAGCGGGCTTAAAATCACTGCTTTTTATCTTGTCGAACGCTGGCGCCTGATATAGGAGGCTGCTCATAGAATAAAAAGGATTCGATGAGGATAGGGAATCAGTTTTTGCCAGCCCTGCAGGCGAGTTGACACAGCATGCCGAAAATAACCATTAATGCGAGAGGGGGAATAATTTTAAGCCTCTTCATTTTTATTTTATTCAACATTCAAAAGTAAAAGGAAATATTCTTTCCTCAGTTATTCTGACTTCAGGATGCGCACGGGACCCATCAGGCCGGAACTGCTCAACGGAGAGTTCTTTGTAAAATAATTCCAGGTGGTAAAGCAATACCTGCCCCTGGACGGTCTTGGATGTTTATTCAGGAACCAGTCCGGAAATTCTTTTAAATACCTGCCATCGCCCAAAGGCCCCGGCAGCCAGGAACAGTCGGCTGGTTCCTGCTCATCTCCGATCAGGCGGTTGGCCCACACATTTGACACCTCCAGCACCAGATGATTGTGTTCAGCTTTTAGCAATCCCGCAGGAATTTGTACTTTCCACGGTGCCGTCCATATCACACCCAGGTCCTTGTTATTCAGTGTGACATGCACAATATCTTTCACCATACCCAGATCAAGAAATACTGCGGTCTTTTTAGCGTTCAGGTTCCGTGTGGCTACATTGAATGTTTTACGATAGACCGCCGTACCGCTGAAATATTTAATACCCGGACGGTCATTCAGAATCCAGTCCTGCAACGTATCCATCCGAACAGGCTTTGCCGGTCCACCCCACAAGCTGTCGAACTGAACCTGCCAGGCGCCTTTCAGGGTGGCGATCTCTTTCCAGACTGAAAAATTTTTCGCATTACCCGATGCGCGGTTATTCGCTTTATGACGAAATACAATAAAAAAACTTTGCGCCTTATCAAATTGGATCGGGATAGAGGTTACTCCGTTTTGATCTTCAAACGCTGGCAGGTCCCTCATGCTTGCAGTGACAGGATCCCACAATTCGGGCTGCATACCCGTAACCTTAAAACTGCAGATGGCTTTGCCCTGTTCCCGGGCAACATTCGCAACAAAATAAATATCGATATTATTTCCCTGGCGATGAATACTCTTAATCTGCAGGCTGTCCTCCGTAACCGCAGCGAAATCATTTTCTGTTGGGCTGGCAATAAGACCCCATTGCAACAAGGCCTGACAGCGTTGCCAGTATTTCACCGCAGCCTTCCCCGGTTTCCACCAGGTTTGTGTACGGTCAAAGTGTGTACCCCAGCGACCCATGGTAATGCCGGGTTTATAGTTATCACCGAAAGCCTGCTCCACAAAGCGGTGGATCACTATCCGGTTAACCCCCGCGCAGAAAGCCGCATCACCAATGGGTTTGAGATATCCGGGCGTTTCAATCCACTCGCTGTATTCCGGTTGTCCCGTGAAGGCCTCGGCCTCTATTATATTCTGACCCGACTTTCTCAACGCCTTAACGGTAGGCTCCAGTTCGTAAGGAGTATAAACTCCTTTGTCGGTCCAGAATTCAGCCATTACGTCGCCTACCAGGGGCATAATTTCTTCCTGACGCCAGGGACCTCCATAAGGTTCACATAAGAAAGTGAGGTGGGCTGCTTTAAGTTTATTCGAGATGGTAGTAAAATAAATGTCTCTATATAAATCCCTGACCGTTGCCTCAAAATCATAACTGAATTTTGCGGAATCCTTATGGCTGTCAATGATACGCCCTGCAAAGCCCGGGAGATAGGGAATTAAATCATATCCCCGTCTGCTTCGAAATTCTTCCCGCATCTTTGGTGTCCAGGTGGGGTCCCCCGCCTCATAACTGTCAAAATGAACATGGGTAAATCCGGTGCCAATCAAATCCCCAAGATGTTTTCGTATTTCACCAATTACATGATCCATGTGAAAGGCAACGGCTGTCTCACTCATTTTATCACATTCCAATCCGATTGCCTGCGGTTGGGCGGGCTGAATCAACGCACCCATCGAAGTATGGCCAAAACGATAAATTACCCAGTCACCAGCAGGTGCATCCCAGTCCAGTTGTCCGTCTGGCCTCATGTATTTACTAATGTCCAGTACTTTCTCTTTGGGAACGATCCCGGTTGCAGGAAGTGCAAGCACAACAATGTCCCGATAATAGGTTTTCCGCGCCTCTACCTCTATCTTATCAAACAAACCGGTTTTTATATCATAAACCGGAAAAAGCATGTTCGCATGAGGATCTATTTTCGGTTTTTCCAGAGACACACTGATATGCATATTCCCGGTTATATTTTTACTACTCCAGCAAAGCTCCTGCATGGAGAGTTCCGGGGTAATCCAGGGGCCGCCGCTGCTTTCATAACCCGGACAGTTAAACATTCCAAAATCCATACCCAGTCTTTTTGACTCTTCTGCTGCAAAGCGAACCAGCTTCCACCAGGGTTCAGTCCAGGAAATAATATCGGGCGTGGGAGACTTACCGATCACGTCGCTCCAGGGTGTTGTGGCATCCGCGAGACTGAACATGGTCGTCCTGTTAAATCCTTCCTTTTTTAATGCTTCCAGATCCCTGGTAATACCCGCCTGGCTGATATTGGAACCCATCCACATCCAGAGTACACCGGGTTTTGCCGATTCGGGCGGCGACATAAAAAGACTGGCCGGATCGCTATTATTTACATGAGCAACCTGCGAAAAGATATCCGTGGACCACGCGGACAGCATAGTCAACAGGAGGACAAGCATTCCCCGGTATTTCATGATCAATTCTTTATTTTTCTATTTGGCGCTGCCGATGAGATGGCTTGGAAAATCTTCCACCCGTTCGCAACATATTTGCTCCATGACCTGCTGCAACTGGGTTTTTAATATGGCAATCGTGTGATTCCCGCCTGCCTTACCCAATGCAGCCGCGCCATACATAAAAGTCCTTCCTAAAAAAGTAAATTTCGCGCCGGATGCCAGGGTTCTGGCAATATCCGGACCTGAACGCAAACCACTATCCATCATCACTTTTATCTTACTGCCATAATTGGCTGCAATCTTTTCGAGTGCATGAATGGTAGACTGTCCTGCGTCCAGTTGCCTTCCCCCATGATTGGATACGATAATACCGTCAAGCCCGAGCTGAATGGCCCGTTCGGTATCCATTTCACTTGCAACGCCTTTTAAAACGAGTTTGCCTTTCCACATGTCGCGGATGGGTTTTATTTTTTCCTCATTCAATCTTCCGCTGAACGTTTGGTCCATAAACAAACCCAACCGCTGCATATTCATGTTTTTAGGCATATAGGGTTTCAGTATCTGAAAAGAAGGCTGACCATGCGCAAGTGTTTTCAAGGCCCAGTTCGGCCTTCCGACAATCTGAAGCATATTATTGAGAGTCATTCTCGGGGGCATGGCCAATCCATTCCGGATATCCCGCGGGCGGTATCCGAAGGTGGGCACGTCGCTAAGAATAACAAGAACCGGGCAATGCGCCGCCTCTGCCCTTTTTAATATCTGATCACGAAGGCTGTTTTCCGTTGGATGATATAACTGGAACCAGGCCCTTCCTTCCGTAATCTCCGCAATACGCTCGATGTTGCTTGTGCTTACAGTACTTAATATAAAAGGTATATTGTGTTCAAATGCGGCCCTGGCCAATATTTCAGGAGAATTGGGCCAGATCAGTCCCTGCAAACCCACCGGGGCAATACCAAATGGCGCATCGTAGGTATGACCAAATAATTCCGTTTTCATTTCTGAGCCCTTATGCTTTGTCAGATACTGAGGCATTAGCTCAACTTTCCGGATCTCCGCCGTGTTCTTATACAGATTGACATCCTCATTACAGCCTCCGTTTAGATATTCAAAAGCAAACCGGGGTATTCTTTTTCTTGCTTTCTTTTCAAGATCCTCTATGGCCGGGTATTTCGGGTTGTACTGAAATTTCATTTTAACTGTGGGTTTATTTATTTTTAAGGTTTGAAATAATTGTAGTTGAATTTCACATGTCTGAATAAATGACGTATGTTCCTGATCAGCCACCGGTCACTTCGGCTCAGGTAGCTTCTTTTTACGGTGCTGGGTTCATCGTCAGGATTATGCTGATCGAACAGACTTTTAAAGTCATCATAAAACAACGCTTTCCCTTTATGCCTTAGAAAAGACAGCATCATCCGGTACTCCGTAACATCAGATTTGACGCCCTCTTTATATCTGCCGAATTTTTCAAAAAAAGAAGATCGTCTTAAATGAGGATGATCGCTGTAATAATAGAATTTTTCGTAGCCCCGTTTGAAAGGGCCAAACATCATCCTCGAAAAGCCGTTGGCCAGCGGTTCTAAATAAGGATATTTCCGATAAGCATAAAACCTGACCATATCAAGATCATCCATTGTTTTCAAACACTCCAGTGAGAACAGCAGTTTCTCCGGAAATTCACGCAGGGGAATAAAATCTTCCTGAACATACAGGGTATATTCTGTTCTCACGGCATCCTGCCCCTGGTTCAGGTTATGACCAAGACCTTTATTTATTCCGGCGCTGACCAGCTGAAAATGAAATCTGTTTTTTAAAGCATTGATTTTGTCCAGATGAGATGCCTGGCTGGCATCGTCCGAAACAATAATATTTCCAAATGAACAACTCAGATGATCAAAGGCAAGGAGCAATCTTTCTAATGAGGCACTTCTGTTGTAATGGGTAATGAGTAAAGTAACATCCGGAAACTTAAAATCCATACAGATCCCACTCTTTTAATCCTAAATATACTATAAAAGACCCTCTTATTCAGCCAGCAATTGAATGCCGGTCTCGGTAAATTGTATTTTATGTTGTTTATACAAATTGCCGGTTGTCATTTTGAATGTTTTTTTACTCATACCGAAGAAAGCATAGATTTCTTCGGGGGAAGATTTATCGTGATATGGCAGATATCCGTCATTTTCCTGCAACAGTCGCATGAGTTTTTCGGATTCGTCTTCAACCCGTTTATACCCGGGTTTCCCGGCAGCGACATCTATTTTATTTTCGGGTAAAATTTTTTTAATGAAACCCGGGAAACGGTCACCGATGGCAATAATCCGGTATATTTCATTGAAATGCAATACGCCGGTGTGCAGATTATTGATGATGACCACGTATCCGATATCTGTGCGGCGGTATACCAGTAATTCCACTTCTTCTTTCTCTTTCACCGTCAGATTTTCATTTGATAAAAAGGGTTCCAGCTTTTCTGTTGCCGCCAGCCTGCCGGTCTGCTCATCCATCACGATTTTTACCAGGTACTCACCCATGGGCTGCATAAAACTCAACATGGCCGACTTCGGGATAAAAAGATCTTTCATTAACCCCCAGTCCAGGAATGCCCCCACTGGTGTTGTGCTGACAACTTTGAGTTTTACCATATCCCCCAAAACACCGTAAGGTTGCTGCGTTGTTGCAATGGGCCTGCCTTCTCCGTCGTGATATAAAAATACTTTCAGGTCCATTCCCACTTTTGTGCCTGCGGGTACAAAACGGGTAGGTAATAAAATGCCCGATTGGCCATCCTCCAGAAAAACGCCCATGGGTTTTTCCTTAATGACCCGGAGTATATTGTATTCGCCCATCTTGACCATAGCACGCATGTTAAAGAATGAACTGCAAAGATAAACGGATTGTAACGGGAAGTTTTACCAAAGTATATTTACATTATAAACTCCCAATATGAAAAAAACAGGTTTGTTTTTTTTAACCCTGCTCACCTTTACTGGCCTTTTTTCCCAATCAGGTTCTCCCAAATATGCACTGGATTCTGCAAGCTTAGAGCATCCGGGTGTTCCCAAAGGAGAAGTATTAAAATTCAGCTTTAACCATTCTGCCATTTTCCCTGGAACTGAACGGGATTACTGGTTGTATATTCCGGCACAGTACCGGCCAGACAAACCCGCCTGCGTATATATAAACCAGGATGGCATTCAATGGATGGCCCCCACGGTGTTCGACAATCTGATCTATCAGCATGAAATGCCGGTGACCATCGGCGTTTTTATCAGTCCAGGAATAGTGAGGTCCGCAGATAAGGATCATGCCCTGGATCGGATTAACCGAAGCCTGGAATACGATGGGTTGGGAAACGCTTATGCCCGGCTTCTCCTGAATGAAATTTTACCCGAAGTAGAAAAACAAAAGGCCAGCGATGGCAGACCCATTCATTTATCCGGAAACGGAAATGACCGGGCCATCGGCGGGTCAAGCAGCGGGGCTGTTTGCGCTTTTACCGCCGCATGGGAGTATCCGCAGGAATTTTCAAAAGTTTTCAGTGCCATCGGAACTTATACCGGTCTCCGCGGTGCCGATCGCTACCCGGTCCTGATCCGTAAATATGAACCGAAACCCATCCGGGTATTTCTACAGGATGGCTCCGGGGATCTGAATATTTACGGGGGCGACTGGTGGAAGTCGAATGAGTCCATGGAGCGTGCGCTTGATTTTGCCGGTTATTCCGTAAAACATGTTTGGGGTGCGGGAGGTCACAATGGAGATCAGGGAACGGCGGTCTTTCCGGAGGCCATGCGCTGGCTATGGAAAGACTGGCCCAGGGCGGCGGCCGCCGGGAATACAAAAAATCAGTTTCTTCAGGATATCTTGATACCGGGCAGTGAATGGGAACTGGTGGGACAAGGTTATTCCTTTACGGAAGGCACAGCAGTAAATGCCAAAGGCGAAGTCTTTTTTCAGGACATCCCCAATGCTAAGACCTATGAGGTAACCCCCGACGGTAAACTCACCATGCTCTCACTGGATTCAAAAAAAGCGGCAGGCACTATATTCGGTCCTGACGAAAAACGATACGTTGCCACAGGAACCACCCATCAGATTCTCCGCTATGATAACAAGGGCGGGGAATCTGTGGTCGCTGATAGCATTAACGGAAACGATCTGGTTGTGGCCCATAACGGGAACGTTTATGTAACAGCACCCGAAGGAACCGATAAGCCAGGTAAATTATTTCTGATCAGACCCGATGGAAAGAAACTGATTGTGGATGAAGGTTTGAAATTTGCAAACGGCCTTGCACTTACGCCCGATCAGACCCAGCTGTATGTTGCCGAATCCGCCACGCACTGGTTATGGATATACAGTATACGGCCAGACGGAACACTGGTAAACAAGCAGCATTTCGGATGGCTTCATGTTCCGGATACCGAAGAAAATGCGTGGCCGGACGGCCTGCGTTGCGATAGAGACGGCAGGGTATATGTGGCTACCCGTCTGGGTATCCAGGTGCTTGACCAGTTGGGCAGGGTGAACGCCATCATTCCTGTTCCGGGAAACCAGATATATAATCTTTGCTTCGGTGGTCCCGACTTCAACATGCTCTATATCGCCGCCGCAGACAAAGTGTATCGCCGGAAAGTGAAAGTGCAGGGAGCCAACGGTTTTCAACCGCCCGTAAAACCCGCGCAGCCGAGACTTTAATTCTTACGTGCCCGGGTTCGTTCGGCTAATAGTGAAATTCATAAGACGATCAACGAACAGTTAATTTCTCCTTTAAACGAATATCTCTGGAAGAGGATCCGATCATAATGCTGAAATCGCCAGGTTCCACAACCCGGTTCAGTTTTCTATCCAGCATACTCAACATAGACGGCGTAATCGCAAATGATTGTTCCTTCTCTTCGCCAGGCATTAGATGAATGCGCCTGAAACCTTTTAGTTCCATTACCGGTCTGGCTACGCTGGAAAGCAAGTCCGTAATGTAAAGCTGAACCACCTCATCGCCGGCAACGGTTCCTTCGTTCTTCACTTTATATCTTACGATGGTCGAGTCAGTAATTCCTATATTGTTTTTTTCAATATTCATATCCCGGTATCCGAAATGGGTATAGCTTAATCCAAATCCAAAAGGAAAAAGCGGCAGGCCGCTTAGATTGTTATAGTCGTCCCCCCTGCCGGTGGGTTTATGATCATAGACCAACGGCAGTTGCGCTTCGGAAATCGGAAAGCTGATCGGCAGACGACCGGCAGGATTATAATCTCCAAACAATACATGGGCTATCGAATGACCACCTTCTTCTCCGGGATACCATACATCCACGACACTGTTCACTTTATCCAGCCAGGTATTCATCGTAATAGCACTACCCCCCACAAGGAGCACCACAACTGGCTTATGGGTTGCTGCCACCTTCAGTATCAAATCTTCCTGATGACCGGGCAGGTTAAGCATTGCCCGGTCCTGGAACTCGCCTTCGATAATGCCTGCCACAATCACAGCCACATCTGCTCCCTGCGCTGCAGATACCGCCCGGTTGATCTTTGCATTCCAGTCTTCCGCAACACCTGCGTTCCAAATTAATTTTATGTGCGCATTACCGTCGGGCTCAAAAAATTCAACCCGGACATCATAATACTTGTTCTTTTCAAAATGGAAAGGGATGATGCGGGTGCTGTAGGTTTGCTTCTGCCAGTTGTCTATGACCAGCTCATGATCGATAAACAGCCGGTAGCCGTCATTCCCATCCAGGCCAATGTTATACGTCCCGGATTCGGGAGCTTTCAGTTTGCCCGTCCATCGGATGGAATAAAAGTCATGATTGATGCGTTCATCCGGCGAAGACAGGGTCCAGCTGAAATTGATGTTCTTGTCAACCCTTGTCAGTACCGGGTCTCCGGTTAGTGAAATATTATTAAAGTATTCAGCCTTTAGTCCCGGCCCTGTTTTGCCCGCTTCGTTGCTGCTCAAATAAGCAGCCGGTATCACGTCCCATTGTTTTGTTCTCAAACCACATCCCGGTTCATAAACAATATGAACAGAATCACCTGCTCTCTGTTTTAACCCATCCAGGATGCTTATTTTATGATTACCGGGTCCGCTATATCCGCCCAGTCTCGCATCGACAGCATCTTCTCCGATCACGGCGATCCGGCGAATGTTCCGCTGTAAGGGCAATGTGTTTTTCTCGTTTTTCAGTAGTACAATAGACTCGAATGCAGCAAGTCTTGCGAGGTATTTATTATTGTCATTATCCACCCGTTTCGCAGCCTCCGATTCGTCCACATATGGGTTTTCAAACAGGCCCAGCTCAAATTTCGCTCTTAAAACCCGGGATACTGCATCATTTATCCGGTTGCTGTCAATGACGCCATTCAGGAAGGGATCAATAAATAATTTGTGATGCTCGTAAGCTGTCTGAAAAATTACGTCCAGCCCGTTGCTGATAGCATGTTGCCCGGCTTCTGCCATATCCTTCGTTGTATGATGCAATACCACCTCCCCGCCAACGGCGTTGGCATCCGAGATAACAAAGCCTTTGAAATTCCAGTCTCCCTTGAGTTTATGCTGCAGCAGCCAGCTGTTCGACGAACAGGCTGTGCCATTGAGGCTATTGTATGCGGTCATCACCGATCGTGAACCACCTTCCCGAAAGCAGGCTTCAAACGGAGGAAAATAAATTTCATCGAGAATCCTTTCATCGAAATGAATAGGATAGCTATCCCTGCCACCATCGCCCACATTGGCTATAAAATGCTTCGGCGTTGTAACAATCCCCATTTTCTCAAACGCGCTGACGAACGCAACAGCCATCCGGGACGTAAGAAAAGGATCCTCTCCATAGGTCTCTTCACCCCGGCCCCAGCGGGGATCCCCCGCAATATTGATCACCGGACTCAGGATCTGGCGGATGCCCCTTAACCTGGCTTCCCCGGCAATGGCCGTTGCAACATCGTGCATCAGGGCCGTATCAAATGTTGCAGCGAGTCCGATGGCAGCGGGGAAACTGGTCGCGCCCCCGCGCACCAGACCATGCAACGCTTCATCAAATGCAATTATGGGAATGCCGAGCCGCGTTCTGTTCACAAAATAAGATTGAATGGCATTGATTTTCCTGGCCAGTGTGAGCGCATTTTCTGAAGTCCTGTATTTCAATAATTGTCCCCCCACATCTCCTTTGGTCGCGGCACTTACCTGGAAGCCGAAAATCCCATTTCTGTACTGGAGTGAATCTCCATGATCCAGATCTCCGGGAATCATAAAGAGCTGCCAGAATTTTTCTTCGGGAGTCATTCTGGACAACAGATCTTTTACTCTTTCTTCAACCGGCATCGCCGGATTCTTATACAAGGGAACCGTTTGCGAAAACGCCGATGAGGAAATAAAAATAAGCGTAAATAAAAGCGCTTTATATCTCATGATTAATCAAATAATAGCGGGTGTTGCCCGAAGAATATTTTCCAAAATAAAAGAAGTAATTATCTGCCGGATCTTAACCGGTCAATGCAATTCGTTAAGGCCCGGTAATTGTGATAATCTGCTTTCCAGATATGGCCCTTCAACGCTGTTCTCCGGTTAGGCTCTTTGTCCAGACCCTCTTCGTACCAATCTCCGTACCGATGATCAATCAAATAAGTCTGGGTATATTTCCAAAGCAACAGGAATTTGTTAAAATAGTGCATGGGATCATCCGGAAAATGGTCTGCCATCAACAGCAGCGTATTCAAGCCCTCTGCCTGTGCCCACCAGTTTTTACTGTCTTTGATCACGGTTATTTTGGGTTCTCCTTTAAAGTAATATGCTTCGTCATAAAATCCGCCAATCAGACTATCCCATCCGTTTCTCAAGGCATGGTCCACCATTTTTTTTCCGACAAGCAGGGTTGTCGTACTATCCTTAATTCCCAGCGCATTTGAAGCTTCCAGCATAAGATAAGCCGTCTCCACATCGTGACCGAACGACACATGATCCAGATTGCGGTGTTCCATAATACTTTCCCTTCCTGAATCACTGTAAGAGACCGGCGTCCAGTCCGGTTGAAAAAATAAAATGAGATTACCCCTCGGAGAAACGATCTTATCCCGGATGAGGAATAACATTTCACTCAGGCGTTCTTTCACCAGGTCGTCTTTCCAGACGCCGTACAATTCTGTTAAAGCTTCCAGCAGATGGATCGAACTGTTCTGATCTTTATAACCGGTTTCTGCTGTTGAGGTTGTTTCTGCGGTGCGCCTGAGCGGTGTACCATCCCTTTGCAAATGTTGAAAATATCCCTTGTAAACGGGATCGTGACTGTGTTTTTCCAGCCAGAGAAAAGCTTTTTTTGCCAGATTCAGCGCTGCGCTGTCTCCGGAAGATTTGTAGTAGGCCGCCAATGCATAAATAGCAAAGGCATTGCCATAGGCATCTTTATCTGAAACACCGCTGTGCTTATCATTCCCCTTCCGGTCGACCAGCGTATAAAAGCCACCGTATGTTTTATCCCACATTTTATCCCTTAGAAAATAAAAACCCCACCGGGCATCGGTTTTATAATAAGCGGTGTCGGGAAATCTTTCCGATGCTTTTGCATTCACCCACACATGACGCGACTGTGTAACGATCATTTTATCCTGGGCGCCCGTTGGTTTAAAATCGTAGGTAAACGTGCTTAAGAATCCACCATCCAACCTATCCACAGACCAGGGGTACCATTTGTTTAGCATTTCATGCTGCAACGAATTTTGCATCACGTTCGCTATCTTCAATCTTTCTTCCCGGTTATTCTCTGTTGCCGCGGATTGGCGGTATTCCGGCGCGCCTTTGACAGAAGTACTGTTTTGCCCGTATACCTGCATTGTGGAATAACCGCAGTACACACTAAACAGGATTGTTTTAATATTCATGATTCCCAGTTGAAGGATGATTTTACGCGGAATAACAAATTTATCGTCTTTCAGACAAAATATGGACTGGAAAAATATACCATCGCTTCTTATCCACTGATGATCAATCAACAGCAGGGGTTAACCGGAGGCCTTTAAGCGGAGAAACCGGTTGACAATCCCAGGTCATTTTAGGCTCAACAGGGGACTGTCTTCCCCCCGGAACCCCATCCGACAGGGGTTTTCGGCGCCTTCTGTGAAATAGCGCAATATTAGCTTACCTTTAGACACAAAACAGTGAACATTTATGGGAGAAACCTGGAATAAAAAAGAAAGAGAAAAGAAAAAGCAGGCAAACAAAAAGGAGAAGGCTGAAAAAAAACTTGAACGCAAGGAAAACAGCAAAAACGGCAATGACCTGGACAGCATGCTGGCCTATCTTGATGAGAACGGGAATCTTTCTTCCAAACCTCCTGATCCAAGAAAGAAAATTACGATCAATGCCGAAGATATTGATGTGGGCGTTCCCAAACAGTTACCCGTCAACCCGGAAGATCTGATCCGCAAAGGCATAGTTACCTTCTTTAACGATTCTAAGGGGTATGGGTTTATCAAAGACCAGGAAACACAGGAAAGTGTATTCGTGCATATCAATTCTCTCACGGAGGCCATTAAAGAAAACAACAGGGTAACTTTTGAAGTTGAAATGGGCCCCAAAGGTGCCAATGCGGTTAATGTGAAATTGCTAAAATAATCATGCCCCTCCTAGCTTAATCGATTTTTTTTTGCCCCTCAGGCGGCTAAGTGTTTCCAGTGTAATACCCAGGTAAGACGCCACATATTTTAACGGAATGCGGTTTACCAGTTCGGGTCTCGATGCAATAAAATGTCTGTAGCGCTTTTGGGCGCTGGGTATTCGCGAAATATAAGACCGCTCTTCGGAATCTGCATAATATTCTACCAGTAATTTTCGGGCTAAAACATTCATCTCCGGAAACAGCGAATACATTTTCTCCATGTCGTCGAAATGCAAGGCATAGAGTTCACTATCTTCCAGGGCCTGAATGTATTCCATAGACGGCTGTCTTCTGACCATACTCCGGATAGATGTGGTGATTTCATTTTCCGGATTAAGCCAGGTGGTAATCTCCTTTTTTTCTTCTTTGATGAAGGCCCTCAGAAGCCCCTTATGTATATAATAATAATGCATGCAAAATTCACCGGGTTTAAGCAGATATTTGCCCCTTCCCACCGATTTTCTGGAGGCATGCTCATGCAAATAGATAAGAGGTTTATTTCCCAGCGGGTGCATCGCTTTCATAAAATTCACCAGCGGCGAATTGGGTGGCGTTGGATTCATTTGGAATTGTGGATTGATCCTCAAATTTAAAAAAATCAGCACAGCCTGCCATAATTCATCATCAGGCCTTCTTAAAACTCCCCTGACCCTTATTCGAAGGATGTTTTTATTGTTTGACGAATTGCTTAATCTGGCGGGAGCCATCCGATAACTCCAGTATTGCAGTATAGGCGCCCTGAGGGAAATCATCAATATTCATCGCATAACAGGATGGCAGCATGGCGTTGACGGCATAAACCAAAACACTATTAATGGAATATACTTCCAGGCTCCTGACCGTAATCAGGTGGTTACCAGTGGACAGATATAAAGTGGAAGATGCCGGATTCGGATATATGGTTACCAATGTAGAATGTAAATGGGTGAAAGCAGTTTACAATATTAACCATATGAAACCTGCAGTCTGCAGGACTCACCGGATTTATTGACAATTGTCAATAAGAATCTTTAAACCCCCATCTGGCTTCAAACAAAGCGAACAGGCAAACCCCGTGGGATTGTCTATCTGTTTTAATCAAATGATTAAATTATTTGATTAATTCAAAAAAGAGTGTTTAAATTTGTTCTGAAATGAATAAAGGCATCTATGAAGAAGAAAGCAAAGGCAGAGATCGACCTTTCCACCGAAGAAAAAATAAAAGAAGCTGCCCGCAAGGTATTTACCCGGAAAGGTTATGCAGCCACCCGTACCCGGGATATCGCCGAGGAAGCGGGCTTGAACCTGGCCTTGCTAAACTACTATTTCCGAAGCAAGTCTAAGTTGTTTGAGATGATTATGGCTGAGAAAATGCAGCAGTTCTTCGGATTTATGTTGCCCGTGATTAACAATGCAGATACCAGCGTGCAGGAAAAAGTGGAGCTGATCACTTCAAAATATATGGAGTTGCTCATGGAGAACCCGGACCTGCCATACTTTGTGCTCAGTGAAATACGGAACACCCCGGATTATTTTATGAAGATCACGGATAGCGGGAATTTTTTAAGCAAATCCATTTTCATCAGGCAGATCCGGGAGAAAGCCCCCGGACGGAATCCATTTCATTATCTCATTAATCTCCTGGGGATGTGTGTTTTTCCATTTATTATGAACCCGGTCTTACAAAAAATGGGAGCTCTGGACGAAAAAACTTTTGCAAAAATGATGAAGGAGAGAAAAACGCTCATACCGGCCTGGATAAAGTCCATGCTGGAGGAAGATTGATTTTTCGAATGAAACAAATGTCTTAGTTATGATGATCAAATGTTATAAGAGTGTTGGAGTCGCCCTGCTATTGCTCTCCGCAATAAACCTAAAGGGTCAAAAAAATCAACTTACCCTTGATTCCTGTTACATATTGGCAAGACAAAATTATCCGCTGATCAAAAGACAGGGGCTAATTTCAAAATCCAGCAATTATTCCCTTGAAAATGCAGGCAAATCCTACCTCCCCCAGTTCTCTGTGAACGGGCAGGCCTCCTATCAGTCTCAAACAATCGATTTTCATGATGTTTTACCAGGTGCGCCCCCGGGTGCATTACCCACCATCAGCAAAGACCAATATAAGATACAGGCCGAGGTCAATCAGCAGATTTATGACGCAGGCGCCACCAAAAATCAAAAAGAGTTCATCCGGGCCAATGAGGCGATACAACAGGAAAGCCTTGAGGTAGCCCTCCATACACTGAGAGACCGGGTAAATCAGATTTATTTCTCCATACTGCTGATGAATGAGCAGCTAAGTCAAAATGAGATAAGAAAAACGGATCTGCAAAATACATTGGACAAAGCCCGGACCGCACTCCGGAACGGGACTGGATTCAGGAGTAACGTGGATGAATTAAAAGCAGAGTTGATCAATGTGGACATGTCTGGCATCGAGTTCAACGCCACGCGCAAGGCTTATCTGAACATGCTTTCTTTGCTCATCGGTCGCTTCGTTGATGAAACCACCCCATTGGTTCAACCCGAATCGCCACCCCTGGTCACAGAGATAAACCGGCCCGAACTGAGGTTGTACGAACTTCAGATAAAAGCAACTGACATCCGCGAGAAGCAGTTAAAATCAGACTATCTGCCAAAACTCAGCGCTTTCGTTCAGGGAGCGTACGGCCGTCCCACCTTAAACTTTATAGAAAACCAATTCGGCGCCTGGTGGATCGGCGGTCTTCGCCTGAACTGGTCTTTAGGAAGTTTATATTCCCTCAGGAACAACAGAAATCTTTTAAACGCAGATCGAGAGGACCAGAGCATCGAAAGGGAAACCTTTCTTTTTAATACCCGGATCACCCTCAGCCAGCAGAACGATGATATAAAAAAATATACAGAGCTCATCCTGAAAGATGACTCTGCCATTTCTCTTCGCGCATCCGTTACAGCTTCCGCGAAAGCCCAGTTGGATAACGGTGTGATCACGGTGCATGAATTTATTGCCAAGCTAAATGACGAAAACACGGCAAGGCAGGTCCTTATTTTTCATCATATCCAATTATTACAGGCGCAATATGATTTTAAATCCACCTCAGGTAACTGATAGTAAAACACGTTATATATGAGATCCAGTTTGACCACCGGAATAATTTCTTTGTTGCTGATCGCTTCCTGCAACGGCAATAAAAAAGACTATGATGCCTCAGGCAATTTTGAAGCAGACGAGGTAATTGTATCAGCGCAGCAAACGGGCGAACTACTTTCTTTTTCAGTGAGGGAGGGTGATCACCTGAATGCGGGGACGGTTGTAGGACAGATTGATACAACCATACCAAAACTTCAAAAAGAGCAAACAGAAGCCATGATCGCTGCACTAAAGCAAAAAACAAGCAGCGCGGATGAGCAAACAGAAGTTGTGAAGAAACAACGGGCTGTTCAGCAAACTCAATTGGAAAATCTATACCAGGAACAAAAAAGAACCACCAACCTGGTAAAAGCAGATGCAGCGCCGTCCAAACAGTTGGATGACCTCAATACGCAGATTGAGCAGTTACAAAAGCAAATCGATGTTTCCAACCAGCAAATCCGACTTTATCATTCCAACACGGCCACGCAAAACCGAAGCATTCTTAGTGAAAGAGCGCCGCTTGAAAAAACAGCTGCACAATTCCAGGAACAAATCGATAAGGGGAAGGTCGTTAACCCGATAACCGGCACTGTCCTTATCAGTTATGTCCTCAAAGGAGAAATGGCACTCGTCGGCAAACCTTTATATAAGATTGCCAATACGGATACTTTAAACCTGAGGGCTTACATTACCGGCGACCAGCTACCCGGAGTCAAACTCGGTCAGCAGGTACAGGTTCGGATAGACCGGGGAGAACAAAAATACAAAACCTACCCCGGAGAGATTATCTGGATCTCAGACAAGTCTGAGTTTACCCCCAAAACAATTCAAACCAAAGACGAGCGTGCCAATCTGGTATATGCCATAAAAGTCCGGGTGAAAAACGATGGCTTTGTAAAGATTGGAATGTACGGTGAGGTTTTGTTCCATTGAGCGTGGGCAGCGGATCTTAACGCGTTTATAATTCCCGAATAAAAATGACAATGCAGGCAAAACACACGAGATCAACGTTCAATTCTCCATTGGCTATTGAAGTCAAGGGCCTGACCAAAACATACGAAAAAGGCAAGGTACTCGCGGTTGACAACATATCATTTAATGTGGAAAAAGCCGAATTATTCGGTCTGATCGGACCCGATGGCGCGGGGAAAACTTCCATCTTCCGCATGCTGGTAACGGTTTTACTTGCCGATAATGGCGAAGCTTCCGTAAACGGATTTGATGTTGTTAAAGATCGCCAGGAGATCCGCAACCGGATCGGCTATATGCCCGGCAGATTCTCCCTCTACCAGGATCTGACTGTAGAGGAGAATCTTAATTTTTTCGCAAGCCTGTTCGGCACCAGCATTCAGGAGAATTACGAACTGATCAAAGATATTTACGATCAGATAAAACCTTTTAATAACCGGCGGGCCGGAAAATTATCCGGTGGCATGAAACAAAAACTCGCCCTTTGCTGCGCCTTGATTCACAAACCCGAGGTCTTGTTCCTGGACGAGCCGACGACAGGCGTCGATGTGGTATCCAGAAGGGAATTTTGGGAGATGCTTAAAAATCTGAAAAAACAGGGCATTACGATTCTGGTTTCCACGCCCTACATGGACGAAGCCAATTTGTGCGATAGAATAGCCCTGATCCAAAATGGAAAAATCATGTCCGTCGATACGCCCGGAAAAATCATTGACGCCTATCCGTCTAAATTGTATGGAGTCAAAGCGGATAATATTTATCAGCTGCTCACTGATCTCCGGGCAAATGACCTGGTGAAAAGCAGCTACCCGTTTGGCGAATACCTGCACGTTACGTTTAAAAATGATAACGAACAAAACGTTGACGAATTGAAGAATTACGGAACTCAGAAAGAACACTCGCATTTCGAAATTAAACAGATCCGGCCTTCTATTGAAGATGGTTTTATCAGGATGATGAATTCTAAAATGGACAGTTAACAACGGACAGTTGACAATGGACAGTTGACAATGGACAGTTGACAATGGACAGTTGACAATGCTTCGGACAAGATGAGTGAAAATTTTACTCTGGAATTCGGGGATCCTGTGATTGCCCGGCCTGGAAAACCGGGAATAAAGTATAAAACAACTAAAATGGGCGAAAAAGTTATTATATGTAAAAACCTCAGCAAAAAATTCGGGGATTTTGTTGCTGTTGACCAGATCAGCTTTGATGTGGAAAAAGGGGAGATTTTTGGTTTCCTCGGAGCCAACGGTGCAGGTAAAACCACGGCCATGCGTATGCTGTGCGGCCTTTCTTTCCCGAGCTCCGGAGAAGCCTCTGTTGCGGGTTTTAATGTCTTCAACCAACAGGAAAGCATTAAAAAGAATATCGGATATATGAGTCAGAAGTTTTCCCTTTATGAAGACCTGACCGTTACCGAGAATATTCAGTTTTTTGGTGGCGTCTACGGCGTACCATCCAAAGAATTGGGCAGCCGGAGCCACGATCTTATTCAAAAGCTCGGCCTGCAGGCTGAGGCCAAAAAACTGGTCGGCGGCCTGCCTTTAGGCTGGAAGCAGAAACTGGCATTTTCTGTCGCCATATTCCACCAACCCAAAATTGTTTTTTTAGATGAGCCTACCGGCGGTGTTGACCCCGTTGCCCGAAGACAGTTCTGGGATATGATCTATGAAGCCGCGGCATCCGGAATTACCATTTTTGTTACCACCCACTATATGGACGAAGCGGAATACTGCAACCGGATAACGGTGATGGTAGACGGGAAAATAGAAGCTCTGGACACACCAAAACATTTAAAAGAACAATATTCAGCAGATACCATTGATGATGTATTTTATCAGCTGGCAAGGAAAGCGAAGAGAGTGGACAGTTGACAATGGACAATGGACAATGGACAATTGACAATTGACAATGGACAATTGACAATTGACAATTGACAATGGACAGTGGACAATGGACAATTGACAATGGACAATTGACAATGGACAGTGGACAGTGGACAGTTGACAGTTGATAATGGACAGTGGACAGTGGACAATTGACAGTGGACAGTGGACAGTGGACAGTTGACAGTTGATAATGGACAATTGATAATGGACAGTGGACAGTGGACAATTAAGAAAGTAGTTTAAAAATGGAAAATATTATTGCCACTAAATCTTATGCTTTTGCCATTAGAATTGTGGGTGTATTTAGAATCCTGACAGAGGAAAAAAAGGATTATGTTCTATCCCGACAATTGCTTAAAAGCGGAACAGCTATCGGCGCTTTAGTTAAAGAAGCCGAACATGCGCAATCAAAATCTGACTTTCTGAATAAAATGAATATAGCTTTGAAAGAAGCTAATGAAACCGAATATTGGCTGATGCTTTTGAAGGATACTAATTATATATCTACTGAACAGTATAATTCATTGGTCAAAGACTGTAAAGAATTATTAAAATTGCTGATTAGCATCGTAAAAACTACCAAAGATGCACTTAAAAAATAATAGTCCATTGTCCACTGTCAATTGTCCATTGTCCACTGTCCATTGTCCATTGTCAACTGTCAACTGAATAAATGAAACAGCTACTCGTTTTCATAAGAAAAGAATTTTATCATGTTTTTCGGGACAGGAAAACGCTGCTCATCATGTTTGGTCTGCCCATGGCCCAGATTTTATTGTTCGGATTTGCCCTGACCAGCGAAGTAAAAAACGTAAGGATTGCCATTTCCGGCAATACAGAGGATTTACATTCGCAGCGGATCATCCAAAAAATAAGGGCCTCTTCAAATTTCCTCGTGGAAAGCAAGGCCATAAATTCCAATGAAATAAACAAGGTCTTTAAAAAGGGAGATATCAAAGCCGTGGTTGTTTTCCCGCCCGGTTTCAGCAGTGATCTGATCCGTCTGGGTAAGGCGCAGGTGCAGATTATTGCCGATGGATCAGATCCTAATACAGCCAAGACCCTGACTAATTATCTGACCTCCATTATAGCTGACTATCAAAAACAGATCAGCCCTCCGGAAGCATTACCCTATACCATCATTCCGGAAACCCGCATGTTGTATAACGAAGAAGACAACGGATCACTAAATTTCGTTCCGGGTGTACTGGCCCTGGTATTAATGATCGTCTGTACCGCGCTTACTTCGGTAGCCGTGGTCAGGGAGAAAGAACTGGGAACAATGGAAATTTTATTGGTTTCTCCTTTCAGGCCGGTGATGGTACTAATTGCAAAGGCCATCCCCTATCTCATATTATCCCTGGTCAATTTTACGCTGATCCTGCTGCTTTCGGTATGGGTACTGAATGTGCCCATACGGGGAAATCTGTTGTTATTGTTCCTGGAGAGCATCCTATTTATCCTCGCATGCCTCTCTTTTGGATTACTGATCTCCACGGTCACCCATTCACAGCAATCAGCGTTGCTGCTTTCCATGATGGGCATGATGATACCAACCATGGTATTTACAGGCTTTATTTTCCCATTGGAGAATATGCCCCTGATATTCCGGCTTATTTCGAATTTAGTACCCGCCCGCTGGTATTATCTGATTGTGAAATCCATCATGCTGAAAGGCCTCGGGATCGAATATGTCTGGAAAGAGACGCTTATACTTGTCGGGATGACCATATTTTTATTGGTCGTCTCTTTGAAAAATTTTAAAACACGGCTTGCATGATCATGTTGAGGTATTTGTTACAAAAGGAATTCCGGCAGTTGTTCCGGGATAAGGCCATCCTGGCTATGATGTTTATTATGCCGACCGCTCAATTGATCATCATTCCCCTGGCGATGAATTTCGATGTGAAAAACATCAATATTTCGGTAGTGGATCTTGATCACAGCAGCCTCGCTCAAAAACTGATTACCAAGATCGGTTCATCAGGATATTTCCGCTATGTAAATGCATCTGCCTCTTATAAAGAAGGATTACAAAGTATTGAAAAAGAGGAAGCTGACCTGATCATGGAAATTCCGGCAGGATTTGAGCGAAACCTGATCAGGGTGGGATCGCAAAAAATATCGCTTTCCGTTGACGCGATCAACGGCACCAGAGCATCCCTGGGTGCAGGGTATTTAACTGCTATCCTGGCTGATTTCAATCAGCAAATCCGGGTAAATATGAATGGAAATACTACGAGTCCAGGTCCCCGGATAGGAGTCACCTCTTCAAACTGGTTCAATCCATCAGCCGAATATAAATATTACATAGTTCCCGGGGTTCTTGTTCTTTTGCTGACCATGATCGGAGGTTTTCTTTCCGCGCTTAATATCGTCAAGGAAAAAGAATCAGGCACCATTGAGCAGATCAACGTAACTCCAATAAAAAAATGGCAGTTCATTCTGGGAAAGTTGATTCCATTCTGGATCATGGCCATGATTGTCTTCAGCCTGGGATTGCTGGTTACCCGGGTGGTTTATGGAATTCATCCCGCGGGAAACCTGGGTGTATTGTATCTTTTTGCCTCGGTTTATCTCGTCGCCCTGCTGGGATTTGGATTACTCATTTCCACTTATAGCGAAAACCAGCTGCAGGCGATGTTTGTTGCTTTCTTTTTCATGATGATCTTCATGCTGATGAGCGGGTTGTTCACCTCCCTTGAAAGTATGCCTTCCTGGGCCCGAACCATTGCCGCCCTGACCCCGATTACGCATTTCATTAAAGTGGTCAGAATGATCATGCTGAAAGGAAGCGGCCTGTCGGATATCAAAACCGAGTTAGGCTATGAAATAATTTTTGCCATCGTGCTGAATACCTGGGCGATCTGGAATTACAAAAAGACAACCTGAAACAAGATCTATTTAAGATTTACCTCATCTATTTAAACTAACGGCAAATGAAACTCTATATAAAAAACATGGTATGCAACCGATGCAAAATGGTGGTCAGAGAAACGCTGGAAAAACAGGGCCTTGCTCCAAAAACCGTTGAATTGGGAGAAATTGAAATAGAAAATCAGCCTTCAAAAAATCAGCTGGAGAACCTGCAAGCGGGTTTGAAACATTTTGGATTCGAACTGATAGACGACAAAAAGGGCCGGATAATAGAGAAAATAAAAAATCAGATCGTCGCAATGGTTCATCATTCGGAAGAGAACCCAAAAACCAATCTATCCGCTGTGATCTCCGGCAAACTGAAAATGGATTACAATTACCTGAGCAATCTGTTTTCCGAAGTAGAAGGCACAACCATTGAAAAATACTACATTAACCAGCGGATTGAAAAAGTAAAGGAATTGCTGATATACGACGAGCTCAGTTTATCCGGGATCGCAGATGAACTGGGGTACAGCAGCGTTGCCTATCTCTCCAACCAATTCAAAAAAATAACCGGTCTCACCCCCACTTTTTATAAGGGTCTTAAAGATCACAAAAGACGAAATATTGAGGATCTGTAAAACTTACAAATCATTCCGGGAATTCCACAACGACGGAGGGTGACCAGATCGGTAACTTTGTGCCAAATTCAGGATTATGATTATGACACATACCTATAAAATTACCGGAATGACCTGTGCCGGCTGTCAGGCCAGAGTCAGGGACCTTTTATCAAAGGTTCATGGCGTGCAGGCTGTAGATATAGATTTGAACAGGGCCGAGGCCAGGATCAGCATGGATCATCATATATCAACCGAAGATTTGGCATCTGCATTAGCAGATCATCCCAAATATCAACTTTTTTCAGAAGCTCCGGAAAAGGCCGCCATGCACCAGTTTCCCGTTGAAGAAGACGCAAAAGCGGGGCTTAAGATTTACAAACCCATTTTCCTGATTTTCGGGTATCTGCTGGGGTTAACCCTCGTCACCGGGTTTGTTGCCGGCACATTTTTCTGGCAACGATGGATGGCTCATTTTATGGCTGGTTTTTTTCTGGTCTTCTCCTTTTTTAAAATGCTTGACCTGAAAGGATTTGCAGAGAGCTATGCTATGTATGATGTCGTGGCAAAAAAATGGAAAGAATGGGGATATCTGTATGCTTTTATGGAACTTGCCCTGGGTATTGCTTTTTTAACCGGGTTTCAACCATTATTTACCAACGTCTTTACGTTCATCTTAATGTCAGTCAGTATAACGGGCGTGCTTCAGTCAGTCCTGAATAAACGGAAAATACCGTGCGCCTGCCTGGGAGCCATCTTCAATCTTCCGATGAGCACAGTCACTATCCTGGAAGACATGCTGATGATCGTCATGAGCGCCATCATGCTGATATCAATGATATAATAAATTGAATATGACATTTTATCGCATTTTGACTTTTGTTATTGTCCTGCTCTCGCTTACTTCTCTCCAGGCCCAGCATAAACATGATTCCTCGGGCATGATGAACATGGAGGGTATGAACATGAGCGGTACGGATATGGCCGAAATGGAGATGCCCATGAACCACTCTCTTTCCGCGAATCTCCCCATGAGCCGGGATGGTTCCGGCACCAGTTGGGCACCCGATGCGTCCCCCATGTATGGCTATATGCTGCACGCCAAATCCTGGATGTTTATGTTTCACGGCGATATTTTTCCGAGGTTTACTCAGGCCGACGTTTTTAAGGCGGGAACCAGGGGGGCAGGAAAATGGGATGCGCCGGATATGCTGATGGCCATGGGGCAAAGAAAAATCGGCAACAAGGGTCTGTTCCATTTTAACGTTATGCTATCTACCGACGCCCTGATCGCAGGAGGCAATGGTTATCCGCTTCTATTCCAAACCGGAGAATCCTGGAAAGGGAAGCCGCTGGTTGACCGGCAGCATCCGCATGATCTATTTTCTGAGCTTTCCATCAGTTATGCTTATGCGCTTTCTAAAAAAACGGATATTTATGCCTATTTCGGTTATCCCGGCGAGCCTGCACTGGGCCCTGTTGCTTTTATGCACCGGCCTTCCGCTATGTTTATGCCCGATGCGCCGATAGGTCATCACTGGGAAGATGCGACCCACATAACATTTGGTGTGGCCACAGTTGGTTTCCGGTATGACAGATTCAAACTGGAGGGCTCATCATTTACCGGCAGGGAGCCTGATGAAAACCGTTACAATTTCGATAAACCGCGTTTCGATTCCTGGAGCGGAAGATTATCTTTCAATCCCGATGAACATTGGGCCTTACAGGTTTCCCACGGGTTTATAAAAAGTCCCGAGTCCCTGAGTCCGGGAGAAAATATAAATCGCACCACGGCTTCTGCCACTTACGTCAACCCCCTGACCAGTAAATCTTATATGGCCTCCACCGTGGTTTGGGGCCAGAATAAAATTTCAGGGCAGTCCCTATCCAATTCGGTTCTGCTGGAAGCAACCTGGAAATTAGACAGGCTGGCCCTGTATGCCCGCTATGAATGGGTTCAGAAATCAGTGGAGGAACTGGCACTTGATCCGGCCATTTATGGTAAAGAGGATCTGCTGTTTCCAGCAAATGCTTTCACGGCAGGACTTGGATATGATCTGTTTTCCGTTAAACACATTATCGTCGCGGGAGGCGGTCAACTGTCGTTGTATAAAACGGACGCAACACTGGGCAGGCTTTATGGCAACGCACCCTTATCCGCTGAGGTCTTTCTCCATATCTATCCGGGAAGAATGTAAAAAAGAATAGCCCGGATCA
This sequence comes from Bacteroidota bacterium, assembly GCA_030706635.1. Lineage (GTDB taxonomy): Bacteria > Bacteroidota > Bacteroidia > Chitinophagales > Chitinophagaceae > Puia. The sequence goes on from JAUZOD010000026.1 coordinate 42,996, forward strand.
TTCGTCCGGGCTATCTGCAATGACCAGCAACAACACTTGATCTGAACAACTGATCATTCTCTAGTAACGATGCCCACGTCCATATCCATTACCGCTCCTGGAATCCTCGTGTCTGCCATAAGTTGCACGACGATCGGGAAAATGGCTATTATAGTTGCCATAGTGGCTATATCTTTCCCTGTATATCTCGTCATGCAAATAAGGTCTTGCTTCATGGATGGCTATCTTGTTTCCCCTGTACAAATCATAAGACCGGCACCTTTCGGGAAGCGATGCAGCAAACATCCACCTTCCACCCTCCTGATATACGAACTGGCGCCGGGGCACATAATAGTATGCCTGGATATCCGGTAAATAATAGTAATCTTCAGCGGTATATCCCTGTGGAATCCAGGCCGGTTGAACACCTAAATTAACATGGACCTGAAAACCCGGTTGAGCCTGTGCCTGGTTAAATAACAAACAAATGCTGAAAAACGCGACAGACAGGATGATCTTTTTCATGGTGTTTTGTTTTTAATAAGACCAGTTAAAAAGAACCTCGTTTAACGCCAGACTGTTATGGAAAAGCAAAAACATGACGCAAAAACATTTTGCACCTTAAAAAGGGTTTCTACATTTGGGAAACCCAAACGGTTCCATATTATGAGGAGAGTAATCGTCATTAACTCAAGAAAACAGTAACATGAAAAAGACAAACATCGCTTATTGGATTTTTACCATTTTGACGGCTATTCTTTTCGGAATGGGTATAGTTTCAAGCATCAGACTATCCCCCGATTCCGTGGCCCTTATCGTAACCCATCTGGGCTATCCGTCTTATATCCTCCCCTTTCTGGGTGTGGCTAAATTACTGGGCGTAATTGCCATCCTCGTACCTGGCTTCCCAAAGATCAAAGAATGGGCTTATGCCGGATTGACCTTTGATCTGGCGGGTGCGACATATTCCAGTATAGCCGTCGGAGATCCTGTTAAAAACTGGACATTCTTTCTTCTTTTTTTTATCATGATCGCAGGATCCTATTATTTCTATCACAAAAGATTAAGCCAGGCCTGAGGGTCTTTTACGAATTCGTTCTCATTGCTGCATCAGGATTTAAAAAGCAGCAATATTTTCCCGGTTGTATTTGTTCCGGTATTCAACCGGAGATAGTCCGGTGATCCGTTTAAATGTATTGCGAAAGGCCTTCGTATCCGTATATCCTACCTTGTACATCACTTCATTCACATTCTCGCGGGAAGACTCCAGGCTCATTTTTGCGGCTTCAATCTTTACGCGCTGCATATATTCCACAGCTGTGTTGGAAGTTGCCTTTTTAAACCGGCGCTCCAGGTTTCTGCGGCTTATCGCCAGCATGGAAGCCAGTTGTTCCACACTGATCTTCTCCTGGAAATTATTTTCGATAAATGCCTGGGCTTTCAAAATGGGCTCGTCGTCGTGACCCTTTTGTCCCCCGAATATGATAAACGGCGACTGGCTGTCCCGGTCAATCTCTATTTCAAATACTTTGGAAGAAAAAACGGCCATATCCCGGCCGGCATATTTTTCCACCAGATACAAAATCAGGTTCAGGAAAGAATTGGCGCCTCCGCTGGAATATATGCCCTGTTCATCCGTGATGATTTTTTCGGAGACCAGGTTGACCTCCGGAAACATCTTCCGGAAATCATCAACGGCCTGCCAGTGGGTTGAACATTTTTTCCCATTCAGCAATCCGGTAGAGGCGAGTATAAAGCTGCCTACGCAAAGACTCGCCAATTCCGCACCCGCATGATATTGGCTAACCAGCCAGGGAATAAATTCCGCGTTTAATGCTACAACTTTTTCCATATCCCCGTTCACAGCCGGTATGATGATCAGATCGGTTTTTTTTACATCTTTCAGCACCAGGTCCGGATATACCTTAAACAGCCTGTGGTATACCTCCGCTTCCTTGGTCAATCCGACGAGCTGCACTTTAAATAAAGCAGGTTTCCCCATACCCGTCAAAAAATCATTCACTTTATTAAATACCGTGAATGAACCTTCGATGCAGCTCAGGGCTACATCACCCTTCGGCACCAGAATGGATATTATTTTCATGAATCAAAAATAAAGAAAATATCTGCCGCATTATGCCCCTTAGATTGTCGTTTTCACACCCCTTTAAAATGGGTGCCGGACTGTATGTTTGTGTTACACTGATCAATAATAGAATAAGACGCACAGGTAAATAGAGCATGATCAACGAATTTCGCATAACCCGCGTATTTGATGCCGGCAGGGAGATACTGTTCAAAGCCTGGACGGAACCGGATCATTTGAAATATTGGTGGGGACCGAAGGATTTTCGCTGGATAGGCGGCCGACCCAATCTTTACCCCGGAGGCATCTTCCACTATTGCATGCAGGCACCAGATGGCGCAGATATGTGGGGCAGGTTTGTTTATCTTGAAATAAAAAAACCGGACCGGCTCGTTTTTCTAAATTCTTTTTCGGATGAGGAGGGAAACCCGGTTAAACACCCATCGATGCCGGACTGGCCCCTGGAAATCCTGAACATCCTCACCTTCGAGGAGAATCGGGGCAGAACGACACTGGTCATGATGGGGATTCCCCACTCGGCAACGGCTTTGGAATGCAGAACCTTTGAAGCCGATCTCGAACTGGTCCGTCAGGGTTTTGCCTCCACCTGGGAGCGCCTTAGTAATTATCTTTCGGTGAGCAGCACGGGAACCTAGAGGCACACGTTCTCTTTCTTATTTAAAAAGAATTCTTACAAAAAAAATCATTCGTTTATTTCACCCGTCTAAAGTCAATGAACCCCCTGTTCACGTCTGTGCTGACCAGTTGCACGCGAAGTCTGTGGCCAACGTCCAGCCCTTCTGATCCGCTAACCAGTTTACCTTCCACGGGCATTTGGAATAGTCTTACCCAGACCCCTTTATCTGATGCGCCGGTAACAATGGCGTCAAATTGTTGCCCGATTTTATTTTGAAGCAACATGGCTGCAGCGGATTTCTCTACCTGTCGTTCTACTTTTTTTGCATCATCCTCCTGTTCAGTACAATGAGCCGCAAGCCCGAGTAATTCATCCTGTGCGTAGGGAACGGCACCATTAGCAAGAGCCGCTTTTAATAATCTTTGGGTGACCAGGTCCGGGAACCGGCGGTTTGGCGCAGTGGAGTGCGTATAGTCCTTCACGGCCAATCCGAAATGTCCTGAAGCCTGTTCTCCGGGAAATTCAATCACATACTCACCAGATCCCAATAATTTAATAATGCTTAGCGAAAGATCGGGGAAACGATCCGGATCTGCCTTTTTTTCAGCCAGCAGGAATTGATCCAACGCCCTCGAATCTGCCTGCTGGGGCAGGTCATAATTTTTTTCGGCGGCAAGCTCCACGATCCGGTCCCAACGTTTGGGTGTGCGCACAACCCTGCGCATCGAAGGAAATTGCCGGGATGCCAGCCATCGGGCAACGACTCCGTTGGCAGAAATCATGAATTCCTCAATGATGTGTTTGGCGCTGTTACTTTTTTCAGCCTTCAGATCACTGATATTATCCCCGTCAAATACGGGTCGCGCTTCAATGGTTTCAAAATTAAGGGCGCCATTCGCGAAGCGGCGCGTGCTGAGCTTTTGCGCCACCTGGTATTGGAGCCGGATGTTCCGATCGAGGCCGGATATAGGGCTGATGGGTTGCGGCATGGGTCCTGTTCCATCCAGCCAGGCAGCCAGACTATTGTAGGCAAGCTTGGCCTGGTTACGAACAACGGCCTGATATATATCGGAGGCTTGCAATGATCCATCCTTGTCAATACTCATTTCCACCACAATGGCATAACGGTCTGCATCGGCATTGAGCGATGTTATTCCGGTTGAAAGTTTTTCAGGCAGCATTGGGAATATAATTGCCGCGGTATAAACTGAGGTCGTATTTTGTTTTGCATGACCATCCAGCGCTGTTCCCTTCTTTACCACCGCATCCACATCCGCAACGGCAACCAGTATCTTCGTCATATCCGCCGGCATCGGGATGGCAACACTCAACTGATCCAGATCGCGTGAATCATCATTGTCAATGGAACACCAGGCAAGTTTCCTGAGATCCCGTACGGATCCTGTGATGGTGGCAGGCACTTCGCGAATGCCATTCAGTTCGGAAATCGCATCGGCAGAAAAATCAGGTAGAAGCCCCCGGTCCGTCATGGCCCTTCGGGCTATGGACTTCAGTATGCTCCTTTGACGATTGTCATTTGAATTACTCATTTATTTATTATTCTTTAGGATTTGTCAATTGCCCATCGTGAAGTTTTCCCGCAGCGATAAATACCGCTGCCGGTTCTTTTCTGTCTGTGCCCGGGTATTTGCATCAACATGTAATACGGTTGCCGGTTGATCCGGTACTACCGCCTGCCAGGAGGGCAGGCCCAATCCATTCGGGTTCCCCGTTTTTATAAAATTTGTAAAATAGGCTTGTAATATTTCTGAAACCAGGTAATCTTCCGGCTGCCAGTCATAAACCCGGTTTGTTGACAGATTACCCAATGCGTATTCAATTTCTGAGGAATGAACGGCCCCGCTGGCCCTTGGCAAATCTTTATCGCCGCGGGTTTCGGGCCTGGGATGTTCATAGAAATAACGGTAAACTTTATGGCCACCGGTTTTTGCCTGCATGTCAGACCAGTTCCATGTACCAAAACCAATAAAACGATCAGAGGCGAGATCGGTGCCTATGGCTTCCACATCCGCATCCGTGGCAGGATGGTAGATTTTCAAAATTTCATCCGCGTGTTCTTTATCCATTTTCCTGACTGCCCCGATAAAATTTTCTTTTGTTGGCGAATCGGATCCTAAAATGGATTTCCAGTTGTCTTCTTCCGAATTCCATCCAACCAGTAGCGGAATTTTTGCCTGCTCTCCGGCCGCATAGATGGCGGCGGGCGATTTGGGAAGGAAATAGCCATCCACCGGAATACCTCCAAGTTTCATTTTGGATGATGCTTCTAAAACCTGATCTGCGGGAAGTGAGCGAAGCGCCGAGATTGATTTTACATGAACGCTGTCTGCAAATGCCACCCCCCTCCGTTCCGCATCAGCAAGCGATGAAAGTGGTTTAAGACCCAGCAGAGATCCGCTTTCGCCAATGGCACCCGCAATGATCTGCCTGCTCAGCGGGGATGCCATCAGGACACTGACAGAATACGAACCTGCCGATTCGCCGGCAATCGTAATTTTTTCCGGATCACCTCCGAATGCCCTGATATTTTGTTTTACCCAATGCAGGGCAGCAACCTGATCTAAAAAACCATAATTACCAGACGCATGATGCGGGGATTCTTTTGTCAGCTCCGGATGCGAGAAAAATCCAAATATATTCAGACGGTAGTTGACCGTAATGGCAACGATCCCTTTACGAGCCATGCTTTCGCCATCGTATCTTAACTCTGATCCGTCTCCGGCCATCAGGCCGCCGCCATAAAAATAAACCAGCACCGGAAGTGACTCCCTGTGTGATTTTGCCGGTGTCCATACATTGAGATAAAGACAGTCCTCGCTAACCCCGTCTGAACGGAAATTCATGTCGGAATATATTGGCAGCTGCATAGCCCGCGGACCGAAATGATCTGCTGTTCGAACACCGGCCCAGGGCTTCACGGGCTGTGGTTCCTTCCAGCGTAAATCCCCAACGGGTGGTTGCGCAAAGGGTATCCCTTTGAATATTTCTATGCCAGAAGAGACTATTCCCTGGAGTTCGCCGTCTTTCGTTTTCACGATTGGAAGTTTTATCTGATCGCCCGTCTGGGCAGGAACAGTGGAGCCTGCCAGTACGGCCACTGCTAAAATAAAAAAAATCCTTCTCATCATGCAAGTCATTTATCCTTTTGGCATGTTTTGAATTGGGGAATTGAAGTTAACTTTATTGTCCGGTATGATTGAAGAAATTCCTGATAACCTATACAAGGTCTTGACGATCCAAAATATTATTGAGGAAGCGGATGATTTTAAAAGCTTTGTTTTCCAGGATGACCATAAAATAACCTATCTGCCCGGGCAGTTTCTTACTCTGGTGCATCAAACGGGCGTTGACGAAATACGGCGTTCTTATTCAATTACCTCTTCCCCCGCATGGAATGAACCTTTGTCCATCGGGGTCAAACGCGTTGCCAATGGCATTTTTTCCCGGAAATTAATAGATACCGCCAGGATTGGCGACTTCATTCTTTGCACCGGAGCGGGCGGGTTCTTCCGGCTTCCGGAAGACATGTCTCCGATCAGCACAATTTTCTTTTTTGCCGCAGGCAGTGGTATTGCACCCGTTTTTTCATTAATTAAAACGGTGCTGAAAACTTATCCTGTCATTCAGATATTTTTAATTTACAGCAACCAGTCGCCCCAGGCCGCTGTTTTTCATGATCAATTGCAAAAACTGGAACGGCAGTATGAAAAGAAATTCCGTGCTCATTTTTTATTCAGTTCCATGGCTGACCTGAGAAGGGCCCGTTTAAACCGGGAACTCATGCTGGAATTTTTAGCGATCCATCAATTCGAAAAAGACAGAACACTTTTTTATACCTGCGGTCCCGCGGCCTATATGCGCATGATTATTTACCTCTTGCGGGAACAGGGGTTTCCGTCTGATCAGATAAAAAAAGAAGATTTCAATCCCCGGCATGCTGCTTTTCCTAAAGCTATACCACCAGATACCGTCACCCACCTGGTCAGCTTCGAAGTGAATGGCCATACCCATCAGTTCAAAGTAAATTATCCTGATACTATACTGCGGGCAGCGCTGAAAGAAAAGATAGCGCTTCCCTATAGTTGCGAAACCGGCAAATGCGGAAGTTGTGCAGCGCGTTGTCTGAAAGGAGAGGTATGGCTGTCTTATAATGAGGTGCTGACGGAAAAAGACCTATTGCAAGGCCTGACACTTACCTGCGTCGGTCATCCGGTGCATGGAGATGTGGTTTTGCAAATTGTCAGTTCATAGGAATCAGCGTGGATTTGTATATTTATGCGTGTAGAAACAGCCACGGAATGGCATTAAAATAAATACATGAAAAGAGTCGTCGTTACCGGAACCGGGGCCATTACCCCGCTGGGAAATTCAACGGAAGTATTCTGGCAGAATATACTCAATGGGAGAAGTGGTGCGGGACCCATCACCAAATTCGATTCCGGCAAATTCAAGACCCACTTCGGATGTGAAGTGCATGATTTTGAAGCCACGGATTATATGGAAAAGAAAGAGATAAAAAAATACGACCTGTTTACGCAATACGCCATCGCCGCAAGTGATCAGGCAATAAAGGACGCGGGACTGGATTTCAAATCCATGACGCCCCGGCAGCGTTATGAAGTGGGGGTGATCTGGGCTTCCGGAAATGGCGGCATCGGTACTTTCGAAGAGCAACTGAAAGAATTTTATGCGGGTGACGGCACGCCCCGCTTCAGCCCCTACTTCATACCTAAAATGATTGTGGATATTGCAGCCGGCGTTATCTCCATCCGGCATCAATTACATGGTCCCAATTATTGCACGGTCTCGGCCTGTGCATCTTCCAACACCGCCATCATTAATGCATTTGATACCATCCGGCTGGGTAAGGCAACCATTATGATCGCTGGCGGTTCTGAAGCCGCCATCACGCCGGCTTCTATAGGCGGGTTCAGTTCCGCGCAGGCGCTTTCCAAAAGAAATGAAGATCCGCAAAAAGCGTCTAGACCTTTTGACAAGGACAGGGATGGATTTGTGATCGGTGAAGGAGCCGGCGCCCTGGTGCTGGAAGAATGGACGCACGCCGTTAACAGAGGCGCAACGATCCATGCCGAAATCGTAGGTGGCGGCATGGCGGCAGATGCCTATCATTTGACCGGCACGCCGCCCGACGGACTCGGTGCCGAACTGGGTATGATCAAGGCTCTGGCGGATGCAGGAATCTCTGCAGATAAAATCAATTACGTGAATGCCCATGCCACTTCCACAAACCAGGGTGACCTGAGTGAACTGAATGCCATTCAGGAAGTATTCAGCGGGTTGCCGGTTACCATAAGCGCTACAAAATCGATGACCGGGCACCTGCTTGGCGCCGCGGGCGCGGTGGAAAGCATCATCTGTATTTTAGCTGTAAAGCAAAACATCATACCGGCAACCATCAATACCGAAATCCTGGATGAAAATGCTCCCAGGGGACTACACCTGCTGCTCGGTCAATCCTTAAAAACCCCGGTAAATTATGCCCTGAATAATACGTTCGGGTTCGGAGGACATACAGCGAGTTCGCTGTTCAAAAAATATGAGGCCTGACGGTGCCCGATTGATGTTACCCCGACGAAAGGCTCTGCAGGGCTGCATTTACATATGTTTTTGCTCAGAGAGAAACGGCCCCTGTAAGTGCTGCCTTCTCTCCATTAACGATGCATTAACATGATAAAACGTCGCTAAAACCTATCTTTTTGTGTAAAAAATACATGCTTACTTTCCTCTTATCCAAAGAGCGCAAACTTAATTATTCCCCAAAACAAAAATGCGCCCTTTGCCTCCACAGAAGAATCTAAGGCTTAGTATTGAAATTGACTTAAACCAAAACACATGTTATGAACGAACTCATCCAATCACTTCAGCAGAAAATCGGATTGACCGGCGATCAGGCATCAGATGCTGTCAACCATGTAATGGATTACTTTAAATCCAAATTACCGGATTCACTACACGAACACCTGGATGCCGCGGCATCCGGAACAGACCTTACCTCGGAATTGAAATCAAAAGCAGAAGGTCTTCTCTCTTCTATTACCAGTAAATTTAAAATGTAAGGCCCTTCTATTAACCCGTTGAATAACGTTTTTGAATCATTTTTTCACCTGATAAATACGAACGATATGAAGAATACATTATTAGCTGTTTTAGTTTGTTTGTTTCTCGGATTCACCCTTAACGTGCATGCACAAACTACGCCTGCGGCAGATAAAACAGAAAAGGCAAAAGCAAAAGCAGACAAGGCAGCCGCCAGGGCCAAAGCCAAGGCAGATAAATCAGCCGCTACCACCGCAACAACAACTGCAGCCACGAGCACGGCGGCCCAGGCCAAGGCGGACAAAGCCGCGGCAGCAAAAGCAGCGAGAGCCAAGGCGAAGGCAGATAAGGCCGCGGCAAAAGCAGCCGCTGCCACAGCACCCACCGCAGCTCCGGCAGCCGCAGTAAAAGCAAATCCAACTCCGCCTCCGCCCGCAGCTCCTGCCACAGCAAAGGCCAAAAGAGTGGTAAACCCGGTGAATAAATCTGCCGACAAAGCAGTGGGAACGGATGCCAAAGGCCGAACCATTTACGAAGGATCAAAGGGAGGAAGATATACGCTCACTGCAGCAGGAAATAAGGAATATATCAAAAAATAACAGGATGCTCTGACAAATCAGGGCGTCTGAGTCTGTCAGTACAATTTTGTTTCAGGACCGGTACGGAATGCTGTGCCGGTCTTTTTTTGGGTGATCCACGCTGGCGGTGATACCATTCTGTAAATCCTGTGACGGCTCTAAATTTTTATTTTTTTTTCAGAAAAAATGTTTTAAAATAACGACCTTCCGTTTGCAAAAGTGAAAAATTTTTATTCATTCTTTAAAAATTTGAAAATGAAACGGATTGCTGGTTTTCTTTTATCCCTTTTCAGTATCTTTTTAATGTCAGCGTGTAATAGCGGCACGCAGTCTTCTTCAACCGCAGATACGGCCCAGGTAAAAACAGACACCGTCAGCAGCGGATCAACAGCGGGTTTTAAGCTGGGTGTTCAGATGTGGACGTTCCGCATGTTTTCTTTTACCGATGCGCTGAATAAAGTAGACAGTGCCGGAATTAAATACATAGAAGCTTTCTTCGGTCAGAAATTGGGCGATGGCATGAAAGGCAGTTTCGGGACAGACATGACGGCCGACACCAAGGAGAAATTGAAGCAATTATTGCAGGCAAAAGGGATACATATCGTGGCCATGGGCGTGATCACACCGAAAAACAAAGCAGAATGGATTAAAGCATTTGAACTGGCCAAGGAATTTGGCTTGAGCTATGTTACTGCCGAACCGGTAAAAACGGAATGGGATCTGGTGGATAGTCTGGCTGGCGTTTACGGCATCCCAGTTGCTATCCACGATCATCCAAAACCGAATGTTTACTGGAGTCCGGATTCTGTGCTGGCTGCCGTTCAGGGCCATACCCACATCGGATCCTGTGCTGATATCGGACATTGGGCCAGAAACGGCCTCAATCCGGTGGACTGCCTGAAAAAACTCGAAGGACATATCATCGGTGTACATCTGAAAGACATTGTTAAGTTTAACGACAGCACGGCCCGCGACACTGTTGTCAGCAAAGGCGTTGTTGATGTTCCGGCTGTTCTGGCCGAATTAAAAAGGCAGAACTTCAGCGGTATGCTTTCCATCGAACACGAATCCAATTGGTATCATAGTTTGCCGGATGTTATTTTTACAAAAAACTTTTACAACGAACAGGTGGCGAAGCTGA
>JAUZOD010000027.1 GCA_030706635.1 Bacteroidota bacterium
CACTATGCATTTTGAAAAAACATTTTCATCATAATTAATTTTTATCCCATACCCTTCTTCCAGGGTAGCAAAAATTTCCGCAACCGGCGTCTCGTCAAAATTGAAACTGATGGCTTTTGCCTCTGGATTAATATTAGAAGGTATGCGCGCATTTTCTGCCCCGGATTTGACTATACTTTGGGACTGGGCAGAGTACATGATGCGCTCGTTGGTTGTTAGAATGAATTCCGCCTTATTCAGACTGCTGTTTTTACGAACAGAAACTTTCCCCGTTTTTACCACAACCGTTATGTTGCCATTATTTTTATCCGTGGTCACATTGAAACTTGTACCTAAAACTTTTAATACAATATCATGCGCATACACGTAAAAGGGTCTGTCTGGATCTTTGGCTACTTCAAAGAAGGCGTTTCCATCCAAATAAACTTCTCTTTTATCTTTTTGAAGAAAAACGGTGTGTTTGATCGAGGACCCCGGCCGCAGGGTAACCTTGGTGCCGTCCACGAGATACAATATCTGGTTCTGAACACTGCTGTTGGTTCGTTTCAGCGTGTTGTTTTCCAATATGCCGGCAACGGCCGGACCAGGCAGACTCCTTCTGCTATGGTGATTTGTAAAATAATAAGCTGTGGAAGCAAGAAGCAACAGACTAGTGACGGCAGCTGCGATCCGGTAAAATGCACGTCCCGATTTTGATGGAAAGAGTGGGATGGCTGCTTGTGGCCCTTCGATGCGGAAATGAATTTTATCCCAAATATTTTTCGAGAGTGATTCGGGATTCAGGGGGCTTTCAGCTTCCCGTAAATCCAGCGCAATCTTTTTTGCGTACAAAAGGGCATCCACCTGGTCCGGGTGCTCCTTCATCCATTTTTCCCAGTACACAGTGCTCTGATTATCAGGACTGGTTATCCATTTAATGAATTGGTCATCTTCGAAAAACGGCAGGATATGCTCCTCAAAATTTTCCACGGAAAGTTCGTTAGGTTTGGTAAAGCAGAATGATTTTAGCCGGTCCTGATAGAAGTGTAACCGGCGCCCTATTTATACTCAAAAAAAAATAAATCTTTCTCCGGTCAGAAAAATAAACACAATGCCGCCACCAGGGTGGTCGAGAATTCAGGGGTTCTCAGGTTTTTCTTAATACGGCAAAGCGCGTTGTATACCAGGTTACTGACGGATTGATAATTCATATTCATCAAATCGGCGATCTGATCGTTGGAGAAACCCTGATAAAAACGCAGTTGAATCACTTCCTGCTGCCTTTTGCTGAGCGACTTTATCGCTTTACGCAATATATTGATCCGGGAAGCCTGTATTTCTTTATCTATTATTGCCGTTTCGACGGGAATCTCAAATCTGCCATAAGCATTGACTGAAGAATCCGTTGCTGACGGGTTATGCTGCTGGCGCCTCTTTTCAGCGCGGATCAGCTTGTAACGTAAAGCCCTGAAGAGGTAAAATTTTACGGAATCAACGTGGGCCAGGTTTTTTCGTGAATTCCACAATTCCACATAGAGATCCTGTATGGCATCTTTTAATATCTCCTGGTTACTGCAGATCTTTGAACCATAACAAAGCAGATCAACGCTATGCCGTTGGTAGATTGCAGCAAAAGCGTCAATGTCGCCATTTTTAAATTGCGACCAGATTTTACATTCGTCATCTTGCTCTTTTCTCATATTTTGGCCCCGCCATCCCCGGGTCATGGCGGCTGATTTTTAAGCGCAGCATTAAGTTTGGAAAAGAAAAGATAGGATTAATTTCTTATTAACAAAAAAAGGGAAGGTAAAATATCGATATTTCCAGCGTGATTTCCCCTTTTTTATTCCGGAGATAAAAGGCTATTTGCCTTCAATCTGAAATCCCATGGTTGCAATCCTTAAAAAACTGGGTTCTTTTGAAAATTACCCAATACTCGCCCGGCAACAGCTTGCGGACGGCACCTATAATCTGAGCCTGCGTTATATCAATATCATCCGTGATCTGAGCATGTTTTATGAATGGCTGCACGACAGCCGGCTGATCAGCAATTCCGGCTTGCCGGAAAAAGAAAGACGGCTGATAAAACATTTACGGCAATCGCTGGAATCCACAGACAGGCAATCTTTTCTGGTGGAGGATGATGCTGGTGCTGTATGCCTGTTTGATATTTCATTGATCAGCCTGCATGAATTGTATTACCGGTTGCCGACATCATCCGAGGATTGCATACTGACCTATTGTTTAACAGACAAAGCCGATAGGGTACTGTTATTTGAAAATGCGTTGCGGCTGCAACTGGATTATTTTTTTTCTTTTCCCGGACCCGGTAGAATATGGGTAACCATTCCAGTTGAACAATCCACCTGCCAGGAATTATTTTTCAATATCGGATTCCGTTTAAAAAGCGAATACCGCAGCCGGCAGCAGCGCCATGCGATTTCTTATCTTCGCCGAAAGGACTATATTACCCGAATGGTTACCAGCAACTGACCCAGATGACGCATGCTGTGTTCAGCAGCATGGCTGAACAATCCGGTTACTGTTGTCGGAATCTGTTTTCTGCCCACATACCGGATATCTGTCAATACCCCCGGGCCCGTCTTCCCAAGTTGATCCAAAGCCCTTTCCACTTGCGCATTCAAACCGGCCAGCAGTTCCTGCAAAGAAACGGTTTCGTTTTTACCTTCTTCCTTTAGGTGTTCCAACTGCTTTTCATTCAGTGCTTCTCCCCTGGCGTACGTAAAGAGCCGGTCAATGACTCCCCGGATATGCTGCAGGTGAAAACCGGGCGACGCCAAACCGGCAATCCGGAGCCATAATTTGGCTTCAGGGAAATCTTCCATCAGGATATTCACTTCGGCTCTGACCTGAAGCAACGCATGGGCAACCGGTTGCAGCAGTACAGGCACATGATCAACCGGGCCCCTAAGCCAATATTCGGGCTGAGCAATGTATTGCATAATAATCCATTTTATAAAGCGTTAACCCCGGAGGGATTACTTAACATTTCATACCGCTATTTCATTTCTCCACCCGTTAAAATTTATGTACCTTTAAATCAGTCGGCAGCATTTGTCATATCTAATACTTATCTCCCCTGGCCATGTATAAAGTTTCATTTAACAATAAAGATCATTCCTTTCATCAGGAATTAAAGCGTTCTGTGGATCAATATTTCTCAACCAACCACATCAATAAAACCGGAAACTGGAAACTGTTTATTAAAACGGCCACACTCGTTCCGGCCGCCGTTGCCATTTATTTGCTCCTGCTGCTGGTTCATTTTCCAGCGGTTGTTGCCATCGTGCTCTGTACGCTGTTGGGATTCATTCTGGCCAGCATTGGTTTTAATGTGATGCATGATGCCTGTCACGGCGCTTATTCCAAACGTCCATGGGTAAATACACTGATGGGGCTCAGTCTGAATCTCCTGGGCGGAAATGCATTTATCTGGAAATTCAAACACAATATTATTCACCATACCTACACGAATATAGATGGAGTTGATGACGATATTGCTAAAAGCCCGCTAATGCGTCAATGCCCATCCCAGAAATGGGTAAAGGCACACCGTTTCCAGCATTTCTACGTGGTTCTGGTATATGCGATTTCCTCTTTCGCCTGGGTGGTGATGATGGACTTTAATAAATATTTCAAAAGAAAGATCCACAACACCACACTACAGAAAATGGGTTGGGAAGAGCATTTCATTTTCTGGACGAGCAAGCTGATGTATGCCATATTTTACATCCTGGTTCCTGTTCATTTTGTCGGCTGGCAGGCCTGGGCCATTGGTTTTGCCTGCATGCATGTCACTATGGGCCTAACACTCGCTCTGGTATTCCAACTCGCCCATGTAGTGGAAAATGCCGAATTTGTGTTTGCTCCGGGCATTGAACCGCAGAAAATTGAAGACGATTGGGCTATCCACCAGGTGAAGACCACAGCCAACTTTGCCCCCAGGAATAAGTTTGTTTCCTGGTTTGTGGGGGGGTTGAATTTCCAGATCGAACATCACTTGTTCCCCAGAGTAAGCCACGTTCATTATCCTGCCATCTCCTCCATTGTAAAACAGATCTGCAGTAACTATCATGTTCGTTATAACGAATACCGCACCATGACGGGAGCCGTTGCTTCCCATTTCCGAATGATGAAAATGCTGGGAAAAAAACCCGCTGGAAACGGATGATTTTTCGTAATCCCACCCGGAAATAAAAATTCCGTGCACTGGTCTACCCGGTACACGGAATACTCAAAACCACGCTTATTTCAACGGGTACCCTGATTGCTGCGAGAATCCGGATGTTTATAATAATTCATGATTTCATCCTGAACGGCTTTATCCCGTTCTCTTTTTAATGCCCTGACATTCTTCCTCCTTTCCTTATGGGAAATCCGGGTATCGTGTTTCGCAGACCAGATACGGTCGGCATAATCATTCTTGATATCCTGAACGTTCATCGCAAGCTGTGAAGGCTTGGAATGAAATCCCGCATAAGGATATGCGTAGTATGGCCCGTAAGGGTACATATAGAAGGGTGAATAGTAGCCGTAAGGACCAAAAGGCGAATAATAGCCAAAACCAACACTGATATGCGGCCTGACGTAGTAACCTCCATGGTAGCCACCCCCACCATGTCCCCGTTGCGCGGCAGCTCCCAAAACGAGTCCGAGGGACAATAAGACCATCATCATTTTTTTCATAACACACTGCTTTTATACTATAAATACGTTTCAGACGCCTAAAAGATGTCTGCTGAAATGGGGTATAACGATTTGCTAACAGTTGATAACAAAAAATTTGGAAGCATGGGAGACTTTACACACGTAAAATACTGATTGATACTACTTTACATGCCCGGCGGATAAACCAACCACTTTGTAAACAGCCCCATTTGACTTGGTCAGAAGATATAATTCGCCATGGGAATCACGCCCAAAATGGAGGTCTACCCGGTCATCGCCAAACCAATCCCGGAAAGATCCCGGAACGCCGTTCAGCGTGATTTTCCATTCTTTTATGGGAGCCAGACTGCCTTGCTTTACGTCCGCCATATTGATATAGAATAACCTTCCAGACGGTATATCGCCAAACAGGTATTTTCCTTTCAATTGGGGTATTGCCTTACCCAGGTATTCCAATCCCCCTGAAATAGCATGCCCCTCGTCGTGATCAAATGCAGCAACAGGGTAAGTAATTCCATTCACACTATCGTTTGCGGGCAAGGGGTATATTTTATTAAGATCTCCGCCTGGATCTAAAACAAAATTACCTTCCCTGACAGGCCAGCCATAATCATGACCCGGCAGAATAAGGTCAACAGATTCTATATTTGTCTGTCCTATATTGCATGCCAGCATTTCACCTGATGCACTCCAGCTGATGCGATGTGGATTTCTGAAGCCGTAGGCATAGATTTCACCGAGGGAGGATTGCGTGTAACGCGCGACAAACGGGTTATCCGGAGGGATCCCGTATTTTCCATTGGCGCTGTTTCTGCCGCCCGGGTCTATCCGGAGAATTGTTCCCCAAACTTTTTCCGGACTATGCGCTAGAAAAGGATAACCGTTTTCAACACTTCCCCCGTCACCAACACCAATATACAACAGACCATAATCCTCATCACCCGGCTTTGCCAGCGGATTAAAAGTTATTTCCTGCACGCCGTGGATACCACTCACCATATTTATCCTGAGCAACTCCCGGCTTGTTCCTGAGAAAACATTCGCGCCCGGATGATCCGCCTTCCATTCGGTGAGCACCCATTGCAGCGTCACTTTAATGGAATCCGCATAACTAAAATCCGCTTTCCCTGATCCCGGTGCTTCCGTATGTGTGGTGTAAAAGAGGCCGTTCTTCAAAAACTCCGGGTGAAAGGCAAAACTTCCGAACCCTGTAGCCAGCCCGGGTTCATGGATGAATTTTGGCCTCCGGCCAGCCATATTCAGGTATAACGTGGGCTTATCGGCAGCGTGAAGTTTATACAGTTTCCCCCGAAGATCAACAACAAATAATTCGCCTGTTCCGGGCTCAAAATCCAGTTTGGTGATCCTGGCGATCGGGTGTTTTCCGTAATCACTGGAAGGAGGGATCAGTGCAAACTGCCTGAGATTTACGACAAGCCCGGAAAACGATATCGGCGCAGGAAAAGGATTTGGGATTTCTTTACCGTGGTCTGTGCCCTTTGGCTGAACGTCTTTAGTGCGGGTTTTCAAAAAAGTAAAGATGGCGTTGGTTTCTTCTTCTTTCAGATAGGAAAAAGAAGGCATTACCTGTTTATATCTGATAAACAATTGACGGGCACGCGGATCTCCTGATGAAATCAACTGTTGCGGGCTTTTTATGAACCGAAGGAACCACTCAGCAGAGACCTGTGTTGTAATTCCTCCCAGTCGGGGGCCAATGCCATCCTGCCGGAAATTATGACAACCGGCGCAATAATGATTGAAAGCAGTTAGCCCCGATGCAATGATCGCTGAGTCTGCCGGCGACTTTTCATGATCAGCACGGGTTTCGGAATTACAGGAATTAAAATAAAACAGGATTAGCGCCGAAATGAAAGTGACTGTAATGTTCTTTCTCATATGAGCGATTTGTATCGGGGTCAGGGAAGTTCCGCCATTCCATCCAAAGCAGTCTGTGGAATCCGCAACAATTCTCCCTGCCGCTCTATTTCGTTGTCGGCAACCAGTTGCTGCAAGCGCCAGTATAAAAAGGTTTCTCCGGTTTTGACCGGCGATTTGGATAAGAACTGATGAATGATCCGGGAAGGCTTTTGGAAATCTGATGTAACAAACTTCTTCAGTGCCTGGTCATAATAATCATCAGCCTGCTGAATCAGTTTCTTTGCTCCTTCCAGTATACGAACATGCTTATTTTCCTGTATGAGTTTTGTCCATTCATCCGGGTCAGTTTCGAATTCGGAAAGGCTGACAGGCCTGGCTAATTTCTTAGCCTTGATAAATTCTCTTGCCGGGATTTCCGACAAAACCGTGGGGTAAAAAACAGCACCCTTATCATTGATAAAGGGAAGGTTATTCAGGGAAAGGACATAAATACGTCCGGCAAATTCATTTAACCGGGAAACAAGCCAATAATATCCGCTGACGTCCTGCGCATTCGATGCGACCCATATCCAGATCTGATCAAATTCTTCTGCTCTCATGCGATCCTGGATCTGCAGCAGTTTTGAATTATCTTCAGTTGCCGGATCAGCGCCATTCCGATCTTCCGGCTGCCTTGCGTTCAAAACCTGTTGCCACCATAGTTTTCGCAGAGTCAAACCTTCTTCGGTCCACAGATCAGCAACCGGGCCAAGTGAATAATCATCGGCTATCAGAACAATTTCGCCGTCCAGCGCCTCATCCATATCCATCGCGGCCGTTAGTACTTCCACGTCGCGCGGTTGAAAAACAATATGAAACATGAAAAATAAATTTATGCAACCAATCCATTTTGTTCCGTCCGGTCAATCTCCAACCGCAGGTTGCCAATAATAAAATCCTGCCGTTGCGGTGTGTTCTTGCCCATGTAATATTCCAGCAACTGCTGAATATGGGTTTCAGGCATGATCATAACAGGCTGAACCTTCATGTCGGGACCGATGAACCGCGCGAACTCATCCGGAGAGATTTCTCCCAATCCCTTGAAACGCGTTACTTCGGGTTTGGCGCCAAGTTTTTTCATGGCCGCCTGTTTTTCTTTTTCATCGTAACAATAGATGGTTTCCTGTTTATTACGCACGCGGAACAAGGGGGTCTCCAGTATATAGACATGGTTATTCTTAACCAGGTCTGGGAAGAACTGCAAAAAGAAAGTCATCAACAGCAGCCTGATATGCATGCCGTCCACATCGGCATCTGTTGCAAATACAATGTTGTTATACCGCAATCCTTCTATTCCGTCCTCCACATTCAACGCATGTTGCAGCAGGTTGAATTCTTCGTTTTCGTAAACCACTTTCTTGGTCAGCCCGAAACAATTCAGGGGTTTTCCACGCAGGCTGAATACGGCCTGGGTCTCCACATTACGCACTTTGGTTATGGAGCCGCTGGCAGAATCGCCCTCTGTAATAAAGATGGTACTCTCTTTTTGTTTTTCCGCAATCAGGTTTTTATCCTTGCCGGCGGGTTCTTCATTATAGTGCACCCGGCAATCCCGGAGCTTTCGATTGTGAAGATTCGCTTTCTTTGCCCGTTCATTTGCCAGCTTGCGGATACCGGATAGCTCCTTTCTCTCTTTTTCACTTCTTTCGATGCGTTTTTTCATCGCATCGGCAATGGAAGGATTTTTGTGAAGGAAATTATCAAGCTCCCGGGCCAGGAAATCGTGCACAAAATTTTTCATGCTCGTGCCACCTTCCTGCATATACTGGCTACCCAGCTTGGTTTTGGTCTGAGACTCAAATATCGGCTCCACCACCCGCACGGAAACCGCCGCCGTAATGCTCTGCCGGATGTCTGCCGCATCATAATCTTTCTTGTAAAAGTCCCGTACCACTTTTACAAATGCCTCGCGAAACGCCTGTTGATGGGTTCCTCCCTGGGTGGTGTACTGTCCATTCACAAAGCTGAAGATCTCCTCCCCATAATCATTATTGTGGGTGATGGCCACCTCAATATCATCACCCTTCAGGTGGACGATCGGATAACAGAGTTCGTCTTCATTGGTCCTGCGCTTCAGCAGATCCAGCAGTCCATTCTTCGACAGATATTTCTTGCCGTTGAACTGAATGGTGAGACCTGCATTCAGATAACAGTAATTCCAGAACTGATTATCCAGGTATTCAGTGATGAAATGAAAATTTTTGAAAATGGATTCATCGGGTATAAATTGAATCAGGGTGCCATTCTGTTCCACGGTTTTCCCCTCTTTATGCTCCCTGACCAGGTTGCCCTTTGAAAACTCGGCCTTCTTTTCTCTGCCCTCGCGGAATGCGGTAACCGTAAATGACTGGCTGAGGGCATTTACGGCCTTGGACCCCACACCATTCAAACCCACAGCCTTTTGAAACGCCTTACTGTCGTATTTGGCACCCGTATTGATTTTGCTTACTACATCAACTACTTTACCCAAGGGTATTCCGCGGCCAAAATCCCGCACCGTGACCAACTTATCCTCAATGGTCACTTCAATGGATTTCCCATATCCCATAGTGTATTCGTCGATGCAATTATCCACCACTTCCTTCACCATTACATAAATCCCGTCGTCCGCACTGCTGCCGTCACCGAGTTTTCCGATATACATTCCCGGGCGGAGGCGGATATGCTCTTTCCAGTCCAGCGAACGGATAGACTCCTCTGTATATTCAAATAAATTCTGTTTACTTTCTTCCATAAAGATGCGCGCAAATATAGGAAAATGAATTTGTTCGCGAGCTTCATAAATTACGCACTATTGTGCATAATACTTTCCTTATTAAATTGATTTTCCGGATTTTACGGTTATTATACGGCTAATGGGCTTACGTAATTTGAGTATAAAACCAAGTAATTATACCCATACTAAAATGGGCTGTTTCAACGCTATTATAATCTAAACTCTTACCTTTGAAAACGGGACTTTTACCTGTTCTGAACCTCCTGATTTCTATCATTGCGATCGGGCTGTGTTTTGTGCCTATGGCCATTTTCTGGTTCAAAAGGCTGGCACCCGATAAATCGTATTTTTTGATTGCCTTTTTCTGGCTGGTTAATGGCGTTACCTACACCCCTGAAATCTTTCGCTGGAAATGGTACAGAACCGTGAGCAACGACATCACCCTGATGTATAATCTGATTGACACTCCGCTGATCCTGCTGATCTTTTATTTCGCCTTCCGGAAGAAGATTTTTCGCCATCTCCTGATAGGATTCCTCGTTTTTGAAATTGGCATGATCGCCTGGAAGGGATACAATTTTGATTCCAATACACCGATCATCGGATTGGGGAGCTTAATTAGCCTGATACTGAATATCTGGGGAATCAGTATCTTTTTTCAAAAGATGAAACATACTGCATTCGAAAATGTGATGGCGTTTGTGAATGCGGGATTCATATTTTATTACGGCCTGTTTGCGGTAATCTATATTTTCAATTACATCAACTTCAGCCTGGTCACCCTGCCGTATGTTACTTTTATCAATTATCTGAGCATCACCCTGGCCAATGGCCTCATTTCCTACGGATACTGGCGGTATGCCAACCCGGCGTGGAAAGAAGTGAATTTGTATTAATCCTCGTCCTCCTCGTAATTATAGGTTCCCTGGTTATCGTTATAAATCGATTCCCAGTCTTTTATTTTGTCGTCGCCCACAAGCTCCAGAATGTCGAATATCGGATCGGCTTTTTTCTTCCACTCAACAGCCGGCTCGTCCTGGTATTTGGACACATACATGCATTGTTCGGTTTCCAGATGCACTTTAATAAGGCTCACCGGTGACGCTTCTGTTTCCTGAATGAGGTAGTAACAATTTTTTTCTAACAGGGCATAAGAATACATACTACACAAGTTTTAATAATGAAGGCAGTCTGGATTTTCTGAACTAATGGGAAGTATTAAAACTCAACCTGCAGTAGAATTTGGGTAGTAGGTTAAAAAACTGCAGCTGTATGCAAATTTACTGTTTTTCAGAATCCGGTTAAGGTTTTTACACCCTGAAAGAAAGGTATTTATTAATGGCAAAAACACTGCTGATTATCAAATACTTATACAATTACCCCCTGTTCCAGGCGCAGGAAATACTGCACACAGTCCGGTAATTCTTCACTATAATGACTTACATAGATGAGGGTTCCGAGATAATGTTTACAATAGCGGCTGATCAGATTTTTGACCCGTTCTATATGTTCCTGATCCA
Organism: Bacteroidota bacterium; assembly: GCA_030706635.1. GTDB lineage: Bacteria > Bacteroidota > Bacteroidia > Chitinophagales > Chitinophagaceae > Puia. The sequence continues at coordinate 10,825 of JAUZOD010000027.1, forward strand.
AACCCTGGCAGGGTTCATCCAGCACCAGCAAGGGAGGCGTCTTGATCATGGCACGGCCCAGAAGCACCATCCGTTGAACCCCTGCCGGCAGGCTGCCCAGCCGGCGATTTTGCCAGGGCACCAGCTCCAGAAAGTGCAGCCATTCCCGAACCAGTTCATGTTGCCGATCAGACAACTGCCTGAATAATCCAATAGTGTCCCATATTCCGGATGCGAGGGTTTCGTAAGCGGTGGCTGCCTGGTCAAAATACAGATGGAGTTCGGGTGAAAGAAATCCGGTTTTCTGTTTGATCTCCCATATGCTTTCCCCTGTGCCCCGCCTCCGGTCAAACAAGTAAATTTCATTGGCATAAGCCTGGGGGTTATCGCCGGTGATCAGGCTAAGCAGCGTTGACTTCCCCGCACCGTTGGGCCCGGACAGACTCCAGCAGGATCCTTTTTTTACTTCCCAATGGATTCCCCGGAGAACGGATTTTTCCTCATACCGGATGCTTACGTCAATCATGCGAACCGCATACTCAAATCCGGGATGAAAAAATGTTATTGCAGAAGGGAACTTCTTATCCGGATCTTTTAATGAACCGGCTCCCGTACCTGCCCATTCTGTTGCGGTGCCGGTGTGGAGAATTCTGCCTTCCTGCATAATCATTAAATGGGTTATACCGGAGGGGATGTTCCGGGCGGACGTGATCAGGATCATCTGCTCGCCCTGAACGCTCAGGTAATCCAATATTTCAGACAACTGCTTTCTTCCTCCTGTGTCCAGGCCGGTAAATGGCTGATCCAGGATCAGCAAGTCATGATCGGCAAGCAGCGCTTTTACGATCTGCAGCCTTTTGTTTTCTCCGTTGGATAGCTGAATTAAAGGCTCGGTCAGTAAATGCCGGATCTGAAACAGGTCGATCAGGTGGTCCGGATGAAAAATGCCTGCGGCAGATTCGCTGTAATAGGCAAGGTCTTCTGCCACTGTAATGGTTCCGGATGCGTCAAATGAATTATATCGCTGCTGATAATAAAAATCAGACTGGTTTCTGAGGTCCTTAAACCGGTGCTGCTGTTCTACAACAAATACTTTTTTTTGAAATGATTCGAGATCATTAAAAGGAACGGAAATCCGGCCTTCGTAAAAATGCCTTCCCGCCAGCGTATGGGCCAGCACCGTTTTTCCACAACCCGAAGGACCGAGTATGGCCCATTGCTCTTTCGGCCGGATCACAAACCGGATATCCTCCAAAACGGGTGAACCGGATAAACGGACTGACAGGTTTTCAACGGACAAGAAATAATCAGCCATGGAAGATGGGAAATTTCATCAAAAAAGTATTTGGTTACCGGTTTGCGAATATCCCAACTAAATAACAAACATTTTCCACTTTTTTAATTTCAGCAAAGACGCCCATTGAGCTATCTTAGTACAAAGCCCGGTAAAAAAATGAAGCTGACCTCTATTACCCGATATGTATTCATCGGCGTATTGTTCCCCCTGCTTATCCAATTCATCATGTACTATCGCTTTACGCCAAACTATCAACCGGGTGTATTTTCAGAAGCTGGCTTTCGGTCGTTTTACGGCAGTTCGGTTTTTAAATACCGCATTGCGGGCACCAGGTTGCAGTTATGGTTATATCGCCGGTTAAAATCGGATAAAACAAGGATTCCGGTAAAGGAAAATAAAATCTATGAAAAACGATTATTGGCCCTGGACGAGCAGGCGGATGATCTTTTTTACCTGACTTATTACCTCATCAACGCTTTTTTTTCCGTGTTGCTGGCCCTGTGCCTGCTTTTTTTATTTGACAGACAGCATTTATTTACCCTGACGGAACCCGATAAATCTTTTGCCGTTGTGCTGGTGCTTTTGATGGTAGCCGTTTCCCAGTTCGTGGTCACGCCCTACGACACCGCAAGCTATTTTTTCGAGGTGTTCAGCTTCACGGTGTTCCTGAAATATTTCCGGACCAACAACCACCTTTATCTCCTGGCCACCTGCCTGTTGATTATGAGCGCCAGCTTTTTTAGGGAATCTTCGGCGCTTATTTTAAGTCTGATGGCCGCGGTTTATTTTTTGGTTCACGGCCTTACACCCCAATGGGTCAGGAAAATGATCATGCCCTGTCTCAGCTTCATTATTGTCTATGCCGGTTTGCGCATTTTTGCACCCCGTTCTGCCGTTCAGATTTCAGAAAGTAGTAAGCTGGTTGAGAATTTTACGTTGAGACCCTCGGCCCTGATGGGCATATTGATGGCCATGATCATTTTTTACCTTATGCTGAATGCCGCCAGCAGTAAGGATAACAGAAGGCTGGTACGCATTTTTCTGCTGTTTACCCTGCCCTATGGGGTAATGGTTATATTTGCAGGACTCCTGGTGGAGTTTCGCTTATGGGTACCCTTAGTTATTGGCACCGCGATGTTGTACAAGCTCAATCTGGAACCATTAAGAAACCACAATTATTTACGTGATCTCTCCGCAAACCATACAACAGATCCTCAGCCGCATTGACATTACGGAAATTATCGGCGGTTTTGTGAAACTAAAAAAACGGGGCGCCAATTACCTTGGTCTTTGTCCGTTTCACAATGAAAAATCCCCTTCTTTCACCGTATCCCCGGCCAAGGAGATCTTCAAATGCTTCGGATGCGGACGTAGCGGCAACTCCATCAGCTTTCTGATGGAGCATGAGAAATATTCTTATGTGGAAGCGCTGAAATGGCTGGCCAGCAAATACAATGTTGAGATTGAGGAAACGGAAAGCAGTCCCGAAGTAAAGCTTCAGCAACAAACAGCAGACAGCCTTTACATCCTGAACGGGTTCGCCCAGCAATTCTTTACCGGTGTTCTTTTACAGGATGAGGAGGGACAAAATATCGGTTATTCTTATTTGAAGGAACGCGGATTCCGGGGGGACATCATTCAGAAATTCCAGCTGGGATATAATCCTGCGGCAGCAGATGCTTTTGCCTCGGCGGCTATGGCAGCCCAGTACAATCCGGAAATTGTTCAGAAAAGCGGATTGGTCGTGTGGCGGGATGGGAAACCTTTTGATAACTACCGGGGCAGGATCATTTTTCCGATACACAATCAATCGGGAAAGATTGCCGGATTCGGAGCCAGGATCATCCGGAATAACGACCGGGCCCCCAAATACATCAATACCCCGGAAAATGAGATCTATGTAAAAAGCAGGATCCTGTATGGTTCTTATTTTGCCCGGCAGGCCATAGACAAACTCGACGAATGTTTACTGGTGGAAGGATATACCGATGTTATTTCCCTGCACCAGGCGGGCATTGAAAACGTGGTGGCAAGTGGCGGCACATCACTTACTCCGGATCAGCTCAGGCTAATTAAAAAATATACTTCCAATCTCACCATCTTATATGACGGCGATGCAGCGGGAATAAAAGCGGCGCACAGGGGCATGGACCTCGCATTTGAAGAAAGCCTCCAGGTTAAACTGGTGCTGATTCCCAACCAGGAGGATCCCGACAGCTACGTTCGTAAACATGGAGCCGCTGCCTTTCTTCAGCTCATTTCGGAAAACAAAAAGGATTTTATTCTTTTTCAACTGGAAACATCCCTGACTGCGGCAGCTGACGACAGTAACCGGAAGGCGCAGCTGGTCAACCAGATTGCGGAAACCATTTCGCGCATCAATAAAGCCGAGGATTTTACGCGGCAGCAGGATTATATCCGTCGTTCTTCTGAATTGCTGAAAATCGATGAGAACGGCCTCAATACCCTGGTGAATAAATTCATCCGCGAACGCGTCAGCAAATTCGAAAACCGGACGGCCGCATCCGTCAGGGACAAGGCAAACGAAATTGCTTCAGACAAGACGGATTTCGATGAAGAGCTACTCGACCTGCTCAACAAAGACGAACAGCAGGAGCGGGCCATTGTGCGCAGCCTGCTGGAATTCGGGTTGAAGTCATGGGATGAGGAAAAACGTGTAGCAGACTATATGCTTCAGGAATTTGTGGACGAAGACATGATGGATAATAAAACCCTGATTCATATCCTGCATATCTATAAGGAATGGTATCAGCAGGGACTGGAACCCACTGCGCGAAACTTCTTGTACCAGGAAGATCAGCAATTGAGTACCCTGGTGGTGTCCATCATGGACTTCCCGTATGAAGTGAGTGAAAACTGGAAAACATTTTTTGAGGGAAAAATTCCCACCCGTGAAGAACTCTATAAGGAAGAAGTGCAATCCACCTTAACCTATCTCAAATTGCGAAAAATCCGCCGCCTCATGGATATGAATCAGAAAGATCTGGAACGTGCACAAAATCAGGAAGAACAGATCATGTATATGCAAACCCATCTTCATCTTAAAAAAATGGAGAAGGAGCTGATGGGGGATTCGGGAACAGTGATAATGAAAATTTGAAATATAGCGATAGGGGGATCAGCGTGCAGCCAGAGCAGGTACTACACGGCCTACTTTTCCAAACCGGGTGGCCGTCCATACGTGGTCCAGCGTGATCTCGTTAACCCCTTCAAAACCTGCCTGGGTGATACATGACCAACTGCACTCCCGGTTAAGAGTAGTGGCAATCTTGGAGCTGGTTTTAGGATATGCAACCCAGAACTTGCCACCTTTACTGAGTGCAGGCAACAGCTCATGAATGATACCGCGAAGTTGATTTTCGTTTACAGCAAAGACCAGGGCAAAATCGATCTTTTTGATCTTCAACAGCGGGGTCACATTTTTAGCAAAAGCCAGTTTGGAGAACTGTTTCTCTATGGAAGAAGGAAGACCCTGAATTAATATACTTTTTTCCTCTTTGAGCTCCAGCTTTTCCAATAAAGATAGTGACATGCTTAGATTATTTTTATTTCCGGAAACGCAGTTAGCGGGCAGCAAAGGTAGAAAATTCCGGTGGTAAGTAAAAGAAAAAGGGTTGATTACTTCAAATAGGGCGCGATTACAGGGCTAATTAACAGGAAATGAGCTAGTCTTTCTGATTTCCTATTTCGGAATCGGCCCTTCGGTGTCTTCTTTTGTCGCGATACTTCAAAATGGGGATTTTGCTTTCGCTTCCCCGCAGCAGACGGCTTATATTTTTCTGATGGGTCAGGATCACCAAAAGAGCCACGGCAATCGCAAAAGCCCGGTAAAGTGGCTCTTTTTCATTAAAAATGAATAATATCAACACCGCAAAAGCGATGCTGGCGAGTATGGAACTGAGGGAGACAAAACGGGTCAGATAAAGGCATAGGAGGAATACGCCAACACAATAAACGGCAACAATGGGTTGAATCGCCAGGATCATCCCAAATAAGGTCGCTACGCCTTTGCCACCCCGAAAATCAGCCCAAAGCGGGAAAATATGGCCCACAACGGCGGCCAGCCCCAGGCCCACCATCAGGTTGGTCCGGTCCCATTCATTGTGCATATAAAAGGGAAGAAGAATATAAAGACTGGTTGCAACCACCCCCTTAAGCACGTCTACAGACATCACAATGGAACCCCATTTTGAGCCCAGCACCCGGAATGTGTTGGTGGCGCCGGCATTTCCACTGCCATAATCCCGGATATCAACCCCGAAAAAGTAACGGCTTATCCAAACCGCCGTGGGGATTGAACCAATCAGGTAAGCAAAGAAAATAAATAAGACCTCCTTCATGAGAGCTTAGGGATAGTTGGATTTCAAAAATAACTAAAAAAAGCTACAAAACCTCGACGATTTAGCTGGAGATTACACGTTTTTTTAAACTGAAACTCATCCAGTTGTCCCGGGTAAATAAAACATTCATTAAAAAGCCTTCTTCAGTCGCGGTTTGCCTGATTTCATCTTCGTCTTTAGCCAGGACACCACTGCCTATGATAACGCCATTTTCGTCCAGATGTTGCCGGAAAGAGCCCATGTTTTGAAGTATAACCTGGAGGTTTATATTGGCCAGAATGATGTCAAAAACAGCCTCGCCATCGAGGGAGTCTTTTTGCTCAACGGAAATGTGCCGGGCCTGATTGGCCGCAATATTTTCCTTTGCATTTTCCAAACTCCATGGGTCCATATCCAATGCCCGGACCTTCACCGATCCCATTTTCTCAGCCAATATAGCCAGAATGCCTGTTCCCGTTCCGAAGTCCAGGACATTCTCCGCATAAAAATCAAGCGAACGCATAGCTTCCAGCATCATATAAGTTGTAGCATGATGACCCGTTCCGAAGCTCATCTTCGGCGTGATGATCAATTCATGCTGCACTGTTGAAATTTTCTGATGAAATTCCGCCCGGATAGCGCAGAAGTCATCCAGCACAACCGGAAGAAAATCTTTTTCCCATTCTTCATTCCAGTTTTTCGGTTGAATTTGTTTAACGGAAAAAAGATTTTCCGTATCCTCCTTCAATTCCTTCGCTCCCATAACCGTCTTCCGCAGCCTGGCTTCGTCATAAAGTGCTTCGGGAATAAAGGCATGGAGCGAATCTTCCGCTTCTTCAAATCCTTCAAATCCTATGTGACTAAGCTGAGCAATCAGGATATCGGATTCAGATTCGTTTTTTACAGGAATAGAAATTTCAATATAAGTGCTCATGGGAGTAGTTATAGTTTGCGTAATGGATGCTGCTGGAGGATGGTTGACAGTTGACGGTTGACCGACTTCAGGTGCGGATTCGCAATAAAAGTCGGTCAACTGTCAACCGTCAACAAATAAAAGAATAGAAATTAAAAAGGAGGCCTCAGCCTCCTTTTTAATTTCTATTCTTTATTATCCTGACGCTCGGTCTGCGGGCGGGGCTCCGGCCTTCCTTCCGGTCTGCCTTCGGGTTTTGGCATCAGCGCTTTACGGCTGAGCTTAAATTTGCCGGTCTTGTTGTCAACGCCAATCAGTTTCACTTTCACCACATCCATCTCGTTCAATACTCCTTCCATACTTTCCAGACGTTTCCAGCTCACTTCACTGATGTGCAGCAATCCCTGTTTGCCGGGGAGAAATTCTACAAAAGCACCATACGGCATAACAGATTTTACTTTTGCTTCATACACTGTTCCCACTTCAGGAACTGCAACAATGCCTTTGATCCAGGCAACCGCTTTATCCAGGCCCTCTTTAGCCGGACTGAATATACTCACTTCACCATAATTCCCTACTTCCTCCAGATTGATGGTTGCTCCTGTTTCTCTCTGAATTTCCTGAATGATCTTACCCTGCGGCCCGATTACAGCGCCAATGAACTCTTTGTCAATAAATATCTTCTCCATTCTCGGCGCATGCGGTTTCACCTCTTCCCTTGCAGCCGGCATACACGCATACATCGCTTCCAGAATATGAAGCCTTCCCTTACGCGCCTGTTCCAGCGCCTCCCGCATAGTTTCCATACTGAGCCCGTCTACCTTAATATCCATCTGCACGCCACAAATCCCATCCCGGGTACCGGTTACTTTAAAATCCATATCCCCAAGATGATCCTCATCCCCCAGGATATCCGTAAGCACCGCATGTTTGTTATCGGAGGCCCTCGTGATCAATCCCATCGCCACGCCACCAACGTGTTTGGCAAAGGGAACGCCGGCATCCATCAGCGCGAGTGAACCTGCGCAAACGGTTGCCATGGATGAAGAACCATTGGATTCGAGCACATCACTTACCACACGCACCGTATAAGGATAATCCTTGCCGGGCATCATCTTTTTCAGAGAACGCATGGCCAGGTTCCCATGACCAACTTCACGGCGCGCAGGAGCACGCATCATCTTCACTTCACCGGTTGAAAAGGGGGGGAAATTATAGTGCAAAATAAACTTCGTGTAATCCGATTTCGCTGCACTTTCCACCAGCAATTCATCCAGGGGCGTTCCGAGGGTTACAGTGGTCAGCGACTGGGTTTCGCCGCGAGTGAATAAGGCAGACCCATGCGGTGTTGGCAAAGGATCTGTTTCCATGGACAGAGGCCTTACCTGATCAAGGCCGCGGCCGTCAAGCCTCACTGATTCATCTACGATCATGTTGCGGACCACTTCCCATTGCAGGTCGGCATAATATTTTTTGGCAAGTTTTTTATCGGCGTCCGTTGCTTCTTCTCCCAGGCTTTCAATCAGCTCTTTTTTTACAGCATCATAAGCTTCACTGCGATCGTGCTTGCTGCTTCCCGCGCGGGAGATCTGATAGACTTTGTCTTTGGCAAACGCAACCACTTTGGCCTGAAGCGCTTCATTCTGTTCAGGTTTTTTATAATCCCGTTTTACTTTTACACCTACTTTATTCCGAAGTTCATCCTGGCCTTTGATCTGAACACGAATGGCATCATGGGCCACCTGCAATGCCTGAATCAGGTCTTCTTCACTGCACTCATTGGCTTCACCTTCCACCATCAGCAGGTTTTTTTCGGTTGCCGCAATGAGGAATTCCAGGTCTGCTTTCTCCAGTTCAGTACGTGTTGGATTCACGATAAACTTTCCGTTGAGTTTGGCAACGCGTACTTCACTGATGATTTCCTTGATGGGAATATCGGAAACAGCGAGTGCAGACGAAGCGGCCAACCCTGCCAAAGCATCCGGCATAATTTCCGGATCACTTGAAATCAGGCTTACCAGCACTTGTACATCGCAGAAATAATCTTCCGGGAATAAGGGTCGCAGGGCCCTGTCAATCAAACGGCTGGTAAGCACTTCATAATCATTCAGCCTGGCTTCCCTTTTAAAGAAAGAGCCGGGAATCCTGCCCGCAGAAGCGAATTTTTCCTGATAGTCTACAGAAAGCGGGAAGAATTCCTGTCCTTCCCTCGGGTCTTTGTTGGCCACAACCGTTGCCAGGATGATACAATTGCCCTGACGCACGGTCACGGCTCCGTCGGCCTGACGGGCAAGCTTACCGGTTTCTATAGTAATGGGCTGACCTTCACCGGTAGTAAAGGTTACGCTGATTGGCTGTGATAACATAGTGATGCTTTTGAATGGATGGATCCGAATTTGTGCAGGTCTGATCCATGGCACGTTAAACGAACGGTGAACGATGAGAACCTTTGAAAAAATGATTCCCAACAGACAGACGTTGGGAATTCATTTTTACTAAAGTATTTATTTTCTAAGTCCGATCTTCTCGATCAACTCGCGGTAGCTTTGCAGGTTATTGTTTTTCAGGTAGGTCAACAGGCGTTTTCTCTTGCCGACAAGCTGCATCAATCCCCGATTCGTGGAAAAGTCTTTTTTATTGGCCTGAAGGTGGTCGGAAATGCGATTGATCCGCTCCGTCAATAAAGCCACCTGTGCTTCAATGGATCCGGTATTCGTTGCACTGGTTCCGAACTTTGTGAAGAATTCTGCTGTTTTTTCTTTGGTCAAATAAGGCATCTAATTTTTTTTAAGGCATCCAGATAATATTCTGCTAATTTCGGCGCGAAGGTAGAGAATTATTTTTATATCTGCACCGTCCCGGAAAAAACGGTTCTTTGCTCTGCAGGGCTGCGAACCCGGCTAAAAGTCTCAAAATGAAAATCATGCATATTGTGGGCAACCGGCCCCAATTCATTAAACTCGCTTTGTTACATAAGGAACTTTCCCTGCGGGATGCGCCCGGCATCGTGCTGCACACGGGACAGCATTTTGACGAAAATATGTCCGATATCTTTTTCAGCCAGCTGCGTATTCCGTCCCCAAAGCATTTCCTCTCCATAAACCGAATGTCTCATAATGTGATGATTGGCAATATGTTAATTCAAATTGACCAAATCCTTGGCAAAGAAAAGCCCGCGCTGGTGATTGTTTATGGCGACACGAACAGCACCCTGGCGGGTGCCCTGGCCACCTGCAAACGAAATATAGCCCTGGCTCATGTGGAAGCGGGCATCCGGACCGGTAATGCACTGATGCCGGAGGAATCGAACCGTTATCTGACCGACCGGATGGCCAATTATAATTTCTGCTGCACTTACCAGGGCGTGAAAAACCTGGAGCAGGAAGGGTTCGGCCCCAATGGCAACGGCCCCCGCATATACAATACCGGAGACCTGATGCTGGACGCCACCCTTTCCTTTGCAAAAATGGCTTCGGAAAGACCCGCCATTCTCAAAGGCACCGGTCTTCCGGGTAATTTTGTACTCGCCAGCATTCACCGGGAAGAGAACCGCGAAAATCCTGACTACTTAAGAAATATCATCCTGGCGTTGAACAGCATCCATGTGGAGACCCCCGTGCTCATGCCTGTTCATCCGAAAACAAAAGACCTGCTTCGCAAGTATGCCATAGAAACCAGTTTTACCGTTCTAGAGCCATTGGGATACCTGGATATGCTGTCCCTTCTCCAAAAATGCAGTTCGGTGATCACCGATAGCGGCGGCCTTTCCAGGGAAGCGTTTTTCATGCGTAAGCCGACGTTGGTTATTATGCAATTCCCCTTTTGGCCCGAATTATTCATCCATGGGAATTGTGCCCGTTCAGACGCACAAACGGAAGACATTCTCCGGAAGCACCAGGGTTTGCTGGAAACCAATAGATCATTTGACATCAATATTTTCGGCGATGGTCATGCTGCAGAAAAAATCAGCGATGCCATTGTCAGCGCTTTTTAAAACCCTTTTAAAATTGGCTAAGGTTCAAACCATGACAAAACGGGTGGTTGTTTCGGTGATATCAGATCTGGTAACAGACCAGCGGGTTCATAAAGTTTGCCAAACCTTGCACGAGCAGGGCTTCAAGATATTACTGATCGGCTCCAGAAGAAGAGATAGCCTGGCTCTCGCCGGAAGGAGTTACCCTACGCGGCGGATCGGTTTGCTCTTTCAAAGGAAATTTCCTTTCTATGCCGAATTCAATATCCGCCTGTTCCTGCGTTTGCTTTTTGCCAGGGCTGATATCTACCTGGGAAATGACCTCGATGTGATGCCCGCGACCTGGCTGGCTGCCAGACTCAAAAAAAAGCCCGTTGTCTACGATACGCACGAATATTATATGGCTATGGCCGGGCTTGACAATAAACCGTTTATCAGAAAAATATGGAAGTGGATCGAGTCTTTTATTTTCCCGCGGGTTCAGCATATTTATACCATTTGCGATTCATTCTGCGAACTGTATAAAAAAGACTACGGCAAGAATCTTATTGCTGTGCGGAACCTCCCTTATCTGCATTTCCCGGAAACAAGCCTTTATCAATCCCTATTACAGGAGATTGAACAGCAGATCCCGAAAGATAAAAAAATTCTAATCTTCCAGGGAGCAGGAATCAATCCGCATCGCGGAGCAGAAGAGCTGGTGATGGCCATGAAATACCTGGATCCGGAACAGTATCATTTACTGATCGTTGGAGGGGGCGATATATTCCCGCTGGTCAGGCGTCTGATCCTGGAGGAGCATCTATCGGACAGGATATCCATTATCCCCAAACTGCCCTTTGAAGTGTTGAGGAGCGTAACCCGGAAAGCGCAGTTAGGCCTTTCCCTGGATAAGGCCGGCAATATCAACCACCGCTACGGCCTCCCTAATAAGATTTTCGATTACCTGCATGCCGGCTTACCGGTGTTGGTGAGCAGACTGGTCGAACTCGAGAAAGTGGTGAACCACTACAACGTGGGCTCATTTATCGACAGTCATGAACCAAAGCATATTGCAGATTGCATCGAAAAAATATTTGAGGATCCTATTCGTTTGAATTTGTGGAAGAAAAACACGGAAAGGGTCAGGCAGGAACTGAATTGGGAGAATGAAAGTAAAATAATAATCGACATTTTTAAACAAGTGGAAAGGGATTCGGTTACTTATTAAGTAAGGTGTCGGAAAAAAATCTTCATATTGTTTGCCACGATGTTCCCTATCCTCCGGATTACGGAGGTGTTTTCGATTTATTCTATAAGATCAAAACACTTCACAACGAGGGGATCAGGATACATCTCCATTGTTTTGAATACGGCAGAGGGGAACAGCCCGCACTAAACGATTACTGTGAAAAAGTGTACTATTATCCACGCCGCACAGGCCACAAAGGATTTTCACACAAACTGCCTTATATAGTTTGTTCCCGGTCAAGCCCTGAATTGCTGGACAGATTGCTGGAGGATGAATTCCCAATTCTCCTGGAAGGAGTCCATTGCACCTATCTCATGAGCGATACCCGGTTTGCCGTGAGGAAAGTATTTCTCCGGTTGCACAATGTAGAATCCATTTACTACAAACAACTCGCAGCCTGCACGTCGTCCTGGTTTAAGAAGTTATATTACCTGCATGAAAGCTCAGTACTTAAAGGGTACGAACAAAAGATCGCATCGCGATGGCCGTTACTGGCCGTGACCAAATCGGATGCTGAAGCGGCAAGGAACTCCTATCGGGCAAAAGAGGTTATGGTGATTCCGGTTTTTCTTCCTTATCAGGACGTCAGTTCTCCTCAGGGTACGGGCTGTTATTGCCTTTATCATGGCAACCTGTCTGTGGAAGAAAACGAAAAGGCGGTTTGCTGGCTGCTGGACAATGTTTTCAATGAACTGAATTTACCTTTTCTCATTGCAGGCAAAAAACCTTCTGCCCGTTTACGCCGGCTGGCGGAACATGCCCCGAATGCCTGTATCATTTCCGACCCCTCGGGTCCGGAACTCCAGGACATTATTACTAAAGCTCAATTGCATGTAATTCCTTCCTTCAATTCCACCGGCATTAAATTAAAATTACTGAATGCCCTTTTTAACGGACGTCATTGTGTGGTGAATGCAGAAGCTGTAGAAGGTACCGGTTTGAGAGAAGTCTGTCATATTGCCCATGAGGCGGAACAATTCAAGGAAACGATTGAAACACTCTATGAACGGCCTTTCACGCTGCTTGATTTACAATTCCGGCGGGAAAGATTATTAAATCAGTACAATAACCAAAGATCTGCGGTTAAACTTATAGAACGGATATGGTAGCATTGTCGGAAACCCTGCCGTTTTCCGTTTTTAGTGTTCTGGCGGGAAATTTATTCACCACCCGGTAATCATGTGTTGCCATGATTACCGTTGTTCCATATTCCTTCGAAATCTGAAACAACAGCTGCATAATTTCATCGGAGGTTTCGGGATCCAGGTTTCCGGTGGGCTCATCGGCAAGGATAAGTTTCGGGGAATTTAATAAAGCCCTGGCAATATCCACCCGTTGCTGTTCGCCTCCACTCATTTCATAGGCCATTTTAAATCCCTTGGATTTTAATCCAACCTTATCCAGCACATCATTGATCTTTTCGTTCATCAGCTTCTCATCTTTCCAGCCAGTCGCCCGGAGCACAAATTTCAGATTGTCATTTACGTTCCGGTCGGTAAGCAACTGGAAATCCTGGAATACCACGCCCAGGTTTCTGCGCAGATAGGGCACTTTCTTCCAGGTCATCTCTCTCAAATTGAAACCGGCAACGGTACCTTCTCCTTCCTTCATCACCAGGTCGCCATACATCGTCTTCAGGAGACTGGATTTCCCGGTTCCGGTTTTACCCACCAGGTAAACAAATTCGGCCTTATTTACAACCACATTTACCTTTTCGAGGATGAGATTACCACCCTGGTAAATATTCACATTTTTTAGCTCAACGATTGCTTCTGCCATATTTCAAAGTTAACAGCCAAAAGGCAATGGACAATGGGAAGCCCCTAAATTGTTCAGGCCCCTTGCACCTGAAAAATAAAATGAATATCTTAACGTTAATAATCCATCCACTGAAAATAATCGTATCTGTCATGAAATCCGCACACAAACCCTTTATTGCCGTTGTCGTCTTGTCCTTAATCATTCTCTACGGTCTGATGGCCATTATCGGTTCCTGATTACCCGTCTTCCTCCAGATCATTTAACCGGCTGGTTTGACCTCATAAACCGGGCTGAACAGATATAATTTGCCCGTACCGACCTCGGTACATTCAATACGTTTCCGGATCTGCTTTCCTTTCTTAAACATGCGCCCGTCCGCCGTTTTGAAAAATGCGCCTTCGCGAAGGTCTTCCACCAGCAGAGCAGTCTTGTCCGCGTCGTATTTTTTTAAAACTCTGGTCAGGTTAATATCCGAACAACTGCTTGCCGGCAGATCGTGCAATGATCTGAGCAGCGTTTCAAGAATATCCCCGGGGAACAATTCCAGTTTAATAAAATCCTCCAACACGTGCCGGTAGGCCAGTTTCCATTCTTTTCCGTGAGACAGCACCCGGTTTCCGTAATGCTGAAAAGTAATGAGATGACCCAATTCATGGATCAGGGTAATCAGAAATGCATACTTATTCAGATTCCCGTTGACGCTGATACGGTGATGATCTTCGTGAGTTGCATGCCGGTAATCACCTAACACGGTCTTCCGCGTGCGGGTGATGGTCAAATGTATCTTATAGGTGTTAAGGTACTCATATACCCTGGGTGACGAGCCTTCCGGCAGGTAATTTTCCAGATGATTGAGTGGTGCTTCGCGTTTAGGCATTTTTACGCTTACTCTGTTGCATCACCAAACGCACTTCAGTGAAAGTATAAATAAGATAAAGACCGAAGCAGCCAAACAGGGCGGGTTTGTTCAAAGCCTGCCTGAAATGGGCGATATAAATAAAAGCCGCTACGCTGATCAGAAAAAGCTTTAATAACAAGGAGCTATACAATAGTCTCAAAAAAACCTGTATATTCTTATGATACAGGGCTTTTATGGCCAGCCTAAGGGAATAAAAACCAATGGCAAAAAGGAGTGCGTTTCCGGCCAGCAATACCCGGAAGTCAACCACCTCGGAAGAAAAAACGGCCCAGCCTATTCCGCAAAGGCAGGTGAAGCCCAGAAACAGATAAATTAGAGTACGCGGGTTTTTGCGGAATGGGGGGGTTTGCATGTACAGTTCTATTTAAAACCGAAATGCAAAACTAATCAAACCGCAACTGCGGGCAAAGCAATTCCCTTTCCGCCTGAATGGCAGATTAAGACCTGGCCTGTCCTGATCAGGAGATGGCTAAAGAAGGGGACTTCTGAAAACCATCTTTCCGCACTTCGGAATTTGTTTTGGTATTCAGATTCTTAGGTTCTTCCTGCGTCATATGACACTGTCCGTTGAACGTGGCCGCCGGTTCGATCTGCAACTTGGCAGAATACAGATTACCGTTTACCTGACAGTTGCTTTTTAGCTGAAGAAGTTCCTTTACTTTGATGGTTCCGCTTACTTTGCCCATGATGTCGGCCTGCTGGCCGCTCACGTCACCCTCCACCACGCCATTGGCTCCGATGATTACTTTCGCCGAACAGATGATGTTGCCCACCAGGGTTCCATCAATGCGAAGATCCCCGCTGCTGGTGATGTCGCCTTTCATGGAGGTGCCGCTGCCGATGAGGCTGGCGCTGCCGGAAGGAATTGTGCTTTCTGTGTTTTCAGACTTGGATTTGTTATTAAACATTGGTATCAGATTTTTACAAGAATTGGAAAACGCTAATCGTCGATTTTCTCGGTTTTTGGTATTTTCAAAGTTGTCGTGTCCATCTTTACCGAACTGTTCCCCTGCAACACATTACGTAAACTCTGAAAATACTGATCCCGGTAGATCATTTCCTGCTCTAACGAATCAGTTCGTATTTTTAGTTCACGAAGCTCCTTGGTATTATTCATATCCCCATATCCGGGAATATAAAGCTTAAGTGGAGTAAAAACAATCAAAGCCACTGTAAGTCCGGTTAATAGCACAAAAACCGTGCTGAGAAAAACATATACACTCAGGCGGGAGAGTTTAAAAGTAACCACTTCCTCGTAAGTGTCGTCATTCATCACCACGAGCCGGTAACGGTTTTGAAGCCGTTTTAAAGTGGAATTGGCATCGAATTTGGCCATATTGGGA
Source organism: Bacteroidota bacterium (assembly GCA_030706635.1). Lineage (GTDB taxonomy): Bacteria > Bacteroidota > Bacteroidia > Chitinophagales > Chitinophagaceae > Puia. The sequence goes on from JAUZOD010000027.1 coordinate 26,581, forward strand.
TATTGCAGCTTAAAGATAACAAGTTATTGGTTTGCAGGTTGAAACGGCCTTAAAATCGACTATTTTTAAAATAAAAAACCGGAATATCAGTTAATATCCAATTAGTTTGCAATCCTAAAGGGTCAGGGTGAAACGGATCGTTACCTCAGTTATACTTTTTTCGTCTATTTTTTTTCTGAACGGCTTCGGGCAGGAAGGCATTTCCTATGATTTAAAAAAGCCCGTCAGATATGAAGACCGTACCCTGGGGTACGAGAAAACCACCGAAACAAAATTCAAGACGCCCCGGCGTTTTATTCAGAATACCATAACCCACTATAATTTTTACTACAACGCCAATATTAAGCTAAATGAGGTTGTAAGCCGGGCAAAATCCCAGTTCCAGGATAATTTCACCCAGCTTCTTCCTTTTTATAATTACAAGCTGGAGACCACGTCCAAAGATAAGCGGAACCTGGATTCTGTAATTGACAAGGTAAATACCGCGATCCTGGTCCGGGATCTGCGCAACGACTGGGCTGACAACTTGTATATGCTTATGGGGCAGGCTTACTACTACAAGAACAACCTGGATTCTGCCCATATCCTTTTTCAGTTTGTCAATTATGCATTTGCCCCACGCGAAAAAGATGGTTATCCCATTCCCATCGGCAGTAATTCAAATGCGGATGCCGGCGGAAACGCATTTACCATTTCCACCAACGAAAAAAGGAATATCGTTAAACGGGCATTCAGCCTCCCCCCCAGCCGGAATGAATCTTTTGTGTGGCAGATACGCACCTACCTGATGCGGGATGATCTTACCCGGGCGTCTGTTTTGATTGACATACTCAACCACGATCCGAACTTTCCGGAGCGGCTGCAAGCCTCACTTCATGAGTTGCAGGCTTTTCTTTTTTATAAGCAGTCTGATTACGATAGCGCGGCATACCACCTCACCGCGGCTTTGGGTAACGCAGCAACCCAGGGTGAGCGCGCCCGGTGGGAATACCTGATTGCCCAGCTTTACGATCGGGACGGAAAACCAGCCGAATCGAAAGACTTTTATGAGCAGTCGGCCGCTCATACCATGGATCCGGTAATGGAAGTGTATGCCCGTTTAAATGCTATCCGGCAGAACAAGGGCAATCATGAAGGGGACGACTATATACGCAAAAACATTGAAGCACTTCATAAAATGTCCAGGAAGGAATTATATGCTTCTTACCGGGATATTATTTATTACGCTGCGGGAGAAATGGAATTGGAAAGAAATAACCGTTCCGGAGCCCGCGTATTTTTTAAGAAATCCATTGCAAATTCCAGCAGCGCGGGATCCATGCGCGATCAGGCTTTTCTCAAACTGGGTTGGCTCTTTCTCGATGAACGAAAATACCCTGAAGCAAAAAATGCCTATGACAGCATCAATACCGGCAATCCGATGATTGCTGATTCCCTGCGTATACTACTGGACCATAAACTGGCGCTCGGACGGGTGGTTCCCCAAATGCAGATCGTACAACGGCAAGACAGCCTGCAACGCATCGCTGCCATGACGGAACAGGAAAGAAATGCTTATATCAAAAAAATGATCCGCGCTTACCGCAGACAGCAGGGTCTTTCTGAAGATGAGCAACAGAGTGCCAATGGGTATGGATTTAAATCGAATTCCACCAACGCGGATATGTTTAACGACAACGCCAATGCCGAATGGTATTTTTATAACCTCTCGCTGAAATCAAAAGGGTTTAATGAATTCCGCTCGAAATGGGGCAACCGGCCGAATGTAGATAACTGGCAGGTACAGTCGATGATCAACCAACAAAAGGCAGGCAATGTATCTGGCACCTTAAATAACCTGAATGGTTCCGAGGCAAACGCTGCTGCACCCGCAGCAGTTGAACTCACGCCTGATGCTCTTCTGAAAAACGTCCCACTCACACCCGATAAATTAAAGAAATCCCGGGATTCTGTGGAAAATGCGTTGTATACCCTGGGAAAAGCACTACAGGATTATATTCCGGACTACCGCATGGCCATTCAATCGTATGATAGCCTGGAAATCCGGTTTCCGGCCACTCGTTTTTATCAGGAGGCGATGTTCAATACCTATTACTGCTACCTGAAATTGAACGATTCTGCAAATGCCGCAACAATTTTGGCACTGATGAAGCAACGATTTCCTTCCGGCAGGTATTTGTCACTGATTGAAAATCCGCCCAGCGGTCCGCCAGACCGGCTGGAGCGCGCCGACGCCACCCATGCCTATGAAAAAGTATATGACGAACTCATCGAAGGCAATTTTGATCAGGCACTGGCAGGGAAAAAGAAACTGGACAGCACTTATGGAGATAAATACTGGACCCCGCAGCTCGAATATGTGGAAGCGCTATACTACATGCATACCCGCCACGACAGCCTCGCCAAAGTAACACTTAGCCACATCATTTCTAAATTCATGGGAACACCCATGGCGGCCAAGGCCAAAAATACATTGCGTGTGCTGCTGGAGAGGGAAAAAATCGAGGAATACCTGACCAATCTCAAAATCAAGCGATCCACTGATGACAGCCTGGCCATGGACAGTAAGAATATGCAACCGAAGATTCCCGTAACCGATTCTGCTGGCATGAACCAGAAGGCTAAAATAAAAGCAGACAGCAGCCGGCTGGTAAAACAAAAGACCGATACACTGCAATTCAGGAAACCGCCACCTTCCTTTGTTTCTTCATTTACCGCTGCGCCCGAAAGGCCCCATGCGGTGGCCCTGATCATGGATAAGGTAGATCCCGTTTATGTAACAGAATCAAAAAATGCTTTCGACCGGTATAACCGGGAGAATTATTATGGAAAACATTTAGAAATAACCCAGGTAGCGCTGAGTGACAGCATCAAGATGATGGTTATCAACGGATTTGAAAATGCGAACGCCGCCCTGCTGTATCTGGATAAAACGGAGAAAGTTACGGGCAGGGAAATTTTACCCTGGCTTTCCGCAAATAAGTATTCTTTCATTATTATTGATGATCAGAACCTGACCACCTTGCAATCGAACAAGGATATTCAGGCTTATAGAAAATTTTTATCCGTATATTTTCCCGACAGGTTCCCTCCCGCTAAATAAAAGACGGCAAAGAACCTTCGATTCAACTGTTAATAAAAAAACATGCGAAAGGCAAACTCCATATTCTGGAAGATCTTTTTTAGCGGTCTTGGCGTATTCATCATTTTTTTAGCGCTAATCAATTTTGGCGCTTTTGGTCCGCTCCCTTCATTAAAGGAGCTGGAGAATCCCTCCATCATGCTGGCCTCCGAGGTATATGCGGACGATGGTACCCTGATGGGGAAATATTATAAGGACAAGAGCAACCGCAGCAATGTGGAATACCGCGACATCTCAAAGAATGCCATCAATGCCCTGCTGGCAACAGAAGACAAAAGGTTTTACGATCATTCAGGTATAGACGGCATGGGTGTATTGCGCGCCGTTGTAAAACTCGGCCGCGATGGTGGTGGAAGCACCATTACACAGCAATTAGCCAAATACATGCTGGGCCAGGGTTCCAGAAATATGCTGCGCCGGGGTATTGAAAAACTGAAAGAATGGATTACGGCCGTGCGCCTTGAACGAAATTTTACCAAAGAAGAAATTCTGGCATTATACCTGAATGCGGTTCCTTTCGGGGACAATGTATATGGTATCCGGAATGCTTCCCGTACCTTCTTCCAGAAGGAGCCCGATCGCCTCACGGTAGATGAAGCAGCCATGCTGATCGGTATGCTCAGCGGAAATACTTTATACAATCCCAGAAAAAATCCCAAAGCGGCCATAGAACGCCGCAATACAGTGATCAACCGGATGGTGGAAAGCAACTACCTCGACGAAGCCAGTGCACACCAGTTCAAATTGATCCCGATTGATATGTCCAACTATAAAAAGCTGGATGAGAACAACGGACTGGCTCCTTATTTCCGGGATGTGATCCGGGATGTGCTAAAGAAATGGTGCAGGGAACATAAGAATCCGGCAACCGGTGAACCTTATGATTTGTACGAGGACGGACTGAAGATTTTCACGACGATCAATCCCAGAATGCAGATCTATGCAGATGAAGCCGTGGCCAAACAAATGCCCGCGCTGCAGAAAATACTGAGCGCGCAGCCCTCATTGAGAAAAGGCGCCGTTTGGAAAGATCATCAGAATATCTTGGAATCACTCATACGCAACAGTGAGCGCTGGCAGTCTATGGAGGACGACGGAATACCTGCCGCTGAAATCCGTAAAAGTTTTGACAGGCCGGTGCAAATGAAAGTTTTTGCATGGAATGTTCAGAGGGAAAAAGATACGGTAATGTCTCCGCTGGATTCCATCAAATACAACCACCAGATGCTGCAGACCGGCTTTATGGCCATGGATCCGATGAGCGGGGCGGTGAAAGCCTGGGTCGGCGGCATTGATTTCAAAACCTATAAGTTTGATCATGTTAATATCAATACCAAAAGACAGGTAGGTTCATCCATCAAGCCGTTACTCTATTCCGATGCCATTGAGGACGCCGGATTTACCCCGGAGACTCCCTGCGACAACGAGGCGCAGTATTTTGACGGCTTCGGGATGGTGCCCGCCAAAGGGCTTTGCGAAGGGCACGGCGATACTGTTAGTATGGCCACGGCGCTGGCGTACTCCCTCAATTGTGCTTCGGCCTATATTATGAAGCAGGTAACGCCCAAACGGTTTGTGGACTTTCTGAAAAACATCAATATACAATCCAAACTGGAACCTTATCCCTCCATTTGTCTGGGTGCCGTGGAAATTTCCCTGTACGAAATGTTATGGGGTTATACCATGTTCCCGTCCGGTGGTTTTAGTACTAAGCCTTATTTTATTGCCCGGATAGAAGACAAAAACGGGAATGTACTGGCCCGGTTTGATACGGAAAGAAAAGAAGTAATCAGCCAGAATACGGCTTATACCATGTGCCGCATGATGCAGGGCACTGTCGACATTGGAACGGCAGCAGGATTAAGGGACCGGCTCGGGATTTCGGAAATGGGCGGCAAAACGGGCACTACGCAAAACAATACGGATGCCTGGTTCATGGGATATACACCGCAACTGCTGGCCGGCGTGTGGATCGGTTGCGATGATAATTTCATCCGCCTCGATGGGCACCTGGGTGAAGGCGGCCATGCCGCGCGACCCATTTGGGAATATTTTATGGCTAAATCTATGGCAGATAAAGATATTGGACTGAACAGGAAAGCCAAGTTCGTTCAGCCGGAAAATATGAAGAGCGAAATGATGTACGACTACATGAAAATAATCGACAAAACACCGCCGCCCGGAGCTGAAGGTGCAGATCAGGGCAATGGAAGTGCAAACCAGTATCTCGACACCAGTTCCCCCCGTATTCCAATCGACTCCAAACTTTCCAGTGACGAACAGAATGTTCTGAAAGAAGCCAATTCCTCTTCAAAAAAAACAGAACCTTTAAAAACGGAAACAACACCGGAAAAGAAAAAGAAGAAAGGGTTTTTTGGACGACTCTTCGGTGGGAAAGACAAGTAGTGGTTATTGAGTTCTCAAAATGCGAAAACCCCTGATTAACAGGGGTTTCGAAAAGTGAAATTTGCTTGTTGCGAAGGGAGGGTTCGAACCTCCGACCTTCGGGTTATGAGCCCGACGAGCTACCGCTGCTCTACTTCGCGATGTGGACGTCAAATTTACGACCGCTCCCTGTACTATCCAAAGTTATTTTGTGTTCATCGCAATTTTTAACGCTTTACCCCACTACAGAAAAAACCTTTCATGCATACCTTTCCCGGACCCGTCATACGTTTGCAGGAAATCTCATATTGTACAAAACAGGACGCCTTCTTAAAATAATCTGCGGCTTTTTTATCTTTAGCGGATGAAAGTATTTATTCGGACCCTGGCGTTGTTCGCCCTTTTCTCTTGCAGGCATGGCGGGAAGACTACAGACGAATTATACTCCAGGCACCTTCAGCGTCAGGTGAAGCTGACGATTCTGCATACTCCGGCTCCAGGCGACCGTTCGCAATTCAACCTGCTCATTTTAAACGACGGCCAGGATATGGAAAAATTCAGGGTCAAAGAAAGCATGGACAGCCTATATAAAAAAGGCAGGCTGCTGCCCCTGGTGATTATTGGCATTGATGCGGGAGACAGCCTAAATGAATTTGGCGTTGCCGGGAAACCGGACTACCTGGGTCTTGGAAACAAGGCTGGGTTTTATGATGCTTTCATAAATGATGAATTGTACCCCTATGCCAAGAAACAATCGGGTGTGCGCAAGTTCAGGTCCGTTGCAATAGCCGGTTGTTCGCTGGGAGGACTTTCGGCCTTTGACATCGCCTGGAACCATCCGGACAAGATTAGTAAAGTAGGGATTTTTTCCGGCTCATTCTGGTGGCGGGACAAAGCTTTGGAAGACAGCAGTTATTCCGACGAAAACGACCGGATCATGTACTCCAGGTTAAAAGCCTCCCGGAAAAAACCGGGACTGCAATATTGGTTTTATGCCGGCGGCGAAGAAGAAAAAACTGACCGGGATAAGGATGGTATCATTGACGTCATTGATGACACAAAAGACATCATGGCACTGCTGCAAAGAAAGAATGTAGTATTACCTGGTGGGATCGTATATAAAGAAGCGAAAAATGGCCGGCGGGACTATAACAGCTGGAGTGCCGAATTTCCGGATTTTCTTCTTTGGGCTTTTGGGAATTGATAACGTAGAATGAATGAAACCAAATGATTCCGCACTCTACTTTCCATTTACTCAAATCATTTCTCTTTCCAAAACCGGATTCTTGGTGCGTTTTGCAGCAAACTCCTTAGCTGCTTTGATGAAATGAACAAAGATGGGTTGAGGATTCTCTACCGTGCTTTTTAATTCCGGATGATATTGAACCCCGATAAAAAACGGGTGTTCCGGTAATTCAATGATTTCAACCAACCCGCTTTCCGGATTTTTTCCGCTGGCGATCATACCGGCCTGTTCAAATTGTTGCAGGTAGTCGTTATTGAACTCGTACCGGTGACGATGCCTTTCGGAAATGAGCGGTTTGCTATAGATTGCCTTGGCCAGGGTATCCTCTTTAATGACGCAGGGATAGGAGCCCAGACGCATGGTACCGCCTTTAATGGTAATTTTCTTTTGATGCTCCATCAGGTCAATGACCGGCGTAGGTGTGTCTGGCTGCATTTCCGTGGAATGAGCAGCAGTAAGCCCCATTACATTCCTGGCAAATTCAATCACCGCCATCTGCATGCCCAAACAAATCCCAAAGAATGGCAGTCGTTTCTCCCTTGCATATTTTACCGCCGTGATCTTGCCCTCCATCCCCCGATGGCCAAAACCCGGAGCCACCAGCAACCCATCCAGGTTTCCTAGTTTTTCCGAAACATTCTCCGGCGTAATGGACTCACTGTGCACGTTCATGATCTGCACCTTGCATTCATTCATGGCGCCGGCATGTACAAAAGATTCGAGAATGGATTTGTAAGCATCCTGCAATTCAATATATTTCCCGATCAATCCGATGGTCACTTTCTGTTTCGGGTGCTTCAGTTTCTCCAGGAACGTCTTCCACCGGCCAAGCTCGGCATCCTGATAGTGCGTGATATTCAGCTTCTTCAAACAGATCAAATCCAGTTTTTCCTTCATCATCGTAATCGGCACCTCGTAAATGGTGGACGCATCCGCCGCTTCGATTACAGCCTCTATTTTTACATTGCAGAAAAGCGCAATCTTTTTCCGGATCTCGGGTGAAAGAGGCTCTTCGGTACGGCAAACAATAATATCCGGATTAACCCCTTCCTGACTCAGCAGCTTCACACTGTGCTGGGTCGGTTTTGTTTTCAATTCCTTTGCCGCTTTGAGATAAGGGATCAATGTCAGATGAATTACAACACAATCTTCCTCCGGCATTTCCCATTGTAGTTGACGCACGGCTTCAATGAATGGCAGCGATTCAATATCACCCACCGTACCACCGAGTTCAGTAATAATCACATCGTATTCATTGCGCTGTCCAAGCAATAACATTCTCCGCTTTATTTCATCCGTAATGTGCGGCACAACCTGAACGGTTTTTCCCAGATAAGCACCTTCTCTTTCTTTATTGATAACGGTCTGATATATCTTTCCGGTGGTAACATTGTTGGCCTGCGAGGTAAAAATATTGAGAAACCGCTCATAATGCCCGAGGTCCAGATCCGTTTCCGCCCCATCCTCCGTTACAAAGCATTCTCCGTGTTCGTACGGGTTCAGCGTACCCGGGTCAATATTGATATAAGGGTCAAATTTCTGAATCGTTACCCGGAGACCTCTTGCCTGTAATAATTTTGCGAGCGAGGCTGCTATAATGCCTTTACCCAATGAAGAAGTAACGCCCCCCGTAACAAAAATAAATTTGGCCATAATATAGTAATTAAGACAGCTAAAACCCCGATAAATTAAATGATATGACCTGTTGAATGACGAGTGGAAAACAGTATCCAGAAGGTCATGCAAACCTACGGCAATTTTTTCACATGCGAAAAAGCATAAACCCGGATTGTGGATAAATGGAAGATAACAAAGTGAGATATCCGAAGGAAATCTATTTCAGCATATTGATGAAAAAATAATCCGGCTTTGTTTTGAGGAGAATGGCCGATTTGGGAATATTGACCAGGTTTTTGCTGATCATCACGATAGTACTCTCAGACGGGGCTTGCTCCGACTCCCGAAGCTTGAATGCGTGGAATAAAATAACAGCAACAATCTCGGCAACCAATATGATGCCACTCAGGTTCTTTTTCATGGGGTTTAGGATCTTAACAGTTCACGGTATTTCTAAGGGTTTCTCTATAACGACAAATTTCCATCAATATTTTGTCAAATGCAAGTGCCAGCGGCCTCTCAAGGTCAAATAAATTCTAAGTAATTGATAACCAGAAAGGCATCAGCCATGGGCGATTTTGTCAAAACTGGCTACCAGGCCCTTGATCAGCGAAGAGCTGAACCCACGGTGTTCCATCTCATTCAAACCCGCTATGGTACAACCTTTTGGAGTGGTCACCTTGTCTATCTCCTGTTCCGGATGGGTTTGTTTTTTCAGCAGGAGTTCTGCAGCTCCTTTCACAGTCTGGGCCGCAATCAGGCTGGCTGTGGCCGCATCAAATCCTATCTCTATGCCTCCCTGAATATTGGCGCGGATATAACGCATAGCGAAGGCAGTGCCGCAAGCCCCAAGAACAGTCGCGGCATCCATGAGTTTTTCATCGATCTTCACAGTGCTGCCCAACTGATTAAAAATATCCGCGACCTGCTGGAACTGGTCAGGACTGACCTCTTTGCTGGCGATGCAGGTCATACTTTCCCGGATGGAAATTGCCGTATTGGGCATGGCCCTCACGATCGGAATTTCATGATGAGTAAGATCAGCCAGTTGCTGAATGCCAACGCCGGTTACAACGGAAACCAACAGATGTTTCCCCTTTTTAAAACTCCCTTTTAACTTGGTTAATACGTCATCTACCTGAAAAGGTTTTACCGCCAGAATGATCATGCCCGCATAGTCGAGTGCGTCTGCGTTATTTCCGCTGACCATAACCCCCTTTCTTTCCAGTAAGTGCAGCTGATCAACAGACCGGCGCGTAATGAGGATATGCCCGGGATTTACAAATCCGCTTTGAATCAGCCCTTCGGCAATCGCCATACCCAGATTTCCGCCTCCGATAATTCCGATTTTATTGATCATGGTCTTAATAATAGTTATTGGATGACAGGTAATTTTTTACATAATCTGCAACGCCGTTCTCCAAACTATAAAAGGATTCTTTATAACCGGCGGCAATTAATTTTCCCATATCTGCCTCTGTAAAATACTGATACTTATTCCGAATATCCTCCGGCATATCAATATATTTTATGACGGGTCGCTTTCCGACACCTGAAAAAACAGCTTTCACCAGGTCTTCAAAGCTTCTCGCCTTTCCTGTTCCAAGATTATACAGACCATTGGGGACCCGCATGGACTTATAATTTTCCATCAGCCAGTAACAAACTTTCAGAATATCTTTCACATAGATGAAATCGCGCAGTTGCTGTCCGTGCTGGTAATCCGGCCTATGAGATTTAAAAAGCTTTACTTCTCCTTCTTTTTCTATCTGACGGAAAGCATGCCAGATCACGCTGGCCATCCGCGCTTTGTGATATTCATTCGGTCCATATACATTAAAAAATTTCAAGCCGGCCCAGAAAGGCGGATGGCTGTTCTCCCGAATGGCCCATTTATCAAATTCATTTTTGGAGATTCCGTATGGATTAAGCGGCTTTAATTTGAAAGGCATCTCGTGATTATCCAGATAACCAAATTCACCTGCACCATAAGTGGCTGCAGAAGAAGCATAAATCATCGGAATGCTTTTTACTATACAATAGTCCCATACTCTTTGCGAATATTCTACATTCAGTCTTTCATGCACCGCATAATCGAATTCCGCCGTGTCCGTTCTGGCCCCGATGTGAAACAGGAAATGCACGTCTGGCTTCTTTGCCTCCAGCCAGTCAAAGAAATCGTCACGCTCAATCTTTTCACTATATTTTTTCCCCTCCAGATTATTCGCTTTATCTATGCGGCTGAACTCATCCACCAGTATGAGATGTTCAAATCCCTTTTCATTCAGGAACCCGGTGAGGCAACTGCCGATAAAACCCGCAGCGCCGGTAATTACAATGTTCGAATTCTTTGTCATATTTCAACCGTTGATTCCATCTCCTTTTCAATTGCGGTGTCATATCTGGTTTTCCATTGCCGGACAGGGCCCCAGTTTTCCCCGTTGACCAACAGTGCGGAAGAACTCACTTCTCCCAGGATTTCGTAAGGAAAGTCGCCAAGCTCTTTCTTTAATGCCTCCAGCTTCCCCTTTTTCACACTCACCACTACCCTGCTTTGCGACTCACCAAACCAATAGGCATCGGCCCGTATGTTATTATTGCGGGCATGAACATCAAATCCCAGTTCACGGTGAAAGCCGCATTCGGCAAGCGTTACGAACAAACCGCCTTCGGATACGTCATGGGCAGATTCAATCAGATTCTCCTTTATGGATCGGGAAATTTTTGCCTGTAGCTGTAACTCTTCCGCTAAATCAAAATGAGGGGCCGGGCTGTATTCCACTCCGTGTATCGCATAGAGGTAGGCGGAAGAATGGATATCGTCGCGGGATTGCCCCACCAGAACAATGACGTCTCCGGCTTGCTTAAAAGACAGGGTCATCTTGTCCTTTACATCTTCAAGCAGACCAACCATGCCAATGGTTGGCGTAGGATATACTGCTCCCTCCGGATGCTGATTGTAGAAACTCACGTTGCCTCCGGTTACCGGGGTATCAAATTTCAGACAGGCTTCTCCCATTCCCTTTATTGCATGAACGAACTGATAATATACTTCCGGCTGATAAGGGTTACCGAAGTTCAGGCAGTTGGTTACGCCAAGAGGTGCACCTCCGGAACAGACAATATTTCTGGCTGATTCCGCCACGGCAATCATCGTTCCGTAGTAAGGGTCGGCCAGAACATACCGGCTATTGCAATCGGTGGTCATCGCTATGGCTTTAGAAGTTCCCTTAACCAACACGATGGCTGCATCAGAAGGTTCATTGGTACACACGTTGGCTGCCCCAACAGTACTGTCGTATTGAAAGCTGATCCACCGCTTGGACGCAATGGAGGGTAATTCCAGAAGCGATTCAGCCGTGGCCTTCAGGTTAGGTGGCACCAATATTTTTCCGGAATCAAACGATCTGATCTTGCTGAAGTAGGCCGGCTCCCGGTATTCCCGGGTGTATTGAGGCGCTCCGCCACCCAGCACCAACTCATAGGCAGGCAGATCCGCTTCGAGATGACCATCAACATAAAAACGCAGCATCTTGTCTGTGGTTACTTCTCCGATATTGGAGCAGGGCAGATCCCACTTTTCAAAAATATCGAGCACTTTTTTTTCTTTCCCTTTCTCAACAACCATTAGCATCCGTTCCTGACTTTCACTCAATAATAATTCCCAGGGCTTCATGCCGGACTGACGGGTGGGGACCTTATCCAAGTCTATCCGCATGCCCATTTCGCCCTTCGCACTCATTTCCGCGGTGGAACAAATGATACCCGCAGCACCCATATCCTGCATGCCGACAACGGCGCCCGTTGCGATCACTTCAAGACAGGCTTCCAGCAATTTCTTCTCCTGAAAAGGATCTCCCACCTGTACGGCGGGCAATTCCTCCACGCTCTCTTTGGTTATGTTTGCGGAAGCGAAGGAAGCGCCACCGATGCCGTCCTTTCCCGTAGCGCTTCCCACAAAAAAAACAGGGTTACCTGCTCCCAGGGCCGTAGCAGAAACCGTTTTCCCTTTCTTTACTATACCCACACTCATCGCATTCACCAGGGGATTGGTATGATAACATTCATCAAAATAGATTTCTCCTCCAACAGTCGGTACCCCAAAACAATTTCCATAGTGACCGATGCCGTGTACTACGCCGGCTAGCAGATGCTGCGTTTTGGGATCAGATAGTTTTCCAAAACGAAGAGAGTTGAGTGAAGCAATCGGGCGGGCACCCATGGTAAAGATGTCGCGGTGAATACCACCCACACCCGTCGCGGCTCCCTGAAAAGGTTCTATGGCCGATGGATGATTATGGGATTCTATTTTAAAAACAACGCCCAAACCATCCCCGATGTCCATCAGACCTGCATTTTCATCTCCCGCCTTCACCAGCATTTTCTTTCCCTCACGTGGAAGGGTTTTGAGCCACAGGATGGAATTCTTATAACTGCAATGTTCACTCCACATGGCGCTGAAAGCACAGAGCTCTGTAAAATTTGGGGTCCGCCCCAGCTTTTCACAAATCAATTCAAATTCTTCTGCGGTAAGGCGAAGTTGCTCTGCGGTTTTGACAGTAATTTCCATAATCATTCGGGAAACCGCAAAATTACGAACCACACGTTAATCTATTCGATAATTTTATGCTGTATGAAGATCGCTTTTATTCACCCCAAACGTGCGTTTCTGCCCGAACTGGACGCTTATCAGACATTTTTCCATTCAAAAAATATCGAGGCCATCATTTGCAAATACGGAGAGGAGGCAGCAACGCATGCTGATGTCTATTGGTATATTATGGGAATATATCCGGGGGCCAGAGGAAAGGGAAAACGGATTATTCATGAGTATTCCTCCTCTTCCCTGCCGCCATTCCGTAAAATCAGGGACTTGCTCAAAGTCAGACTCAATCCCCGCCCGCATTTTCGGCTATATCTTAACGAATATGTACGGAAAGAAATTCAACACCGGGATGAAATTCCCTTTGGATACCGGGATCAGGGTATCAGCGAAGATTTTCATCCGGTTTCCGGAGCGGAAAAAAAATACGATTTCATTTACACAGGCTCTCTGTCTCCCGCAAGAAAAATAGAAACCCTGCTTCGTGTATTTCAGGGTGGTTCGCTGAAAAACCGGACCATCCTTTTATTGGGGCAGGATTATGAACAGCTGGCAGCTACCTGCTCCTCCAACGGCAACATTATTTTCCGGGGACCCGTTCCCCGGGAAGAAGTTCCCGGTTATTTGTCTCAGGCGCGGTTTGCGATTAATTATATCCCGGACCGGGAACCCTTCAATGCACAGACTTCCACCAAATTTCTGGAATATGCGGCCATGCACATACCCATCATCAGCAGCAGCTATTTCTGGATCTCACAATTTCAGGAAAGATTTGGGGGAGAATATTTTTTTTTGAAAGAGGATCTGTCCAACCTGAGCTGGGGCAGGATTAACTCATTTCCCTACGCTTTTCCAAATTTGCAGTCATGGCATTGGGAACACCAAATCCAGTCATCCGGCATACTGGAATATCTGCAATCCGTTTTTCCGGAAATCGACTTTTAAATATGTGCCAGGGCGCGATCGTATTCCACGAGGATTTTCTGCACGTCAAATTTTGCAACCACCAGTTCCCGGCCTTTTTTTCCCATCGCCGCTCTCTCCGTGGCACTCAATAAAATCATTGCTTCCATCTTTCTTGCGAGGTCTTCCGCATCATTTACTGCGCACAGATAGCCATTCACTCCGCTTTCAACCACTTCTTTACAACCTCTGTTCAGAGACGTGATGATGGGGATCTCCATGGCCGCAGCTTCCATCAGGCACCGCGGAACACCCTCGGAATAAAAGGAAGGAAATACAAGACAATCCGCCTGCCGTAAAAAAGGCCTTACATCTTTTGCAAAACCACTGTAATGAATAACCCCTTTTCTTTGCCAGTAGCGTATATCGGCTTCCGTTATCGAATCCGGATGATGTTCTTCAAAAAAACCGATAAGCTCAAATCGTATGTCCCTGTTTCTTTTAAGAAGAATCCTGGCTGCATCCACATAAATCCGAACACCTTTGCTTTTCAGAAGCCGGGTGCTCATCAGGAACTGAAACGCCTTTGTTCTGGCTACCGGACGAAATGCGGGCGCAAAATGTTCCGGATTGATCCCTTCTCCAGGTAAAATTTTCACCTTGAGACCATCTACCAATTTCCGCTGAATAAAAATTTCCGCATCCTCCTTGTTCAGAAACCAGACTTCCTTTGTTCGTTTGAGGGCCCTTTTATACAAATAGGACACCGTCTTGTTTAACCAGTTTTGCCTGGCAAAAGCATATCCGAGCCCCGTCACTACCGCAACGGATTCAATTCCGCAGGCAGCGGCAGCCAGGGAGCCATAAATATTAGGCTTGATCACATAGTGAAAAATAAAATCCGGTTTCTGCTCCCGGTAAATTCTTTTTAGCGACCGGTATAGTGCATAATCCTGAAATGGATTTTCGGACCGGTTGTTGAATTCAATATCCAGAAAACCACATCCCTCCCTGGTTAATTCAATGGTAAATTCATCCGACGGTGCAATCACCAGCACATGGTAATGCGGAATCAGGTGACGGATCAGGTCCAGACGGAAATTATAAACAGACCAGGCGCTGTTTGCCACAAGAGCGATCTTTTTCTTCTGCCGGACTGGCTCATTTTCGGTCATCGGGAGATATTAAATTCAAATTTATAGATTTGGGGGATTAAAATCAGGTAAACCTTTCAGATGCTTACATACTTTCTCTTTCCTTTTTACCTGATAGCAGGCACGATAATGCTGCACGCCATCATCCGCCGGAAAGGCATCGACTTTACTATTTATCACACGGCGATGGCCGTTCTCTTCAAAGTATTTCTGGGTTGTTTATACGGATATATTTTTCTGCACTATTATGGAGGAGACGATACCTGGGGGTATTTTCTCGAATCGAGGGCTGAAACCGATTTGCTGCTAAATCATCCGCTTCGGTTCATCCGTGAATTCCTACCAGGACTCTCCCTGCAGGCTGCGGACAACAACGGATGGCGCGCTCTCGTTTTCTACGTTGTACATTTTGAGAACTGGTTTATGGTAAAATCCCTGGCCGTACTTAATTTGCTAAGCGGAAAGAACTATTACATCGATGTGCTGTGGTTCGATCTGATCACCATGGCGGGACCCCTTCTCCTGTTTAAGGTCCTCGTCCGTCAGTTTCCTTCCCGCGCCGGCATGTACTATCTGCTGGTTTTCTTTATTCCTTCGGTCGTTTTCTGGTGTAGTGGCATCCGGGCAGAGGCGCTTATTCTTTTATTTATCAGCATTGTAATCTATAACGGAAAGGAATATGCGCAAAAACCCCGCTGGAAAAACGCGGCTGGCATCGTCTTCGGCCTGGCCGGATTCCTGCTTTTCCGCGCGCAGTACCTTGTCGCTTTTCTGCCTGCCCTGCTTGCCTATATGCTTAGCGTAAAGAACAAGCGATCCACCCCGGTTTATTTCAACACGATCTATTTGGCCGGGTTGCTGATTTTTATAAGCAGCCTTTTTCTTCCGCCCGCCCTGCAGCTATCCCGGCCGCTGATTCAGACGCAGCAGAATTTTATGGTATTGCATGGAAACACCAGATACCGGCTCGACAGCCTGCAGCCGGGGCCGCTGACACTTATTGAAATACTTCCCCAGGCGTTGGCCAACAGTGCACTCCGCCCCTATCCCTGGGAAGGGAAGGGTTTGCTTCAATCCCTTTCTTCCATCGAAAATATCTTTCTTTTTGCCGGCTTCCTCTTTTTTGTAATAAGCATTCCCAAAAGACATAAGGTCGCCGATCCGGTATTTTGGTTGTTTTTATACTATGGCATTACACTGCTTTTAGGCATTGGATATACGGTACCATTCCCCGGAGCTATCGTGCGTTATCGCTGTATTCCTTTTCTTTTTCTCTTTATTTTTCTCTTTTCCACTAATAATCTGCTGCAGCAAAAACTGACGGACATATTATTTAAAAAACATTACAAAAATTATTAATGTATTATTTAGAATTGATTTTTATTGAATAAATGGCAATAAATGAACCTAATGTCATTGATTTTCGACGATTTTTCTAAAAAATATGTTTAAAATCGATTTTTTTTCTGCTATTATGAATATTCTCTTACATTCGTTCCCAAAAATATTCTAAATGGAATCTTTAAGAGTAAAAGCAATAAATGATCTGTCAACCCAATCTTATCAGCCGGAACTTGACGGATCTCCAAAAATCACCAGCTATTACGCCGAAAACGTATTTAATCTAAAGACCGCCCGCGCGTTCTTAAGTGATGAAGCCTACAAAAGCCTTTCCGGATCGGTAAAAGGAGGAAAACGCATTGACCGCTCCGTTGCCAATCAGATAGCAGCCGGTCTTCTTCAATGGGCCGAAGCAAAAGGAGTTACCCATTATACCCATTGGTTTCAGCCGCTGACAGGTTCGTCTGCAGAAAAACATGATTCCTTCTTCACGATAAAAGGAGACGGAACCTCTCTTGAACAGTTCGACGGAGATGCACTGATCCAGCAGGAACCGGACGCATCTTCTTTCCCCAGCGGCGGCATACGGGCTACTTTTGAAGCCAGGGGCTATACGGCATGGGATCCTTCCTCACCTCCTTTTATCATGGAGATCGAGTCAGGAAAAACACTATGCATTCCGACTATTTTCGTTTCCTACACCGGAGAGACCCTCGACTATAAAGCACCACTTTTGAAATCGCTGGAATCGCTGAACAAGACCGCTGTTGAAGTATGTAATTATTTCGATAAAAATGTTTCCAGAGTAAATGCCACACTCGGCTGGGAACAGGAATATTTTGTAGTGGATGAAGCCCTTTACAATGCCCGCCCGGATCTGGTGATGAGTGGCAGGACCGTATTCGGTCATGCTCCTGCGAAGGGACAGCAGCTGGAGGATCATTACTTTGGCGCGATCCCGGAAAGAGTTTATGCGTTTATGCGGGATTTTGAAGAAGAATCTTATAAACTCGGCATTCCGCTGAAGACCCGTCATAATGAAGTGGCTCCTTCCCAGTTTGAATGTGCCCCGATTTTTGAAGAAGTGAGCCTTGCTGTTGATCACAACCTGCTACTGATGGACCTTATGGACCGTGTGGCCCGGAGACATAAACTCCGTGCTCTTCTGCACGAAAAACCATTTGCAGGAATTAACGGAAACGGAAAGCACAACAACTGGAGCATGGCCACCGATACCGGCGTGAATTTGCTCGCGCCGGGAAAAACACCGAAGACCAATCTCATGTTCCTGACCTTTTTTGTGAACACCATTAAGGCCGTACATGATTATTCAGAAGTGTTACGCGCATCCATAGCCTCTGCCGGCAACGATCACCGGCTTGGCGCCAACGAGGCTCCTCCGGCTATTATTTCCGTATTCATCGGGCAGTACCTCACCAAAGTGCTTGAAGATATCAAGCAACGCGTAGGCAATAAATTCGATGAACAGGATGAAGCCATTCTCAAACTCGACCTGCATCGCAGTATTCCGGAATTGTTGCTGGATAATACAGACCGTAACCGCACGTCTCCCTTTGCGTTTACCGGAAATAAATTTGAGTTCAGGGCAGTAGGCTCTTCCGCCAATTGCGCAAACGCTATGACATCCCTGAACACCATCATGGCGGAAACATTGAAGAAATTCAAGAAAGACGTGGATGCCCTGGTGGAAAAAGGCGATAAAAAAGAAATCGCTATCATGCACGTTATCCGTGAATACATCGTGAGTAGTGAAAAAGTGCTGTTTGAAGGAGATGGTTACAGTGAAGACTGGCAGAAAGAAGCTGCTAAAAGAGGCTTACCTAATGTAAGGACGACGCCTCTGGCTCTTGATGCTTTATTAACAGATAAAGCCAAACATCTCTTTGAAGGCAATAACGTGCTGAATCACGTTGAACTGGAAGCCAGGCATGAAATTGAGTTGGAAAAATACATCAAGAAAGTGCAAATTGAGGCCCGCATCATGGGAGAGCTTTGTACCAGTCATATTCTTCCCCCGGCCATCAAATACCAGAATACCCTCATTGAAAATATCAAGGGATTAAAGGAAATCGGATTGAAGGAAAGCGCCTACATAAATCAAAGGCAGATTCTGGAAAAAATCTCGGATCATATCGCCCAAATCAGCGAACAGGTAAGCAAGATGATAGAAGCACGTAAAAAGGCAAACGGGATAAAAGACGTCCGCGCAAAGGCCATCGCCTATTGCGATCACGTTAAGGAACCATTTTTTGACAAGATCCGCTACAACGTGGACAAACTGGAATTACTGATAGATGACAGCGAATGGCTCCTGCCAAAATACAGGGAAATCCTGTTCCTGCGCTAAGCTAAACCTACCAGATAACCCCTTTCAAAGGCTTCTCTTCCGGGAGAAGCCTTTTTTCATTTACCTAATTGCAATACCAGCAAGGATTATCAAAATTCCAGCAACAAAATTAATATTACATATTAAAATATGTTTATTGCAATAGAGAATTATAAATAAGTTGTCATAATTTCATCCAATATAGATATATAACTTAAATATACTATATAACCATATAATTCTGTTTCTGCGTTGTTCTTCTAGGATAATCCAACCTTTTGAATAAGCATCGTTTCTCTATCGGTTGCCGGCTGATCATTCAATATAAATGGAAACAACTGTGGTCAGGTTGGCTCCCATTTTTTTAGTTCATCAATAAAAACTAACAATCCATGGTCAAACACTTCAAACTGCTCTTCGTTGTTCTTGGCTCTTTTGCCTATGTACAGGGTCAGGATAGCACCAAAACATCTGCCCCGGCACCCGCTTCTCCGGATTCCACTAAAAAATCTTCCTCTCCCGTCACCATTACCGGTTCTTTTGATGGTTATTACCGGATCAATTTCAACGATCCTAAGACGTTGTCCTATAACAGTCCCACCAGCTTTACCCATTCCAGCAACTCATTTGAATTGGGGATGGCTTCCATCCGGGCAGATCACAGTTTTGGAAAAGTAAGTGCAACGGTCGATCTGGGCTTTGGAACCAGGGCGGAAGAGTTCTCCTATAATGATGCAGGCACAACTGTAGCAATCAAACAACTGTATGTTACTTATGCACCCAACACAAAAATCAAATTCACTTTAGGAACCTGGGGCACCCATGTTGGCTATGAAGTGCTGGACGCTTACCTCAACAGGAATTACAGTATGAGTTATATGTTTACTTATGGTCCGTTCTCCCATACCGGTCTGAAAGCGGACATCAGTCTGGGCGGTAAAAGCGCCCTGATGGTGGGAATAGCCAATCCCACCGATTACAGATCTGCGCCCGGCATGCCAAAATCATTTATTGCCCAATTCTCAACCGGTTCGAAAGACGACAAATTCAAGGCCTTCCTGAATTTTGTCGATGGCAAGCAAACAGATGATAAAAATCTCATGCAGGAGGATCTCGTGCTCACTTATGCCATCTCCGGCAAGTTCAGTCTAGGGTATAACGGCACTGTACAGACCCTGGATCTGAAGCAGCCAGACAACAGCTGGAATTCAGTAAGCTGGTGGGGCTCCGCTTTATATGTTAATGTAGATCCCGTAAGCTGGTTCGGTCTCACTTTAAGGGGTGAATATATTGGAAATAAAGATGGCTGGGTTACAAACTCCGTAGGCAGCAACGCCTATGATATGGGCAATGTTTTCGAAGGAACGTTGTCTGCCAATTTCAGGGTCGACAACCTAACCATTATCCCCGAATTCAGACTGGATAATGGTAAAAATGCTGTCTTTTATAAGAACAGCACCGACCTGACCAAGTCAACCGGCAGTTTCATTTTAGCAGCTACTTATCATTTTTAGCGTAACGGCTCATCATCATCTGTTCATATCAATAACTTTTGAATTTCTAAACTCAAAGCAAATGGGCATATCCAATTTTATTGCTAACAAATTCATCCCATGCAGGAATGAACATGGCCTGACCATGATGGTTAAATTAAATCAACAGGAAAAATGGAAACTGGCACTTACCATGTACGGCGGAAAACTAATCGGTTTGTTTTTAGTTGTCGTAGCCATGATCTTTCTGCCCAGCATGATTGTGGGTACAGCCGCCCATGCCCAGGGATCTCCTGCTTATACAGCACATGAGACCACTTTCATGAACACGGCAAACACCATATGGACGCTCGTTGCCGCCTTTCTGGTATTTGGTATGCAGCCCGGGTTCGTTTTCCTGGAAGCCGGTTTTGCACGCAAAAAAGAAACCGTAAATGTATTGATGGAATGTATTTTCGATACCTGCATTTGCGGCATTTTGTTCTGGGCCATTGGCTATTCCTTCATGTTCAGCGAAGGGAACGGATTCATAGGATATCACTGGTTCTTTTTGCAGGGCGCTCCGGACACCTACGAAGCAACGGGCATTCCCATCCTTGCGCACTGGATCTTCCAGTTCGCTTTTGCCGATACTACATCGACCGTTACATCCGGAGCAATGATCGGCCGTACCAGTTTCCGCGGCGATATTCTGTACAGCATTGGGGTTACCGGTTTTATTTATCCAATTATCGGTCACTGGGCCTGGGGTCCTGATGGCTGGCTCGCTTTGATGGGAACCAAAGATCATTTCTTCACATCGCTGGGACAGGGTTTCCGTGATTTCGCCGGCTCAACGGTAGTGCATACGATTGGCGGCATGGTTTCATTGGCCGGTGCCATTGTACTCGGTCCGCGTATCGGGCGAGTGTTTAAGCGGGACGGAGGAGGAATGCCTGCACCCCACAACCTCACCATTGCAGCTGTGGGTGGGTTCATCCTCTGGTTCGGCTGGTATGGTTTCAATCCCGGAAGCACCCTTTCTGCTGTAGATATGCAGGGTATTGGACGCGTTGCTGCCAATACAACCCTTGCTGCCTGCGGCGGTGGTATCGGCGCCATGTACATGGCCCTGTGGTTCGCTGATACAAAAGGCAAGTTCGATCTCGGCTTCACCACCAACGGCTTTCTGGCAGGTTTAGTTGCTATCACCTGTCCCTGTTACTGGGTATCTCCTTTAGGAGCCATCATATTGGGCCTGATTGCAGGTTTGGTGGTTTGGCTAGGCATCAACCTGCTGGAATATCTCCGGATAGACGATCCGATCGGCGCCGTTGCCGTGCACGGGTTTGGCGGGATTTGGGGCACGCTTTCACTCGGACTTTTCGCATGCGGTCAATATGGTGCAACCGGCCCGACAGGCGCTGACAATTCTGCGCCGGTAAAGGGCCTTTTTTATGGAGGCGGAGCAGACGTATTAAAAGCCCAGTTCATTGGCAGCATGACAGTTACCATTGCTACTTTGTTGGTGTCTTTCACCCTGATGTGGGTTATCAAACAATTGCCTTATCCCTGGAAGCTCAGGGTTGAACCAATCGGCGAAACGGGGCCGGGCGGATTGGATATGTTCGAACATGGTACAGAAGCATATCCCGCCCAATCTTAAATAAAAAATCAAAAGGAGCGGCACGCCTGACTGGCATTTCATTAAATGGAAAAAATCCTTCTCATACCGGGGAAGGATTTTTTCCATTTCAGTAATTGATGATTTAAATTATTTTTTATTTTCTTCAGGATACGATCGGGATGAATTACCGGCGTACAATACGATTATTCCTGCATGTTGACTTTAAAGGAATAACAATTTTCGCTCCTATCACTTTGGCAATCGTACCCGTGTGGCAAAATAAACACATACCACATAAATTTAATGCGTATCGTTATTCATTACAAGGTAATTAAGGCCCAAAACTTGCGTTATATTGCATGATCAATATCATAAAATAAAAATACGCAAATGAAAAGTTTTTTGAGATCAATCCTGCTCGTTCCGGCAACAGGCCTGGTCATCATCGCTTCCCAGTCAGCAGTACTTGCTGAAAGCAATGGTAGTCAGGCAGCCTCTTCCGACCTCAGCGCAGCACAGGTTGCAGGCGGTGTCGCTTTGTTGCTTTTTGCTATTCTGCTACCCCTGGTAAAATCAAGAAGCAAAATCATAGCCGCTAAATAGCCGCTAAGACGTTTTACTAACCCGCTCTTCGTATAAAGAGGCCGCGTCAGGATAACTGATGCGGCCTCTTCACGTTTACAGTTCCACAGATTATCACATCTGTTTCATTCTTGCTTTTGCCCATTTTAACACAAGCGAAAGTTGTTCCTCCGGCTTCAAACCGGAATTATCAAGTTCAATGGCATCATCTGCCTTTCTCAGGGGGCTTACCGCCCGGTGGGAATCAATATAATCCCGCATCTCCAGATTCGTCTTCACTTCTTCTATACTAACATTGGGATTTTTTTCGAAGAGTTCTTTAAATCGCCGCTCCACCCTGACCGCAATATCTGCGGTCATAAATATTTTTAGTTCGGCTCGCGGAAAAACCACTGTACCGATATCTCTTCCATCCATAATAATCCCACTGTCCAGCCCCAATTGCTGTTGCTGCCTGACGGCAAATGCTCTCACAGCAGCAATGGCAGCGATATCGCTGACCTTTTCTGCGATCACCAGGTCTCGGATCAAATACTCCACATTTTCTCCGTTCAACCAGGTTTCACTTTCACCGGTTTTGGGATTCAATATAAATTCTATAACAATATCCTCTAAGGCTTCGGAAACTGACACCGCATTGGTCCAATCCACATGATTGCGCAGAAAATACAAAGTGATGGCCCGGTACATCGCCCCGCTGTCAATGTATTTATATTTCAGTTTTTTGGCAAGATGTTTCGCCAGCGTACTCTTTCCGCAGGACGACCAGCCGTCAATGGTTATAATGATTTTTTTTTCAGCCATGATTTGCTATTCCAATCTGCAAATAAACGAATTGCCACGGAACGCAGAAATTTTCTGCACGCCGTGGCAATTAACCAATTTACAGCCTCTTCTTCTTATACTTCGGAAGCTTCCTTCTCTTTTTCTTTTAGTGTGAATTTGATCCTTCCCAATTCCTTATCCAGATCGGCGATCATGATATCCCCACTCTTGATACTGAGATTCAAAATCTCTTCAGCCAGCGGATCTTCCAGGTATTTCTGAATGGCCCGGTGAAGCGGTCTGGCTCCAAACTGCTGGTCATACCCCTTATCAGCGAGGAAGCTTTTCGCTTCTTCCGTAAGTTCGAGACTGAACCCAAGCTGCACCAGTCTTTTCATGACCCCTTTCATCAGGATATCAATGATATTGAAGATATGCTCCCTGCTCAGGGAATTAAAGATCACAATATCGTCCACGCGATTGAGGAATTCAGGACTGAACGTACGCTTCAGCGCTTTCTCAATCACCGCCTTATTGTTCTCATCTGCATTGGCCGTTCTGGCAGAAGTGGCAAAGCCCACACCATCGCCAAAATCTTTCAGCTGCCTGGCCCCAATGTTTGAAGTCATGATGATCAGCGTATTCTTGAAATCCACTTTTCTGCCCAGGCCATCTGTTAGCTGACCGTCGTCGAGCACCTGCAATAATATATTGTAAATATCCGGATGCGCTTTTTCAATTTCATCCAGCAATATCACTGAATAGGGTTTCCTTCTTACTTTTTCCGTAAGTTGCCCGCCTTCCTCATAGCCCACATATCCCGGAGGAGCACCGATTAAACGGCTCACCGTAAATTTCTCCATGTATTCGCTCATATCAATCCGCACAAGCGTGTCCTCAGAATCGAACATATAACGTGCCAGCGCACGGGCCAGTTCCGTCTTTCCAACGCCCGTAGGACCAAGGAAAATGAAGGTACCGACGGGTTTTTTGGGATCTTTCAATCCCACCCGGTTACGCTGAATAGCCTTAACCACTTTCTGGATGGCTTCGGTTTGTCCAACCACCATATCCGCCATGTCGGCCGCCATATTCTTGAGTTTTTCACTTTCAGCCTGCACCATTCTCTTCACCGGTATACCCGTCATCATACTGACTACTTCCGCTATATTATCTTCATCGATCGGATAGCGTTTGTGTTTGCTTTCTTCTTCCCATTCCGCCTTCGCTTTTTCCAGTTCTTCCTGAAGCCGTTTTTCCGCATCGCGCAGGGAAGCCGCTTCTTCGAATTTCTGGCTCTTAACCACTTTATTCTTTTCGTTTTTAACGTCTTCAATTTTCTTTTCTAATTCCACAATGTTCTGCGGAACATTGATGTTTTTCAGATGCACCCTGGCACCCACTTCATCCAGCACATCAATGGCTTTGTCTGGCAGCAGGCGGTCCGTCATGTACCGGTCGCTCAGTCTTACGCAGGCTTCGATGGCTTCTTCGGAATAGGTGACATTGTGATAATCCTCGTATTTGGATTTAATATTAACCAGGATCTGAATGGTTTCATCCACACTGGGCGGATCAATCATCACCTTCTGGAAACGCCGGTCGAGTGCGCCGTCTTTTTCAATGTACATCCTGTATTCATCCAGCGTGGAAGCGCCGATGCATTGAAGTTCGCCACGGGCCAAAGCCGGTTTGAATATATTCGATGCATCCAGGGAACCGGAAGCACCCCCAGCTCCTACAATGGTATGAATTTCATCAATGAATAAAATGACGTCCCGGTTTTTTTCCAGCTCATTCATGATGGCTTTCATGCGTTCTTCAAACTGACCGCGGTATTTGGTGCCTGCCACCAGCGCGGCAAGATCCAGAGAGATCACGCGTTTGTCGAACAGTACTCTGGAAACTTTCCGCTGTACTATGCGCAAAGCCAATCCTTCCACGATGGCTGTTTTACCCACCCCGGGTTCACCAATCAGGATCGGATTGTTCTTTTTACGCCTGGAGAGAATCTGCGACACTCTTTCAATTTCTTCTTCCCTGCCAACGATGGGATCAAGTGAATTCATTTCTGCCAGCCTTGTAATATCCCGGCCGAAATTATCGAGCACCGGTGTTTTACTTTTGGCATTCCCTGCCGGTCTTGCCTTCTGCTGCGCATACTTTTTTTCATCATCAAAATCATCATCATTTTCTTCAGCGTATTCGCTGCGGGTATCATTACTTTTAACAACACCCAGTTCATTTCGGAATAAATCGTAATCCACGTCGAATTGATTTAGTATTTGTGTTGCAATGTTTTCCTTATTCTTGAGTATGGAGAGCATGAGATGCTCGGTTTCAACGGTTGGGCTCTTTAATGCTTTCGCTTCCAGCACCGTTACCCGGATCACTTTTTCAGCCTGCTTGGTTAACGGAAGACTGTTGATATTGGCAATATTCTTGCCCGTTTTATCCTTAACGGCAAGCTCTACCTCCTTGCGAAGTTCATAAAGATCCACATTGAAGCTTTTCAGGATGCGGACAGCCGTATTGTCACCCTCCCTGATCAGCCCCAGAAGCAAATGCTCCGTACCGATGAAGTCGTTTCCCAACCTTAAGGCTTCCTCCCTGCTGAACGAAATAATCTCTTTAACCTGGGCCGAAAA
>JAUZOD010000028.1 GCA_030706635.1 Bacteroidota bacterium
AACCGGTCTTTTTTTGCTTATTACCTTTTGCTCGTTGCAAGTTATTACCTTCTTCTCCAATGACCGCGTACCCATTCTTCTCCATTACGGTCATGACGTCTCCAATGACCCGGAACCCAGATCCAACCCGGATGCGGAGGCGCAGCCCAATGACCACCAACATAAACATAACTCCCGTTACGGGGTTCCCATTCTTCACCAATCCATACATGGGTCCGACTCGGCGCAGCCGTTCTCACAACAACGGGAGCAACAGGCCGGATCTTAACATAGATCTGGGCTGAAGCACTAAAAGATACAGCCAGAATAATAACCGAAAAAATGGCTACTCTGGATAACAGTTTTTGCATAAGGGATGTTTTGTTTGCGGTTGGACTAAAGACCGGACAACAGGTTTAATCGCTTGAAAAATAAAAGATTAGTTGTATAATTTATTATATCTCAACGCCGTACGACCTACAGGAGATCACCGAACAGAATGCGTACGCCAACCAGGGCCAGGCATAAAGCCAGGGCCCGGATAATGATATTTCCTTTGATCTTATGAGAAAGATAGGCCCCCAATTGTGCCCCGGCCACCGCGCCTGCTCCTATTCCAAGAACCATACGCAACACATAGGGGTCTTTATAATTGCCTTCTATAATATGGGTTATCACACTCACGGTAGCCATAACCGCCAATATAAAATGGGAGGTTGCCGTTGCCACATATACCGGGAAGTTCAACCAGTTCACCAAAGCAGGAACATGAATGATTCCGCCACCAATACCCAATAAGGGGGAAAGATAACCAACGAGGATACTGATCATTATTCCATAGTATTGGTTATAGGTATAGGTATAGGTTGTTCCCCCCTTATCCGTCAACACATGGCGTCTAATCCTGTTTTTTACTTCGGGCATTTTGTGACCGGCCACGACAATGCGCCTCTTTGAAACGAACAGAAAAATGGCCAGCACAATGAGCAGGATTCCAAAAACAATATGAAAAGCCAGTTTGGGTATATAGGCCGTTGTATATACGCCCAATACAGAACCCGGAATGGTAAACAGGGCAAAAATAATTCCGGCTTTAAAATCAATCCGGCCAGACCGGGCATAAGCGAATGATCCCGAGATGGCATTCGCTGCCACAATGGCCATGGAAATGGCCGTGATAATATCCGGCGAAAGTTCAGGGTGTGTAATAATGAGTATGGGAACCACGATAAATCCACCGCCTGCGCCAATCAGGGTTCCCAGCGTGCCAACTCCAAATCCAATCAATAATAATATCAGCAAATGATCCATTTCTGCGCCTGGTGGTTAAAATAGCTCTGGTATATCGGTCGCTCAAAAATAGGCAATCAAATCCGGGCATAAACCAAAGTCTTTAAATGCTCCATTTTGCAGCTTGGGTTCCCGGCAATCCCTGCCGCGCCATAAAACGTTTAAAGGAAGTCTAAACTGGTTTGGTATTTGCGGGAATAAAGTGCTTTTGGCAAATACCAATCTGAACAAGGAATTGGAATTTTTTTTAACAGTTAAATGATAATCATATGAAACGAGCAGTTTTTACGAGGGCGGCTATACTCACGCTTACCGGCTTAGGTATGGCATCACTCCTCTGGGCGCAGGGCGATAAATCCAAAAGACCCAGTCCCCCAGAAACCGCTACCGGAACGGTAGGCGGCGCAAGCATCAGCATCAATTACAGCAGCCCCTCCGTTAAAGGGAGGAAGATCTGGGGCGGACTGGTACCCTATGACAAAGTTTGGCGGGCCGGGGCCAATGAGGCAACGATATTTGAAACGGATAAAGCCATTGAAGTCGAAGGCAAGAATCTGCCGGCCGGAAAATACAGTTTGTTTGCCAAGCCGGGAGAAAATGAATGGACCATCATTCTGAATTCCGAAACCGGCCAGTGGGGAATAAAAAGGTCCGGAGATGCCAACCGGGATCCCGCAAAGGACGTGTTGAGTGTGATGGTTAAACCCCGGAAGTCTGCCAGGATGCAGGAACGGCTGACTTATCAGGTTACCAGCCCGGGTTTTGTACTCGGTTGGGAAAACATTGAAGTTCCCGTTTCGATAAAATAACAGGAACACAAAAAGAAGAGGCTGTCCAGCGTGTTGAGACGGCCTCTTTTTACTTTTTAACCGCCTCCGCTTCTACGAAGTTTTTAAGCGACTTCCCCAGAATAAAAGTCCAGCCTTCCATAAAACTTTCCTTCGCAAAATCCCGGTCATTTTGCGGGAACGTCTCCGGGAATTACCTCGGTCACCTTGCAGACATGCAAATATTTTTTATCCTCGCTACCGCCATAGAACTGAAATTCAAAGCCGACTTCAGGCTTAAATGCCGGAATATCAAAATACCATAATTTCATTTTCCGGTTATCGGTAATGGCTTGCCATACCTGCGCGGCAGGCGCATCGAACCTTTTTTCAATAGTCAGTGGTTTTATTGACATGATGGCTTCGTTTAATTGCCAAGGCCTCACGGCCTCTAAATTTTCTGACCCGGCTGCCTGAGCGTGGCAATACAAATCCTGTTCCACGAATTGATGGTTACAACGGCCATAATCAGTTGTGCGGTGCCCGCTTCACCAAAATGCTGAATGGCCTGTTCGTAGGTTTTGGAGGTTAATCCGCGTTTATGGATCATGGTTATCTCTTCCGTCATGGCCAGGATCAGCTTTTCCTCCTCATTGAATTGCGGAGATTCACTCCAGGCATTGAGCAGATAAAGACGCTGCTCTGTTTCACCGAGTTTACGGGCATCCCGGGTATGCATATCCAGGCAAAAGGCACAAGCATTTATTTGGGACGCCCGCACCTTAATCAATTCTTTATATAAAGGATTAATGGGACTGGCAGCCATATATTTCTCCAAAGCCTGCATGGCGGCGTAGGCGTCCGGCTGAACGTCCTTCATGGAAAATCTTTCTTTCATATTTATTCGTTTGAATGATACGGGTTTTTTTTATCCAAAGATAATTCCCAATCAGTTCAGGAACGGAATCCGGATTGCCATCAGGGTCTGGTCAAAAGAAATGAACAGTAATTACAGCGGGAATGGTGAAGAAAAACAGTGGTAGATCCGGGCCGGTGATTTCAGAATTGTTCTATGATCAACCTTGATTTATCAGCTCCCAGTTTACCGAGCAAGTTCTGAATGCTTTCCACCATAGGATCCGGGCCGCAGATATAGAAATATTGGGAGAAATCGGTTATTTTATTTTTCAGGTAGGCTTCATCAATCCGGGAATTATCATACCGCCGCGTCTTCTCTTCTGTAAGTGTATTGATAAAATTGCTGCCCAGCATCTGGTCAAGTTCATCTTTGAGAATGATATCGGCTTCCGTTTTATTTGAAAATATCAACCGATTGTTGCCCAGTGCATTTTCTTTCTTCAGTTGCCTCAGGATAGCCAGGAATGGGGTAATGCCGGCTCCGCCGGCGATGAATGTCCCCTCTCCGTGATAATTAATGGTTCCAAATACATCGTGCAGGATAAGCTCATCTCCTATCTGCAATTTCCCCAGTTGGCTGGTAACACCCGGATGATCATTGTAAATCTTAATGGTAAATTCCAGATGATCCCATTCATTCAGGCTCGTAAAGGTGAACGGCCGCCGTTCTTCTTTCCAATCCGGCTTGTTGATACAGACATCCGTTGCCTGACCGGGGATATATTTGTAAGCAGGCGGCTTTTCCAGTGTAAATCGTCTTACGTTGTGGGTAACCAGCTCCGTTTTCAGAATCTGAACAATATATTCTTCCATGCAGAAACAGCTTTTAACTGATAAATAAAAAAAACATTCTTTTCCTCGCCGCACGCAAAAATACATACAAAAGAATGAACATGTTTTATTCGTATCCGGAATCATTTCAAAAGCGACGCCTGCAGATGCCTGAATAAATCGTCTGCGCAACCTATAACCTTTCACAACAGCAATTCGGGCCGCCAACATATATCGGGCAAGTGCAAGCTATTTGTTAGAAGTGGCCTTAACGGCTGCTACCTTTTTTATCCAGGCTGTTGAACCGAGATTCTGTATAGCCCGGGCTTGAGCAGCTTTTATTCTTTTACCAAACAAGAATTGCAGAGCGGTCAAAAAAGGGACACCACGAAGCTGAAATTCTGACCTCGCAGCAAACCGGATAAAAGATACCGATGTTTTATATAACACAGCCTAAATAGATACTAAACACAGACTAAACACAGACAAAACACAGGTAATGCCCTATTATCTTATGTATTTTATTACATTTTTATTAATTTATTATGATTTTTTATATATACGACCATCGCCAAGGTTGTGCTAAAATCCTTAACTGCTTATGGGTAAATTAATCAATGGCTTCAACCGGGGCCTCTCGGGGTAAAGTCGGCACCGGAATCGGTTCTTCCTGGAAAGGAATTCCCGACATCGAGGGTCCCGATAAGAAACGTACCGGGAAGATCTATCATATTTATCCGGCTTTTGTCGTCCACGACCTCAACAGGCAATCCTGCAGTGCTTACCTGGGCGCCGTTGTTACGGGATGAATTTAACTTTCTGTAAAAACTTTCTCCAGCCCGGTTCACTTCTAAACCAGATCAGCAGGGAATGACTGATCCTTAAATATATTATATTGTGATCGCGGATTTACTGTCGGCGTGGAACGAGTATCGTATTAAATAGAAACAAACAGTATTTATGGATAAAAAGATCAAAAAAACTGAAGAGGATAAATTGGAAAATGAAAAATTTCCGCTTCCGGAATATCCGGCCAAAGAAGACATCTACAGTCGTGAAAAAGAAGAACCTTTTGATGAACAGGGAGTGAAGAAACAAAAGTTAAAAAATAAGCTGGATGAAGGTCTTGATGTCCCCGGATCGGATCTTGATGACAACGACGAAGAAATTGGTGAAGAGGATGAGGAAAATAATTATTACAGTCTGGGCGGAGACGACCACAACAATCTGGAAGAAGATCAGGGAGAATAACAATAGAATTTTACATGCCCTTAAAAAAAAAGATTCCAACCGCGTGGCTGTTAATGGTGATCGGTTTTGTGTTTGTTGCTATCGGCGTATTTGTGTTCCTCTTTCCCTGGCACGCCTATTACCGGCTTACAAAATATACGGGGATATTGTTGCTGTTGAACGCAATTTTATTGCTTTACATTGCCATTAGCAGAACCCGCAATGCGCGGGAGAGGAATTGGATCCTGGCAGAAAGCATTATTGACTTCCTGTTTGTTATGATCTTTTTTTTTAACGCGTTGCTTTCCTTCTTTGCATTGCCTTTTTTTATTGGGCTCTGGATGGGATTCGTGGGCGGTTTAAAGGTAGCGGCATCTCTTGCTTTGAAGAAAGTGCTGAAGGGTTGGGGGTTTATCCTGTCAGAAGGGATTGTCTCTGTCCTCTTTTCCATCTGGGTATTTAACGGACCATCCCCCAAGGCCATCGGCATTACCATACCTATTGGCTTGTTTGCCCTGCTGATGGGCGCTTTCAATATATTTGAGGCCTTGCGGTTTAAAAAAACAGAAAGCACACTCGATATGATGCTATGAGTGTATAAATTTACAGGGTGGTCCGTTCCGTAGATTGTGCTATGATCTGCCGCAATTGTGTGGCCGGAATTACGCCGGACTGACGCCACTTAATTTTACCCTTTTGAAAGATAATCAGGGTCGGTACGCTTTGAATCTGGTATGCATTGGCAACCTGAGGATTCTTATCTATATCTATTTTAATGATCGTAATGGCGTCTTTTAAAGAATCCTTCAGCTCTTTCAGGATGGGTGGCATCATTTTACATGGCCCGCACCATTCAGCGGAAAAATCCACCAGTACCGGCTGATCGCCATGGATTAAATCATGAAAGGATTTTTTGTTTGTCGGCATAAATTGATTACTAATGGGCTATGATGGCTAACCGCGTACCAACTCAACAATTTTCTTAGCCAAAAGTTCATATCCGGCCAGATCAGACGGCTTCACAAAATAGGCTGAGGCGCCATGGTCCAAACATTCTTTTTCAAAAAAAGCAGCATTGGAGGTACTCCAGATGATCTTGGGTATGTCCTTATATCTTTCCTCCCCTGAAAGATTCACCAATATCTGGTAGCCGCTCATGACAGGAAGATTATAATCCATGATCATTAGGCCGGGCATGCGGTCATCCGGTAAATCAGCCAAAAAGGGCATTACCTTATCACCGCTGTTAATAAAATATACCTCCAGGCTGTGGCCCAGGTTTTGCAGTGAACCGGTAATTAATTCCACATCATCTATATCATCCTCGGCTAAAAGTATGTAGTTTTTGAAAGCTGTTTTATCTTTAATTATACTCGCCAGTGCAGGGTTCATGAAAATGATTTAAGGGGAAGGTTGCACCAGATAAAAATAATCAATTAATCAGCGGACTTTGAAATAATTTAACCCACAAAGGATTATGACCGTCAAAAAAAAGGGAATACAGAATGTGCCTGCCGGCAGGATCAAGCGAACCAAGCTGTTGAATGGAAACGGCTTTTTACCGGAAGCCGCGCTAAACAGCAGACAATTATTAAGCATTCTATCCGAAATGCGGAATGGAAACTTCAGTGTACGGATGCCCGTGGACCTGCTCGGACTTGACGGCAAGATATGTGATACCCTGAATGAGATCATTTCGCTGAATGAGGCCCTGATGCTGGAATTAACAAAAGCCGGCAATATCATCGGAAGACAGGGAAACCTGACCCATCGCCTGGTATTGCCCCAGATCGCAAGAGGCCGCTGGAACGAAGGCATTGATTCCATCAATGAACTGATCTCCAATCTGGTTCATCCCACCATCGAAATTGCGCACGTGATCAGCTCTGTTGCAAAGGGCAATCTTTCGGAGGAAATGCACCTGCAGATTGGCAGCCATAAGCTGCAGGGTGAATTTCTTCGCATTGCCAAAGAGGTGAATGATATGGTGAAACAGCTCAACCTCTTCTCCATGGAGGTAACCCGGGTGGCCCTGGAAGTGGGTTCCGAAGGAAAACTCGGCGGACAAGCCAAAGTAAAGGGCGTTGCCGGTGTATGGAAAGACCTTACGGATTCGGTAAACCAGATGGGAAGCAATCTTACCGCTCAGGTACGAAATATTGCCGAGGTGACCACGGCCGTTGCCCGAGGAGATCTGTCCAGAAAAATTACGGTGGACGTAAAAGGCGAGATCCAGGAATTAAAAGACACCATCAATACGATGGTGGATCAGCTGAATTCCTTTTCATCGGAAGTTACCCGTGTGGCAAGGGAAGTGGGTACGGAGGGCAAACTCGGGGGCCAGGCAAAAGTGCGGGGTATTGCCGGCACCTGGAAAGATTTGACAGATTCGGTGAACCAGATGGCTTCCAATTTAACAGGGCAGGTAAGAAATATTGCTGAAGTAACCACAGCCGTTGCAAACGGCGACCTTTCCAAGAAAATTACGGTGGATGTGGAAGGTGAAATTCTGGAATTGAAAATCACCATCAATACGATGGTGGATCAGCTGAATTCCTTTGCATCGGAAGTAACGCGCGTAGCACTGGAAGTGGGTACGGAGGGCAAACTGGGGGGCCAGGCAAAAGTGCAGGGTGTCGGCGGTACCTGGAAGGATCTTACAGATTCTGTAAACCAGATGGGGTCAAACCTGACCGCACAGGTGCGGAATATCGCCGAGGTAACCACCGCTGTTGCGAATGGAGACCTTTCCAGGAAAATCGAAGTGGATGTAAAGGGAGAAATCCTGGAGTTGAAAAATACGATCAATACGATGGTGGAGCAGTTGCGCGGGTTCGCTTCCGAAGTTACCCGTGTAGCCAGGGAAGTAGGTACGGAAGGGAAACTGGGCGGACAGGCAAATGTCCCCGGCGTGGCTGGAACCTGGAAGGATTTGACCGATTCTGTGAATCAGATGGCAGGAAACCTCACAACCCAGGTACGCAATATCGCGGATGTGGCCATTGCGGTGGCCAACGGGGATATGTCCAGAAAAATCACCGCAGATGTGCATGGAGAGATCCTCGAGTTAAAAGAAACGCTGAATACCATGGTGGATCAACTGAGGGCCTTTGCGTCTGAAGTTACCCGTGTGGCAAGAGAAGTAGGTACGGATGGCAAATTAGGGGGACAGGCTTTTGTACCGGGTGTAGCCGGAACCTGGAAAGACCTCACCGATTCCGTGAATCAGATGACCGGGAACCTTACGTCCCAGGTGCGTAATATCGCTGAGGTTACGAAAGCAGTCGCTTCGGGTAATCTTTCAAAAAAAGTTACTATTGATGTAAAAGGAGAAATTCTGGATCTGAAAAACACCATCAATACCATGGTGGATCAGCTAAATTCCTTTGCTTATGAAGTCACGCGGGTTGCCCGTGAAGTGGGCACCGAAGGTAAACTGGGCGGTCAGTCCGAGGTACAGGGTGTTGCCGGCACCTGGAAGGATCTTACCGATTCCGTGAACATGATGGCTTCCAATCTGACAAATCAGGTGCGCGGTATTGCCAAGGTGGTAACAGCGGTTGCTACGGGTAATCTGAAACAAAAATTATCTATTGTATCCCAGGGTGAAGTGGCCCAACTGACCGATACGATCAATGAAATGATTGATACGCTGGCTGTATTTGCCGACCAGACAACCACCGTTGCCCGCGAAGTGGGTGTGGATGGCCGGCTGGGTGGCCAGGCCAGTGTTCCGGGCGCTTCAGGCACCTGGAAAGACCTTACGGAAAATGTAAACCAGCTGGCAGAGAACCTGACCACCCAGGTTCGTGCGATCTCCAAAGTGGCATCCGCTGTGACCAAAGGTGACCTGACGCAAATGATCCGCGTCGAAGCCAAAGGCGAAGTGGAAGAATTGAAAGATACCATCAACCAGATGATCGCCAACCTGAAAGAAACAACGCTGCTAAATCAGGAACAGGACTGGCTGAAATCGAATCTGGCCGATTTTACGCAGATGTTGCAAGGGCAAAAGGATCTGAATACGGTTACCCGGCGCATACTTTCCGAACTGGTTCAGGTGGTGAATGCACAGCAGGGCATGTTTTACATTCTGGGAGAAGATGAAAACATGCAGAATAAAAAACTTAAACTGTTTTCGGCTTATGCCTATGGCAATGAAATGAATCTGAAAAAAGAATTTGCCCTCGGTGAGGGTCTGGTCGGCCAATGCGCAATAGAGAAGGAAAGAATATTACTGCACAATGTGCCGGAAAACTATATTCGCATTCACTCCGGTCTGGGTTCGGCAAACCCGGTAAATCTGATCGTATTACCGGTACTATTCGGAACCGAAGTCAAAGCAGTGATTGAACTGGCGTCTTTCGACACGTTCAACCAGACCCATCTTAACTTTTTAAGTCAGTTGACCGAAAGTATCGGCATCGTACTCAATACCATCGAGACCAATTCAAGAACGGAGGAACTGCTGGCACAATCACAGTCCTTAACCGATGAACTAAGAAGAACGAACGAGGAATTACAGGATAAAGCGCACCTGCTGGCAAAACAAAAGGAGGAGGTGGAAGATAAGAACAATGAAGTAGAAGAAGCCAGAAAATCGCTTGAAGAAAAAGCCGCCCAGTTGCAGCTCACATCAAAATACAAGTCGGAATTCCTGGCGAATATGTCGCACGAGCTTCGTACACCGTTAAATTCCCTGCTTATTCTTGCCCAGCAATTGTTCGAAAATCACGATGGCAACCTGACGGAAAAACAGGTACGCTATGCAAAAACGATCCATAGCTGTGGGGATGATCTGATTCAGCTGATCAATGATATCCTGGATCTCTCCAAGATCGAATCCGGCTATATTTCAACAGACTTTATAAAAGTCAATTTCCTGGAAATTGCCGCTTTTGTAGAAACCACGTTTAAACACATTTCAGAAAACAAAAATCTGCGGTTCAATATAGAGCTGGATGAACATTTACCCGATAACCTGGAAACAGACGTTCAACGTCTTAACCAGATTCTGAAAAACCTGCTTTCCAATGCATTTAAATTTACCGAAAAGGGAGAAGTCAAACTCAGGATCTACCAGGCCAATAAAAACTGGAAGCAGGAAAATCTAAGTCTCGATAGCGCTAAAAAAGTCGTTGCCTTTGAAATCAGCGATACCGGCATAGGCATTTCAAAAGATAAACAAAACATCATTTTTGAAGCCTTCCAACAGGCGGAAGGCTCCACGAGCCGGAAATACGGGGGTACCGGACTGGGCCTCTCCATCAGCCGCGGACTGGCAGACCTGCTGGGCGGAACAATCGAGTTGGAGAGCGAAGCGGATCAGGGAAGCCGGTTTACCTTATTCCTTCCGCTGGAATACAATGCCAGTCATGTTAAAAAAGAAAAACAAAGCAGTTTAACTTTCAGTGAATACAAAATACTGGAGCAGGACAACGATGCCTCCTCCATCCAGTCCGTCCCAACAGTAAAACTTCCCGACGTCAGAGACCTGGAAAAGATGAATGAGATCATTAATAGCACCGGTGACGACCGTCATTCGATTACACCGGAAAGCAAAGTGGTATTAATTATCGAAGATGACATCCGGTTCGCGAAAATCATGATGGAAAAAGCGCACGAGATGAACCTCAAGGCTATTGTGGCTACAGAGTTTTCCGACGTTTTCTCCCTGATTAACAAATTCAATCCCATAGCCATTACCCTGGATGTAAAATTACCTGATGCCAGCGGATGGCGGATACTTGACCTGTTTAAGAACGATATCAATCTCCGGCACATTCCCGTCCATTTGATTTCAGGTGAGGAAAATAAATTGCTGGGTATGCAGCGGGGCGCACGGAGTTTCAATCTAAAGCCGCTAAAAAACGAGTCACTCACTTTATTATTCAACGACATCGCGGAGTACCATGAGCGAAAACAAAAAAAATTATTGCTCGTTGAGGACAATAAAATAGAATCATCCCGGATAGCCAGGCTTTTGGCAAATGAAAAGTTGCTGCAGATTGAAATTGCCAGTACAGGCAGGGAAGCCGTGGAACTGCTCAAAGAAAATGTTTACGATTGCATCGTCGTAGATTATCTGCTCCCCGATACATTCGGAATGGATCTGGTGATGGAAATAACCGAAATAAATAAATCCCGGATAGTTCCCATCATCATCCATTCCTCCAAGGATTTCAAACCCAGGGAGAAAATGCAGCTCAGGCAATATGCCAACAGGATATTACTAAAGGATGTGAAGTCGTCCGAGCTGCTGCTGGAGGAAGTGGTTACCCATCTTCATCAGGATCACCGGTATTTGCTTCCGGAGCAAAAAAAGATAATAGAAAACCTGCGATCAAAAGAAGACATCCTCTCTAACAAGACTGTTCTGGTGGTTGACGACGATGTAAGAAATCTTTTTGCCCTGACCACAGCTTTCGAAAGATACAATATGAAAGTGATCACGGCAGAAAGCGGACAGGAAGCCATCGATATACTGAGTGAAAACAAAAAGGTAGATATGCTCCTGATGGATATCATGATGCCCGAGATGGACGGATATGAGACGACTCAGAAAATAAGGCGGGAACATAAGAATAATCAACTACCCATCATTGCCGTGACGGCAAAGGCCATGAAGGGCGACCGGGAAAAATGCATTGAAGCAGGCGCCTCCGATTATATCCCCAAACCCGTCAAGATAGACCAGTTATTATCTTTAATGCGGGTATGGCTCTATAAATAAAAATGAATGGATCTGACAGCCAAACGAACACACACTAATCTTAAGCGCACTTTGCCGGCGGTGAAAATACTCGCGGTGGATGACCGCGAAGATAACTTGCTGTCCATTGAAACGATTCTTGAAAAAGAGGGGTACGAAATTGTTAAGGCAGACTCCGGAAGGGCCGCGTTAAAATTACTTTTGAAAGTGCATGACTTCTCTCTTATCCTGATGGACGTTCAGATGCCGCTGATGGACGGTCTGGAAACAGCGACACTCATTTACGAAAGGGACAAGCTCAAACATATTCCGATCATTTTCATAACGGCTCACGGATACGGCCATGACCTGATGTTCAAAGGATTCAAGATGGGCGCTGTGGATTATATTCACAAACCCATCGATCCGGCATTGTTGCGGTTCAAAGTGGGCGTTTTTATAGAACTATTTCATAAAACCAATGAACTGATTCTACAGGAAGAAAAGCTGAAAGCAATAAATCAGTCCTTGCAATCGGAAATAGAAGAGAGACGTAATTCGGAGCGAAGAGTTACTACACTTAATCAGCAATTGATCGAAAGCAATTCGGAATTGAAAGAAATTAATGAAGAACTGGACCGGTTTGCTTTTGTTGCCTCCCATGATTTGCAGGAACCACTGCGCAAGATATTATTGTTTAACGACATGATCTCCCAAAGGCTGGGAGACAGTCTGGACAAAGCCACCGCGGATTATATCCGGAAGGTAAATAATGCAACCGGGCATATGAAATTGCTGGTGAATGATCTGCTGAAGTATTCCAGGAAAACCCAAACCCCGGAGGATTTCAAAACGACGAATCTGAATGATCTGCTAACCGAGGTGATCTCTGACCTGGAGATGGATATCAAAAAAACAAAAGCCAGTATTCTCATAAGTCCCCTCCCCGATCTGGTTGTATTACCCACCCAGATGAAACAATTGTTTCAAAACCTGTTCAGCAATTCTCTTAAATTCAGCAAACCCGGTGGTATTCCTGAAATTGAAATCTCCAGTGAGCTCGCGACGATAGAAAATGAGGCCGAAAACAACGGGAAGCAAATCAGATTTCACAAAATTTCCTTCAAAGACCATGGCATCGGATTCGATACCAAATATGCCGACGATATCTTCACGGTTTTCAAGCGGCTCCATAGCTATCATGAGATAGAAGGAAGTGGCATCGGATTATCCATTTGTAAAAAAATCGTAGAAAGGCATCGCGGAACCATAGCAGTACAAAGCGAACCAGGCATCGGATCTACGTTCATTGTTACGCTTCCGGAGACGCAATGAGCGTCGGCGCCCCTGCCCGCCTGAGCTTTAGCCGCGTTCATGTTATATTTAACTTTTCACACGCTGCTTTTGTATTATTTTAACCGTGGAAATCGCTATTTTTGCTGGTCTGAAAAATTCATTTCACATATCATCCTTTTATCGCAGGCGCCATACCGCCTGCCAACCCGCGAAGCATATCGCTTTGTCCAATTTTAAGGACTTCAGTTCGCGTACCCCGGCCATATAGTTTTTTATTGGTTCGGGGTTCAATATCTACCATCACTTTTTTGAAGCATTTAACAGGTTCCCTGGCACGAAATCAAAAATGGATTTCTGAAGCCATGTCATTATATCAATTAAAATAGATTGACAAATACCGAAAACAGAATTTATATGGAAAACAAAAAAAATAAGCTCGTATTGCTTAAAACCGATTACGACATCCTGCTTTCCTACTCAAAAGATTCCCGGAATTTCCGGTCATTCGACCAAAAAAATGCAACGGAACTGCTGGATGAGCTAAAGAAGGGCGAAGTAATTGATCAGCAAGATTTTCCTCCGGATGCTGTTCGCATTAACTCCAGAGTGAAAATTGAGGACTGCTTAACCAGGAAAATACTTAGCCTGATGCTGGTTCTTCCGGAAAAAGCGGACCTGCGTGCCGGGAGGGTTTCTGTTATGGCGCCCATCGGCGTTGCATTATTGGGTTATCGCAAAGGTCAGGAAGTGTGCTGGCAGGTTCCGGCAGGAAGAAAAGACTTTAAAATTGTTGAAGTCCAGAATACGGCAATATGAAAATTTGAAATTGATTACCTTTATCCATCAGGCAATACCCGGTTTCGGGTCCATTCAATTCATCTTTCACAATAAAACAAGGTAAATTCCTTCTTATGCATCCCGATACTTTGTCCGTTCATGCCGGTAATGTTGATGATTTAATTGGTTCCGTAGTACCCCCCATAAATTTATCAACCACCTTTGAACGTGATGAAGCAGGCAACATTGGAGGAAAGGGTTTTATTTATACGCGGATGGATAATCCGAACCGAAGGGCGCTGGAAACGAAACTGGCCTTGCTGGAAGCTGGCGAGGAGGCAATCGCTTTCCCTTCGGGAAATGCGGCCGCCCTGGCGATTGCAGAATCCGTATTGGAGCCCGGCATGCATCTGATCATGCCGGATGACTGTTATCACGGGATTGCTTCTCTGATCAAAAACATGCTAGCCCGCTGGAAGGTATCTCATACAGAGGTGGACATGACAGACCCCCGTCAGGTGGAAAAGGTCATTCAAAAAAACACGGGACTTATCCTTTTGGAGACCCCTTCGAATCCCATGCTAAAGATCACCGACATCGAGGCAGTCTCCAGTATAGCAAAAGCACATGGGATCCTGGTTGCCTGCGATAATACCTGGACCACGGCCCTGATTCAAAGACCGCTTGAGTTGGGTGTTGACCTTGTTTTTCATTCTTCCACCAAGTTTTTTGGTGGTCATTCGGATATTCTGGGAGGCGTAGTTATTGTGAAAAAGAAAAACGCTGTATCCCAGCGCCTGCGGGAGTTCCAGGTTACGGGAGGGGTCGTTCCCTCTCCTTTCGATTGCTGGCTGTTGAACAGAAGTCTCGCTACCCTTTCCCTCCGCCTCGGAAGACAGGTGCAAAATGCATTGACTATTGTAGATTTTCTGAAAACACATCCCCGGGTGGAAAAAATCTATTATCCGGGATTACCGGATCATCCCAATCATGCTGTCGCAAAAAGACAAATGAATGGAAATTTCGGCTCCATGATTTCTATACAGGTAAAAGGTGGTGAAAAGGAAAGCATGCGGTTCGCCGGAAGGCTCCGGATATTCAAACACGCCACCAGCCTGGGGGGCGTGGAAAGCCTGATCGAGCACCGGAGAACGGCAGAGGGTCAATCCCCCAAAAGTCCGGATAATTTGCTACGCCTTTCCATAGGTGTTGAATACATCGACGACCTGATCGCCGATTTAAAAAATGGGTTTAACGGTTAACCAGCACCCCTGGCGCTACCCGGATCTCCCAGTAATCGGCCCTGGGATATCGCCCAGCGGCCAGATACCTGTTTTTCATCGTTTTGGAGACGGAATCAAATAATAATACGGCATTGCAGGCGTTTTATGTTCATAATCCTCCAATACCATGAACAAATCACCCCTCCTTTTGCTTGTTGCAGCGGTAACCTTGTACTCCTGCAGCTCCACCCAGCTCGTATATATCAGTGTAAAAGAACCTGCACCGGTTAGCATCCCAACCTATGTAAAAAATATCGGGATAATCAATAGAAGCCTGCCCACATCAAAAGCCAACAAAGCGATTGATGCGGTAGATAAAGCCGTTTCAATGGAAGGCAGGGATCTGGATAAAGATGGCGCGCAGGCAAGTATTGAAGGACTCGCCACCGAATTGCAGAAGGACGGAAAATTCGATGATGTAAAACCTTTAAATCCACCCGGACTTAAAACGGTCGGCCTGGGCGTATTCCCCGCTTCCTTAGGCTGGGACGAGGTTGAAAAAATATGCAGGGAAAACGGGGTGGATGCACTCTTCGCATTGGAAGTTTTCGACACCGATTCCAAATTAAGCTATTCCGCAAATCCCGTAAACATTCAGGTGCCTGTTGTAGGGAATGTGCCGGGAATAGAACATCAGGTAAACATGCAGACGGTTGTAAAAATCGGATGGAGAATTTATGATCCGGCCGGGAAAAACATTCTGGACGAATATGAGATATCCAGACAATTATCATTTTCGGGAAGGGGTGTCAACCCCGTTGCTGCGGCGTCGGCTGTAATAAACAGGAATGAAGCCGTTAAAGAAGTTTCCACCGAAGTAGGACAGGCCTACGCTCAGAGAATTATTCCTTGCTGGATCAGGGTAAACCGGGACTACTATGTTAGAGGAACAGATAATTTTGTTATTGCTAAAAGAAAAGCGCAAACGGGAAACTGGGATGACGCCGCTAAGCTCTGGCAAAACGAAACCAGCAGCAGTAATAAAAAAGTTGCAGGCAGAGCATGCTACAATATGGCGATCATCAATGAGATCAATGGCGATCTGGATGGAGCAATTAAATGGGCGCAGCGTTCTTATGAAAACTACAATAACAGGCTCGCGCTCGGATATGTCAATATCCTCAAAAACAGGCAAATAAAAGACGAGATTGTTCAAACTCAGAATGCGCAGTAATCCATACCCCAGTCTGGTGATGTATGCCTGATCGATTCTATTTGATTCCGCCGAAAGCCGCAAAGCTTCCGTTTTTGTGTAATATTTCAGTATGCCGGAAACCCGCCTGCTTCATCAGATCCAGTTGAAAGTTCACCGATCGCGGACTGTCTTCATGCTCAATATAATCCAATACTTTATCCCGGTAGGCCTCCCCGCCCAGCGATTCCAGATGCCGGGCATACTGATCGGAAAAAAGACGGTTCAACGGTTCCGAGGCCTGGGTAACTAAATCTGAAATCCAGAAACTGCCTCCGGGTTTTAGTGAATAAAATATTTTTTTAAACACCGCTGACCATTCCTCCGCTCCCCTTAAATGATGCAATACGGATGCAGCCAGTATGATATCAAAATGAAGTTCCGGCAATTCTGCTTTTAAGATATCTGCCTGCAGGATATTGACCTCACCCTGAGTGACCGCAGAAACCCTTTCCTTCGCCCGCTTAAGCATGGGCATACTCAGATCAATCAATGTGCAATGAAGTCCCGGAATTTTCTCCAGCATCTTCAGTGTGAAGTTTCCGGCACCACAACCGATATCCAGCAGCTGTTTCGAATTTGGATTAACAAAAAAGGCAGCGCGCGTTGTCAGATCCAGCATAACCGGCGCATCAATGATGGTCTGCTGTCCCGTATCCAGGTTGGAGAATCTTTCCACGTCCTGATCAAACCGGCTGCGGATCTCTTCAATACTTGATTTTTTTATATAATTTTCGTTCATATCCATTCAGGAGTATTTTTTAATTTTTACTTTTTTAATGAACCGGGCCACGAGTAAAAGCGACGCCATGGTCAATCCGGCAATAAATCCCAGCCATATTCCCGGAGAACGCATACCAAAATGAAAAGCAAGCAGGTAACCCAGCGGAAGCCCGATGGCCCAATAAGCAATGGTAACCAGCAGCGTAGGCACTTTTACATCTTTGATTCCCCGCAACAATCCCGCCCCGATGGCCTGCGTACTGTCTGAGATCTGGAAAACGGCGGCAAATAGTAAAAGTACGGAAGCCAGATGAACAACTTCCGGATTCCCGTTAAATAATCCAGGCAATTGCCAGCGGAATAAGATAAAGCAAAAAGCACAAAAGCTGCCGTAGATGAGCGCTGTGATCAGCGTGCTTTTACCGATTGTCCTGATCTTGTTCCAATCGGATCTTCCGTAAGCATTGCTCACGCGGATGGAGCCCGCCTGTGATAGGCCCATGGAAACCATAAAAGTAAATGCTGCGCAGCTTAAAGCAATTTGGTGGGCAGCCTGTGACACAGCGCCGATGGTGCCGATGATGATTCCTGAAACCGCAAACGCGCTCACTTCCATACCCAATTGCAAACTGCTGGGCACACCAATATACAGCAGTTCAAGCATGGTTTTCCCGTTGAATCTCCATTGCCGCTGCCTTACCAGTCTGTATTTCCGGAAAGTGCCGTGCTTCAGGATGATGATGCCCAGCACAACAAAAATTAGGATGCGGGTGATCAGCGTGGCCCATCCCGCACCCTCCAGTTCCATGCGTGGAAATCCCCAGTTCCCATAAATGAATAACCAGTTCAGAAAAGTATTTACCGGCAATGCACCCAGGGAAAGGATCATGGCGGTACGCGTATATTCCAGCCCGTCAGTAAACTGCTTGAGGGTCATGAACAATAGCATGGGTATGATGGAGATT
The DNA here is from genome assembly GCA_030706635.1 of Bacteroidota bacterium. Classification (GTDB taxonomy): domain Bacteria; phylum Bacteroidota; class Bacteroidia; order Chitinophagales; family Chitinophagaceae; genus Puia. Next base: position 17,883 of record JAUZOD010000028.1, read on the forward strand.
CCCACCAACTGCATGAAGGGATAGGCCAGGGTTGCTACTTCCGGATCCTGACCCAGATGAAATAAAATTTGACGGCCTGCAAGAAGACCCAGAGAAATCAGGACGGCAAAAAGAGCGCAAAGACAAAAGCCGTTGAAGAAATAATGAGATACCTGCTGTGCATCGCGCCGCCCATTGGCCATAGACACCATCTGCGAAACAGACATGGTCATGCCAATACCGATCACAAATGGAATGTTCACGGCATTCATTACCAGGGCTGCCGCAGCCAGGTGTTTATAACTGATTGCGCCCACCATGGCCGTGTCAATGAGGTGCAGCGACATCTGCGCCAGCTCACCGATAATGATCGGCACCGCCAGGCGGATTGTTTTATAAGTTTCCGTATCTCCCCATCTGCTCATAATAAACTGCATAAAAGCCCACAAAGGTAGATTATACAGCACGGGAAATGAAACGGGAAACCCGTTTATCCACTATCTTGTAAAAAAAATAAGCTGATGACAGCCATCCGATGGGGCATACTGGGTTCTGGAAATATCGCCCGGAAATTTGCGTCAGATCTCAGATATGTGGAGAATGCGAAGCTCGTAGCCGTTGGCTCCCGTCATCGATCCACAGCAGACGCCTTTGCAGCGGAATTCAAGGTTCGCCACAAGCACAATACCTATGAAGCGCTGGCGGAAAATGCTGAAGTGGATGTGATCTATATTGCTTCCCCGCATGCCATGCACCACGCACATACACTCATGTGTCTCGAAAGAAAGAAGGCCGTGCTCTGTGAAAAAGCGCTGGCGATTAATTCGAAGCAGGTCAAAGAAATGATTGACCTCGCCAGAAAGGAAAAAGTTTTTTTAATGGAAGCGCTCTGGACGAAGTTTTTGCCCCACTATCAGAAATTGCAGGAAATTCTTAAAGAAGGAATATTGGGAGAGATAAAAAGTTTCCTGGTAAACTTTGGTTTCATTCCCAACATCCCTGTTCCGCAAAGATTGTTTGACCCGGCATTAGGCGGAGGAACCATGCTGGATATCGGCATTTACAATGTGTTTATGGCGCTTTCGGTTTTAGGCAGACCGGATGATATAGAGGCGACCATGACGCCTGCTATCACGGGAATTGATGAACAGTGCGCCGTTCTGTTTAAATACAAAAATGGCGCGCTGGCGCAGCTGTTTTCAAGTTATACTTCTAACCTCGCCACGGAGGCTGATATCTGCGGAAATAAGGGCCGGATCCGGCTAACCCACCGTTTTTATGAACCCGGCACGACCATTGAATTCTATCCCGGTCGGGTGGATAGCAAACAGGTGCTGACCGTTCCCAAAGAACCGGGACACGGCTATCACTATGAAGCACGCCATGTGGGAGAATGTCTGCGAATGGGACTAACCGAAAGTCCGGTCATGCGTTTTGCTGACAGCCTGTTGCTCATGGAAACATTGGATCGCATCCGGAAAATGGCCGGGATCCGGTATGCAGAGGACAACTGACCTCTTTCTTCCGGTTTCCTGTAACCTTTCCACATCGCAATGATCTAATGCAGGATAGCCATTTAAAACTACAGATAAATGGCAAATAAGAACAACTCCTGAACAAATAATACATAATGAATTCGCCAGAGGCCAAACCCTATCTCAACGGTCATTCTATTGTAAAACAGCTGGTATCCAACCCCATATTCCCGGGAGACAAAGCCGAACTAACCCATGAAGAAAAAACAAAAGCCATAGCAGATCATTTCAGAGAGATCATGCTGATTTTGGGGTTGGATCTGAATGATGACAGTTTAAGAAACACACCTTCCCGGGTGGCAAAAATGTATATCGGGGAAATCTTTAGCGGACTCCTTGAAGAGAACGAACCCGATATCACACTCTTTGAAAACAAGTATCACTATTCAGAAATGCTAATAGAAAAAAGTATTTCTGTTTATTCTACTTGCGAGCATCATTTTGTGCCGATTATCGGAAAGGCACATATCGCCTATATGCCCAACGGTAAGGTGGTCGGACTTTCCAAACTTAACCGGATCGTCCATTATTTTTCAAAAAGGCCGCAAGTACAGGAAAGACTGACCGTGCAGATTGCCGGATATCTGAAAAAAGTGCTGCATACCGAAGATGTTGCCGTAGTGATTGAGGCAACGCATTTATGCGTGATATCCAGGGGTATCCGGGATGTGGACAGCAGCACCATCACCAGCAGTTACCACGGTCAGTTCCTGGACGCAGAAAAAAGAAAGGAGTTTAATCGCCAGCTGAATCATCAGTAAACTGTTTCACGATTAATGTAACCGGATTTTATCCTGTGTGGCTCACCAGTTTTTTCAAGTAATCATTGCTGATCTCATTATCCGTAATGCCGGATAATCCGTCTCCGTTTTTCAATTGCCGTGCAGCTTCCTTCATGGCACGGATTGCAACTTTCAGAAAGCCGGGACCGGTGCTAAGCCGTGCTACCCCTATTTTTCCGAGCGTTTTTAAATCGGGGATTCCGGGAATAGCCAGAATATTTACAGGGCAGGAAAGCGCGGCGACCAGTCTCGCAATATCTGGTTCCTTATTCATCGTAATCGGATAGATGCCATCCGCACCTGCTTCCAGGTAAGCTTTACCCCGCTTGACGGTCTCTTCATATTTTTCTTCGGCCGTTGCCCATTGGATTCCTTTCAAATAAACATCGGTTCTGGCATTGATAAAAAGAAGGATCCCCATGCCTTCGGCTGTCTCCCGTACAATCTGTAGTCTCCTGCACTGCAGTTCCGTCGGAAAAAGCATCTTATTCTTCAGATCATAGTCCTCAATATTAATACCGACCACACCAGCTTCCAGAACCTGTTTAATATTTTCCCGGAGTTCATCTTCCGTTTCCGCGTATCCGCTTTCCACATCGGCCGTAATGGGTATATCCACACTTCCGGCAATATTCCTCAGCAAAACCAACAACTCACTGAATTTAATATTTTCGCCATCGGGCACACCATGAGTATAGGCAATAGAAGCGCTGGCCGTTGCAGCAGCAGAATATCCCAGGTCCTCCAACAGGGACGCACCTAAAGGGTCCCACACATTGGGCAAGATCAACAAAGATTTATTCCAATGCAATTCCCGGAATGCCTTTGCTTTGGTTTGCTGCAACTCTTTATTTAGCATTTTTATCTTTTTATATGGTCAATGAACCACGCTAAGATCAGGAGATATTTTTTTCTCCACCACACGCTGATAAACGCCTTCATCTATCTCCCCTTCACTCCGCGCAATTACGACTGTAGCTACGGAATTCCCAATGAAATTTATGATTGCTCTGCCTTCACTCATGAAGCGGTCCACGCCAATCAGCAGCGCCAGACCCTCCAGCGGAATTACTTTGAGTGCCATCAAGGTGGAAGCCAGTACAATGTACCCGCTGCCCGTAACGCCTGCCGCGCCCTTGCTGGTGATGAGCAGGATGCCAATAATCATCAATTGCTGACCAAGGCTCAGATCAATCTGAAAAACCTGTGCCAGAAAGATCACGCTCATGCTCAGGTAAATCGTGGTGCCGTCCAGATTAAAACTATACCCGGTTGGGATCAACAGGCCCACAACTTCTTTTTCGCAGCCGGCTGCTTCCAGCTTTTGCATGATGGAAGGGAAAACTGCTTCACTGCTGCTGGCACCCAGAACAATCAAAATTTCCTCTTTAATGTAAAGCAGCAGTTTCCAAAAACTGAATTTATAATAACGGCAGATGGCATTCAGTACAACAAACAGAAAGAGCAATCCCGTAAGATAAAAACAAAGCATCAGTTTGCCCAGCAGAAAGATACTGCCGAACCCGAATTTCCCTATAGTATAAGCCAGCCCGCCGAAGGCGCCGACAGGACTCAGCCGCATGATCATATTCAGCATTCTGAAAATGATCTTATTAAGTCTGGTGATACCATTCAACACCGGTTTCCCAAAATCACCGGTTTGTTTCAGCGCAACGGCAAATAGAATACTGAAAAAGAGGATCTGCAGAATATCTCCTTTGGCAAAGGCTTCTACAATATTGGACGGAATGATATGGGAAAAAAAATCTCCCCAGCTGAATTCACTGGCCTGCTTCGCGATATCGCTCACTACTGCCGATTGCGTCGCCGGATGAACAATACCGCTTCCTGGTTTTATGGTATTGGCAACAACGAGTCCGATGATCAGGGCCAGCGTCGAAACAACTTCAAAATAAATCAGGGCCTTCACGCCCAGCCTGCCGACTTTCTTCATACTGCCCGCGCCGGCTACGCCGATCACAATGCTGCAAAAAATCACCGGCGCAATAATCATGCGGATCAGGTTGATGAACCCATCCGCAATACCCTTGGCCGCAGCAGAAAAACCAGGAAACAGCCAGCCGACGAAAACACCCAGCGTGATGCCGATAAGGACCTGGACGTAGAGAACTCTAAGATATTTCATTGATCGATTGGATGACGGATGACGGTTCACGGTTGACGGTTAACGGTTAACGGACTTTAATTTTGAATTCGCGCAGGAAATCGGTCAACCGTCAACCGTCATCCCAATCTGCTTTTACTTAATCGCGCTATCAACAATCTCCTGTGCCTCTCCAAGCATTTTCCGTAAATGCTCTTTGCCACGGAAGCTCTCTGCGTAGATTTTATAGATATCCTCTGTTCCCGAAGGGCGAGCAGCGATCCAGCCATTTTCAGTGACCAGTTTGAGTCCGCCGATCGAAGCCCCGTTTCCGGGGGCGTTCGTAAGGATGGAATTGATCTTATCGCCGGCCAGGGTCTTCTGCTGAATCTGTTCCGGTGAGAGTTTTCCCAGTTTTGCTTTTTGTTCAACGCTTGCTTTTGCTTCCACCCGGTCATACACGGATTCACCCAGCTCCCTCGTCAGATCCTGATAAATTTCACCCGGATCGCGTTTCAGGGCGGCGGTAATTTCAGCAGCCAGAAGACTTGGAATAAAGCCGTCTTTGTCTGTTGTCCATACAGCGCCATCCAGCCGGGAAAAAGAGGCCCCGGCACTTTCTTCACCACCAAAACAAAGCGAGCCGTTGAATAATCCATCCACAAACCACTTGAACCCGACCGGCGTTTCATATAATTTTCGGTTTAGCTTAGCCGTTACCCGGTCAATCATCTGGCTGCTCACAACCGTTTTGCCAATCGCCGAAGTATTTTTCCAGAGAGGACGGTGTTGAATCAGAAAAAATATGGCAACAGACAAATAATGATTGGCCGGAAGCAATCCAACACTTTTCGTTACGATGCCATGCCGGTCATGATCCGTATCACAGGCCATGGAAACATCAAACCGGTCCTTCAATCCGATCAGCTGCTGCATGGCATAAGGGGAAGACGGGTCCATACGGATCTTCCCGTCCCAATCCAAGGACATAAACCGAAAAGTGGGATCAACCACCTTGTTCACGACGGTCAGGTTCAGTCCATATTTTTGTGCGATCGGCTCCCAGTAATGAACACCCGCGCCTCCAAGCGGATCTACGCCTATACTGATTTTTGAATCCCGGATGATATCCAGGTTGATCACTTTATCCAGATCGTTGATATAATGATTCAGATAATCGAAGCGATGCGTGCTGGAGGCGCGCAGGGCTTTTTCATAAGAAAATCTTTTCACATTCTTTAGCCCCTGCGCCAGGAATTCATTGGCCTTGGCCTCAATCCATTTGGTGATTTCCGTATCGGCAGGTCCGCCGTTCGGCGGATTATATTTAAATCCGCCGTCATCCGGCGGATTATGCGAAGGCGTAATGACGATGCCGTCCGCCAGTCCCGTTATGCGGTTGTTGTTATACGTGAGTATGGCATGAGAAATCACAGGTGTTGGTGTGTATTCATCCTGGTTAGACAGCATCAGTTCAACCCCGTTGGCAGCCAGCACTTCGATGGCGCTGGTATAAGCCGGAATGGACAACGCATGCGTGTCAATTCCCAGAAATAGCGGCCCGTCAATTTTTTGCTGCCGGCGATACAAACAAATCGCCTGACTGATGGCCAGGATATGCCATTCATTAAAAGAGCTGGTAAAAGAAGAACCGCGGTGCCCGGAAGTTCCAAAGGCAACGCGCTGAGCGGGAACTGCAGGATCCGGCTTATTTGAATAGTACGCTGTGATCAGCCTGGGAACGTTTACCAATAGATCATTGCCGGGCAGCTTGCCGGCGGTTGCGCTTATTTTCATGGTGATTAAAGTTAGTTTAATTTCATAAGCGAATATTCGTCAGAAAAAATATGAAACATTTTTTGATTTCATGTACGAGCCTGGTCTCCAGGTGAACTGACCTTATTAAACAGGATCGTAAAATCTCTTTTGACCTTATTGGCCTATCCCATCCATTAGACCTGACGGGAGCCGTGGATGTGATTAAAGACACCGATCTTGTAAAAGGAAGCCCCACGAATATCGTTTCAGCCCTGCAGGGTAAGGTAGCTTTTGAACCGGGCCCACGCCGCGCAGTCTGCCCTATCCCGAAGAGCTTCAGCGATCCGCTTCGAATCCTGATTCGATGGTTGATTTCAAAGGACCCAATGATTGTATCGGCCACAGCACCAACTGGCAGAACGGGATCTTTAAAACGGGGATAACAAATAATTATTCCCTGAATTTTTCCGGTTCTGATGATAAAGGCAGTTAACTCGTTTCCGGAAGTTATCTGGATCAGAAGGGTGTTATCCTGAATTCAAAATTTAACCAATATGGGATCCGGGCGAATATTACCCGGAAAATTAATAACTGGCTGAGCTTTGGTTCGAACACGAATTTCAACAAGTCGCTGAATCAACTGGTAAAAACCAATAACGAAGACCTTAGCGGTGGCGTTGGCGTGGTAAAAGCTGCACTGGCTTTTGCGCCCGCGGCGCCACTCTACGATTCCGGCACCTCGTTCCTTGTCCTTACACCTTCAACGGCACAGGCGCCAACGGATATGCTGACGACTATTATGCAGGTCCCGGCAACGAGAATCTGAAATGGGAAACCACGAATCAGTATGATGGAGGTCTCGACCTGTCCTTTCTAAAAAACCGGATCACTTTTCATGCAGACGTATATTATAAAAGGACGCACGATCTTTTGCAGAACATCACCATACCAGCTTCTACCGGATTTTCCACCCAACTGGTGAACCGCGGCGAAGTGGAAAACAAGGCATTGGAACTCACTTTAACGCAATTCCCGTCAGCAATCATGATTTCACCTGGAATCCTTCCGGCAACATTTCCTTCAACGCGGGTCCCAGTCTGCTGTTAACAGCTCCCGGTCTTCGCCGGCAGTTCCGATAATATTTCTGAAATTGCTTATAAGGCCGGCTATAGTAGTATCGCCTATTTCAACCGGTCGTTTAAAAGGCAAAAAGGGTTGTACACCAAAAGAATACCGGAAAAAATTGTCATTGCCCAAGCCGAAAATGCGGATATCTTCCAAGGCCTATGGGATGGTTTAGCGGTATCCCGTCCTCTGCATAGCAGAATACTCAACCCGGGCGTCTTCATACGGAGTTTTTTTGAAATAGATAAGGTTATTTGAAATAATTCATATATTTATTCCAACTAAACTCTGTCTTTGAGAAAAGTTGCTGCGATATTCCTTCAGTGCATCCTGCTGTTTAACATCGCGGGATATCGTGCCTGGTTCTACTATGCAGAACGGAATGCAGATATAAAAATGGAGGCATCCCTGGACAATAATGAATACAACGAGGCCGATCTGGTCACGCTCCGCGTTCCCCTCAACATGCCTTATCAAATAGACAATGCCCGTTTTGAACGAGTAAATGGAGAATTCAGTTTCGAAGGTAAAATTTACAAGTATGTAAAACGTAGGGTCAGCAATGGCACCCTTGTTTTATTATGCCTTCCGGATGTTCAAAAAATGCACCTGAGGAAAGCAAAAACAGAATACGGCAACTATGCCAATGATATAAGTTCTTCTTCCAATAAAAATACGGGGCGTTCCGATTTACAAAAAAATCATTCCTGCAGCGAATACGAAGCTTTTCTGTTCCGTTTCAGTATACCGTCCATACTGCCGGCAAATTCCCGGATCATGGATAACACACAGGCCAGCCTTCCGGAATCTACGATAGCAGCACCCGCCAAACCTCCGCAGACGCTTGCCTGATCTTTCTGCCGTTTACTATTCTCCTCTTTTTTAACTGCAGGGTTAATCATTATTTATGTATCGATTACCGTTGATAACCGGCATCGTGCTATTATTTCTGACCGAAATAACCAGGGTTTATTTCATCATGCCATTTCCCGGAAGCCAGCATGCAGATACCATCTGCCTCGCTTACTTCATCGGCAGGAATAAATGGATCCTGCGGATCATCGGGGTCGTGCTGGTTACATTCCCGGTCTATCGGATTTTTACAAGGGACAGACTTTGGAAGAGGATTTTACTTGCCACCGTTTTGATTTTTTATGGCATCATATTCTTCCTGTTCAATTTCCGCTTCGAAGCAGATAAAATGTTTTATCAGCCGACCCATAAAAATTTCGCGACCGCAGTTAATAATACAATGGACAGCACCCGGCTGGTTATCGGAGTTGAAATCAATGGAGAAGCAAAAGCCTTTCCCATCCAGATCATCGGCTATCATCACCAGGTGAGGGATACCATCGGCCATACACCAGTGATGATCACCTATTGCACAGTTTGCAGAACCGGGCGGGTTTATAGTCCAATGATCAATGGCCATCCGGAAAGTTTTCGCCTGGTCGGAATGGATCATTTCAACGCGATGTTCGAGGATCAGACCACCAAAAGCTGGTGGCAACAGGCAACAGGGATTTCGATAGCCGGGCCTTTGAAGGGTTCATCATTGAAAGAAATCCCCTCCCGTCAGCTGACCCTGGCAGCGTGGCTTCGGAAATATCCGGATACCAAGATCCTTCAGGCAGACACTTTGTACAAAGAACAATACAAAGACCTCGCTGATTTTGACAAGGGAACCATCAAAGGGAGTCTCGAGAAACGGGATTCCGCATCCTGGAAGAAAAAATCCTGGGTGATTGGGGTGAGAATGCCCGACCATGACAGAGCGTATGACTGGAACGAACTGGTTTTACATTCCATCATTCAGGACAGCATCGCCGGTTATCCCATCATGATCCTCCTGGAAAAAGATACTGCTTCTTTTTATGTTTTCAACAGGAATGTAGATGGCCGAACCCTTTGGTTTACAAAAACCCTCAACAGCCCAATGCTAACGGATACTAATACCCGTTCCTTGTGGAATATAGAAGGGCTTTGCGTGAGCGGAGCCTTAAAAGACAAACAGATGCAATCCGTTCCTGCTTATCAGGAATTCTGGCACTCCTGGAAACAATTTCATCCGAATACCACCCAATACCAATAATCATTCATCATGGCATACATCCAACTCAACAATCAGCTGCCCGGCATTACCGGCTTACTGGAAAACCGGAAAGATACCGGTGCCCCTATCCGCGAACTTACCCAGATCCTGCTTCGCGGAGAAAGTACACTTACGGAAATGGAGCGGGAACTGATCGCCACCATCGTTTCTTACCGCAACCAATGCCGCTTCTGCACCAATGCGCACAGCGCAACCGTAATCGCTCTTGGCGGAGATGCTGACCTACTGGATAAAATCTATCATGATCCGGAAAACGCGCCGGTGAGTGAAAAAATGAAAGCCCTGCTGGCCATCGCAGCTAAAGTGCAGGAACTCGGAAAATCGGTAAAGGAAGAGCATATCAGCAGGGCGAAAAAAGCCGGCGCAACTGATTTGGAAATTCACGACACGGTGCTGATAGCCGCCTTGTTCTGTTTGTACAATCGTTACGTGGACGGTCTGGGGACTTATTGTCCTGAAGATCCTGCTTACTATCAAAAGCTGGCTTCGCGACTGGCGACCATGGGTTATGGAAGTCCGAAAGATCCGGGCGTACGCATAGGCGAGGAGAGCTTTAAATAACAAGACCAAATATTTAACAGTGAATGCAAATACCATAGAGCGTCCTGAAACCATGGCAATTCCGCTGCTGAAGGAAATTCATGTTCAGAAATACAAACGGGCACTGTTTATGATCTGCTTTTTCAGCAGTTTGTTTGGAGGCACCGTCTCCACTTTGATGTCTGTTTATTTGCCCGTGGCTGTAAAAGACCTGATGAGCAATACAAGTTCCGCGCAGTATGATAATATTACCGCTTACATCAGCGCGCTTTTTATATTCGGCTGGATGGTCGGCGGAATTCTTTGGGGCATCCTTTGTGATACCCTCGGCAGAAAAAAATCATTTATCTACGCTACACTGTGTTATGGCCTGTTCACTTTAACGACTGCTGTTGCGCCTTCCTGGTTTATGGTTGTCGTCAGCCGGTTCATGTCGGGCTTTGGGATTGGTGGCGTACTGGTGATCACCACGATGCTGGTGTCTGAAGGTTATCAGGAAAAAAGAAGGGCCGTTCTGCTGGGCATTTTATCCATTTCGATTCCCGTCGGCATTTTTTCTGCCGGCCTCATTAATTATTTTGTCTCTTATTGGCGCTATGCATTCGTTGTGGGTGCGATACCGGTTGTGCTATCCGGACTGGCCGCCATTTTCTTTACAGAATCGGAACTGTGGCGAAGTGCACAACGAAAAGGGATTCAGGCAAGAAATAACCTCAGGCAATTGTTCAATAATGAAAACGGCAAACACCTGGTCATGGGCTCGCTCATTTTCGGTACCGCCCTGATTGGCCTGTGGGCCACTTTTTCATGGCTTCCTTCCTGGATACAGAGCCTGATCCAGGGAGCAGGAGGACAAAAAGAACGGGGGCTCGCCATGATGATGATGGGGGGCGGTGGTTTGCTGGGCGGTTTTGTTTCCGGATGGATCGTAAACGCCATCGGTGTTAAAAAAACACTGCTCCTGTGTTTCGGTATTTCCTTTATCCTTTCTGTGATCTTATTCAAATTAACCACGGTCCTTTCTACTGCTGTGTATTTCCAGATTGCCCTGATCACTATTTTTTTCGGCATGAGCCAGGGAGCACTCTCGGTGTATATCCCCGATCTGTTTCCTGTCTCGCTTCGCGCAACGGCCACCGGAGTATGTTTTAATCTGGGTCGTTTCTTTACAGCAGTAGCTGTTTTTTTCATCGGTTCTCTGGTTGATTTTTTAGGCGGGTATGGGAATGCCATTTTCTGGTTCTCTTTTGTTTTCCTTATCGGATTCGTGATCACCTTTTTCAGTAAACCAGCTATTTACGCACAACAATCAAAATAGACCATCATGGCATATATACCCGTTCAGGAAGGCTTACCGGGCATCAGAAGCCTGGTTCAATACAGACCGGAAACAGGAAAACCATTGTACGATTTAGTGCAGATCCTGCTGAGAGGGCCTTCCCCTTTAAGCCCCGCAGAGCGGGAGTTAATCGCGGCTTATGTTTCCAGCCGGAACGAATGCGGGTTTTGCATGAACAGTCATGCTGCCGCTGCACGCTGTTTGTATGGAGATCAAGAACAAATCGTGGATGATCTGTTGTATAAAAATAATCAAACGGAGCTCTCTGAAAAAATGCAGGCCCTCCTGGCTATCGCCGGCAAAGTACAAAAGCTCGGAAAATCAGTCAGTCCACAGGATATTGAAACAGCGAGAAAAGCCGGCGCACAGGATGAGGATATTCATGACACCGTATTGATCGCAGCTACTTTTTCGCTCTTCAACCGGTACGTGGATGGGCTGGCAAGCTTTACCCCGACAAACGAATCGGCTTATGAAGCAATGGGAAAACGAATGAGTGAAAACGGATACGTGTTTCCTAACCAATAAAAATAAAACGTATGGCATACATCGATTTAAGAAATGAACTGCCGGGAATCCGCGGGCCGATGGTCTACCGGCCCGAAACCGGAAAAGTATTAAATGAGCTCGCGGAAATATTATTGCATGATGAGAACAATACACTTTCCCGGGGGGAAAGGGAACTGATCGGGACATACGTCTCCTCGGAGAATGATTGTTTTTTCTGTCAGAACGTGCATGGCGCCATGGCCCAGCACTATATGAAATCCGATATGCAGTTCATCGACCGGATAAAAAAAGACTTTCAGGCAACGCCGATCTCAGCGAAGTTAAAATCCCTTCTGGCGATCGCAGGAAGTGTTCAAAAGGGTGGAAAACAGGTAACGCCCGAGCAGATCGAATATGCCAAAAGTCTTGGTGCTACTGACCGCGAAATCCACGATACCGTGTTGATCGCTGCTGCGTTCTGCATGTTCAACCGCTATGTGGACGGGCTGAATACCTGGGCTCCCCAGGACCGGCAGATATATGTGGACCGTGCCCCCATGCGGGCTGCAGAAGGATATTCACAAGCCGGTCTGGTAAAATAAACATTTTTAATTTCTTAAAAACAAACACATGCCTTATATCGATGTCGACAAAAACCTGCCGGGTATCAGGTCTCTTATGGCCTTCCGCCCGGAAACCGCGAAACCCCTGTCTGACCTGGCAGAAGCGCTGTTAAGGGATAATACAGGCCTTTCCCGTGCGGAAAGGGAACTCATCGCTACTTATGTTTCGTACCTGAACGATTGTTTTTACTGCCATAATTCGCACGGGGAACTCGCGGTTTGTTATCTCGACGGAAACCGCGAACTGGTGGATGCGGTAAGAAAAGATTACCGGAATGCAGACATATCCGAAAAATTAAAAGCGCTGTTGCAGATTGCAGGGAAAGTGCAGCAGGGAGGAAAGTCCGTACTGCCGGAGAATATTGAAAATGCTAAACGGCATCAGGCTACGGACCGGGATATTCACGATACCGTTTTAATAGCCGCGGCCTTCTGCATGTTTAACCGATATGTGGACGGACTTGCCTCAACGGCTCCCAAAGACATGTCTTCCTATCCACTCCGGGCTAAACAGGTGGCTGAAAACGGGTATGGTCCGCATATCTATTCAACTGCACAACCGCAGGCTTCCTCCGAAGAGATCCATGCATAAATCATAAACCAAAACAAACTTCTAACACTAATTCGCAATGAGAAAATTCAAACTTCTAGCAGCCTTACTGCTGTATATCGTTATGCTGCCGACCGTATCATCGGGGCAGAACAGGCCTGTTAGCGGAACGGTGACCGAACTCAATGGGAAACCCATATCCGGTGCAACTGTGCAGGTTAAGGGAACCACGATGGGAACCGTAACGGATGAGGCTGGAAAGTTCAAATTATCCGCGCCCTCCAACGCCAGTATTATCATCAGCTCCACCGGGTTTCGCAGCCAGACAGTCAAACTGGAAGAAAATGCCTCCAACCTCTCCCTTGTACTGGAGGAAGATGTTGCCAAACTAGATGAAATCATCATAACCGGTCTTTCAACCAGCGTGAAGCGAAGGAACCTCGCCAATGCAGTCGCCACCATTTCCGCCACGGAATTGAACGGCGTTGCTGCGTCACAGACTTTTGACGGGGCGCTCAACGGGAAAATTCCCGGGGCTTATATCAATGCCAATACCGGCGCACCCGGCGGAGGCATGTCAGTAAAATTAAGAGGAGTAACTTCCGTTTACGGGAATACCCAACCGCTTTATGTGGTGGACGGCGTTTTTGTTGATAACAGCGCCACATCTGCAGGATTAAACGTAATCACCGGCGCCCTGGCCGGCGGTTCCGTCACATCCAACCAGGACAACCCATCGAACCGCATTTCCGATATCCGTCCTGAAGAAATCGAAAATGTCGAGATCTTAAAAGGAGCTTCTGCCGCTGCCATCTACGGTTCAAGAGCGGCCGGAGGCGTTATCATCATCACAACGAAAAAAGGAAGACCCGGCCCAACCCGGATCACCCTTTCCCAGGATCTGGGCGAGATTAAAGCCAGTAAACTGCTGGGCGTTCGCCAATTCACGGCACAGAGGGCCGCCAGTTTGAGTAACGACAGCGCCACCGGAGTTGCCCTGAGCCAGGAATTTCTCGCAGCACAGTCGGCAGGAAAAATTTACGATTATGAGAAAGAAGTTTTTGGCAATACCGGGTTTGCACGCAATACCTTATTGAGCATGAGCGGAGGCAATGAAAAAACAACCTTTTATTTTTCCGCCGCGCAAAAAGACGAAGGAGGCATTGTAAAGAATACAGGGTATAGAAACAGCAGCCTCCGGTTCAATGCCGAACACCATGTTTCGGATAATGTCAAATTGACCATCAGTACGAATTATATCAATTCCGGCGCCGGCAGAAGTCTGACGGGAAATGATAATAAAGGCGTCTCCCTTGGCATTGCGCTTTCGTCCACGCCGGGTTTCGCAGAACTGCATCCGGATAAACTCGGCAATTTTCCAAATGACCCCTTCGCTTCCTCAAATCCTCTGCAGACAATTGCACTCATGCGTAATAATGAATCCGTAAACCGGTTTATCAGCGGGCTCACGCTGGGCGCCACATTCCAAAGAAGCACAAAGAGTACTACCAAATTTGTTGCACAGGGCGGATTTGATTTTTACAACCTCGAAACGAATGTCCTTTTCCCCAGTGTATTACAATTTCAGGCTGTCAACAAGGGAACTTCCATCCAGGGCTTTACGAAAAACCTAAATACGAATTATATTCTTTCCCTGGTAAACAGTCTTACGGTTTCCGATAAATTATCATTGACCACTTCGGCCGGGCTTACGCAGGAAAGCGGAGATTATAATAATTTGCTGAACGTGGCCACCCAGGTCATTTCAGGTCAGTCCAATGTGGACCAGGCCGGTGCACTCACAGCAACCCAATTCAGAACACGATTTGAGAATGATGGGGCGTTCATACAGGAAGAAGCCAGCATCATGGATGCGATAACCTTAACGGGCGGTGTACGGTTCGACCGCTCATCCAATAACGGTGATGCCAACAAATACTATGCTTATCCGAAGGCAGGCATTTCCTGGAATCTGACCCGCAGCGGCATTTTCAGCAGGGAAGGAATCTTTGATAATTTCAAAGTCCGGGCAGCTTACGGCGAGGCAAATAATGTTCCGGCGTATGGAAGCAAGTTCACCTCCATGGTGGTTTCCAATATTGAGGGTTTACCGGGATCACTGATCAATATCCAGAGAGGTCAGCCGGGAATAAAACCGGAAAGACAAACCGAATTTGAAGCTGGCTTCGATTTCAGTGTATTGAAAGGCGCATTGAGTTTTGAAGCAACTTTTTACGACAAGCACATTTTCGATTTCCTGATGCAAAGCAATCTGCCTTCTTCTTCGGGGTTCAGCACCAGCTGGCTCAACGCGGGCAACTTACGTAATCAGGGCGTTGAACTCGGCTTAAATGCCCGGCCCGTTTCGTCCAGGACCATTACCTGGAATACTTCCCTGAATTTCTGGATAAACCGTTCGCTGGTTACCAAACTCACCATACCGCCGACACCCCAGGGTTCCTTCGGATATATACTGGGAACATTCCAGATAGAACAGGGAAAATCGGCAACCCAGATCATAGGCCTTGGCGGCCCCGGCGGCAGCATTGTGAAGTGGGGAGATGCAGAGCCTAAATTCCAGATGAATACGTATAATGAAATTACCTTTCTGGATAAATGGAGCTTCCGCTTTTTGCTCCATTTGAAGGCGGGCGGACAAAACGTAAATCTCACGAGCCTGGAAAATGATTTTGGCGGCACCAGCGCCGACTATGATAAGGTCAGCAACAAACTGGGTGTGCCGGATGCCATTTACCGGATCATGTCGATCGGGTCAACAGCAAAAGAATTTGTTCAAAACTCCGGATACCTGAAACTGCGCGAAATTGGACTGTATTATAGCATCCATAAAATCCCTGTAAGTTATGTGAAAGGAATTCGCATCGGGGTTTCACTCACTAATTTTTTAACGGTCACCAAATACAAGTCGTACGATCCTGAAGTTTCCAATTTCGGAGCCGGTTTTTCCAGCGGAGTGGATGTTGATCCATACCCTGCATCCAAACGGGCCGATTTTCATATTTCAATGGATTTTTAAACCCAGGACCAATTAAAAATAAAAATTTACAGATGAAATCAATTATCATAAACAGTCTGCTACTGCTGAGCCTTAGCGCTGTATTATTTTCCTGCAAAAAAGATTTTGGCAACCTGAACAGTCCAACCGTAGAAAGCTTCCTGGGCAATGCCGCACAAAGCGATCTCAATAACCTCGTCAGCGGTACCGAATCCGGACTTCGCACCAGCCTCGCCTTTTACCTCGATGATGTGGGCACCATTGGCAGGGAAGGATATCATTTTTCCGCTTCGGAACCCAGATACGTAACCGATCTGCTCGGTGCTGACGCAGCTACCCTGAGCAATAGTAATTTTTACATCAACACACCCTGGGCCAATGCTTACCGGGTAGTTAAAAACTGTAACCTGCTTATCCAGGCGGCAAACAATTCCACGCTCATTACGTCTGATCAAAAAAGCGGTTATTATGGCTTCGCAAGAACCATTAAAGCCTATCAGCTTTTACTAAACCTTAACCTGACGGACTCCAATGGAATCAGGCTCGATGTGAGCGATCCGGATAACCTCGGTCCAATTGTTTCCTATTCAGAAGGGCTGGCCGGCATCCTGGCATTGCTTGACTCTGCAAAAGCAGATCTCTCCGCCGGTTCGGTTGTTTTTTCTCTGTCGTCTGGTTTCAACGGATTTAATGATGCCGCAGGCTTAATTAAATTCAACCGGGCTCTGGCAGCCCGCGTCGATGCATACCTGGCCAACTGGCCGGATGTTTTAACCGCACTCAGTGAATCCTTTTTTAGTCTGACCGCAGATTTTAACCTGGGTGTAAATCATGTGTTCGGAACAGGAACGGGCGATCAGCTCAATCCCATGTTCTTTCCCCAAAACCAAACAGGAGAAGTGCGGGTAGCCCATCCGTCTTATGCAACCGATATACAGCCCGGGGACGACCGTATTTCAAAAGCCACTTTGCGGCAGGCAACCGCGTCCCTCTCAGGATTAAGCAGTAACCGGGACGTTTGGGTGTACACTTCCAGCACGGCGCCCGTACCGATCATCAGGAATGAGGAATTAATTCTGCTGTATGCTGAAGCCAATATTCAGAACAGCAACTTTCCGGAAGGGGAAAAGGCTTTAAATATCATCCGGAACGGACATCATCTGCCAAACTATTCCGGACCGGTAACCAAAGATGCCCTGATAGATGAAATGCTTTACGAAAGAAGATACTCCTTATTTTTCGAAGGTCACCGCTGGATTGATATGCGGCGGTATAACAGATTAAATGAATTACCACTCGACCGGACGGGGGATGATATATGGTCTGAATTCCCATTGCCCGTATCGGAATAAAGTCGTTTTAGGTTTTCTATAGTGTATAGGTTTAAAAAGGCCCCTGATTCTTCAGGGGCCTTTCAAAAAAAAAATCACTTTTCAAAAACCCCATCACTCCAGAACGGTCACCTCTGAACCCTGTAAACGACGGATGAACAACACACCGCCCTGGTCTAACGATTTCCACCGGTACCCCTGCTGTTCACTACTATTTTCCTCGGAAATGGCTTTACCATTTAGCAAAACGGCCGACGGTTTTTGGGTCATGCGAATGGTTTCGGTACCAGAACTGTCGTAGGTACGATAGAAAACGCGCAAACGACTGATGTTCTCTTCTTTCACTTCTGTCATCAGAAATTTATGGGCCTGCCCTCTGTAATCCACCCGTTGTATCACTGAACTGCTGGATACAATATGATCTGCCGTGGAGGGCGCCAATTCGGGATAAACAGCCATGGACCGGAGAAGATGACGCACATAATCACCATATCCGTCTGTCAGCCAGATTTCATCTTTGGGGTAACGGTTATGGCCATCCGCATTCACCATATACGTTGACCATGACAATTGCCGGATGGCATTTGCTTTTCGTGCCGTATCGCGGCTAAGGAATGAATATAAAAGTTCTGCAGCGGCTTCCCTGGAAGTATGACTTTGTCCGGGTACATGGTAAGCAGACTGTTCATTCACTACCGTTACACCATATTTTTTCCAGGTTTCATTTCCCAGATCATGATAAATCCAATCAAAGATACCAGACACCTGTTTTTGCCAGTCTGGAAAATATATTCTGTATTCCATAATAAACCGGGCAAACGTGATGGCGTTAATCTGGGTATTACTCCAGCCCGGAACATCTTCAAAAAACGGACCCCAGCGGTTATTCTTCAGTGGATAAGCCTTCATCCAGTTCAGCAAAACCTGAAAACTTTTTTGATAAACATCCGCATGCGTTGGATCAAGTTGCTGCAATGCCAGGAAAAGCTCCATCGTACCGCACCAGTTGGATGTGTAACGGGAAACATCTGTTGTTTCACCGGTATATGCGTTTACCTTAAAGGGTAAAGGAGAATGATCATAATCGCCCGGCTGCAGATGAGCAGCCAGTGTATGGGCTATTTTGATGGCTGCATCGAGGTATTTTGCGCGGGTAGTTTGCATGTAATACTCGCTGCTGCACATCTTGTACAGATGGATCAGTTCCAGTGCAAAAGAGCCGGCTTTATCAGGCTGAAGAAAGCCCGGACCAATCATCATATCGCCGTCAAATACCCCTGAAAAAATCAGCGTATTATAGGGAAATGGCAGATCCGGCCACTGGCAGCCGGACGGCGAAAGGGAGTGGGAAAGATAATAATCCGCAATGAATTTCATATTCTGTTTAACCCGCTCGTTACCCGAATAGGCATACAGCAGCTGCCAGGAAGAAAGAGCCATCTGCAGCTGGTCACCACCAAGACCACGTGCATCATCTAAACCCGGCGTCCAGACCATGTGGTTCATATAATACGGCAACCCGTTCAGGTCGGTACGCATGGTATCCCAGAAGTTCCAGACCCTGTTTATGATATAATCAAAAGACGTTCCGGGATCATCATTATACCAGGGTTTGATAATGCCTTTTCCATCCGTGCGGATGTTGTGATAACCCAGTTTTTCCTGGGCGTGCAGCGAAGGGAAAAGGAAGAGGCAGAGACATAAAACGAATGGCTTCATAATGATTGATTGATTATCGGGTTCTCCATTTCCCCACCCAAACGAGAAAGAGGGAAATCAGAAAAAAAACAAAGATTAAAATAGAAGTATTGAGAAACACCTTTGGATAGCCGAGATTACGAACATCCACAAACGGATAAGGATAATAGCCTGAAAAAGCACCACGCAGCAAAACGACCACAACATATAGTATTGGAAATATCAACCAGCCAAATACCGCTTTCCATCGCAGTCCGGATTTGGAGACAAAGAAAATCCAGAACAGAAGAAACAATAAAGGATTCACTGTATGTAGTAATTCATCCACCAGTTTCTGCAAACCCCGTGGATTCCAGAGCATCCTCAGGATGATGTTATATACAATACCAACCAGAACAATGTAGGTGGTAATGGCGGTAAGATTGGGGGGAGCCGAGAAAAATCTTCCCCATCGGGAAAGCGGGCTAAAAAGCAGGTAAGTAAAACAAACAGCCGCCAGCAGATTCGATAGTATGGTGAAAAAAGTAAAATAGCGGATGACAGTTTCCGGAACAGAGGCCTGCCGGTTGGCCAGGATGAGATAAAATTGAAAGATGAGGGCGAACCATGCCAGACAGGCGCCGATCACCATAAAGGGCCGCTTAGCTTTTAACAGATTCTCCATCCGGATGATTTAAAATAAGGGTTGGTTAAATATACGGGGTTTTTTATGCTTTATCTTTTCCAGAACCAAAGCCAAGCCAGTATCCAGCAAGCCAGGCAAACCGAAGCCAGGGTCAGGATTCTTTTTCCCTCTCTTCTATCCTGCTCATTGTAGGCAAACAAACGTTGGCCATCGGGCAGGGTCCTTTGCATAAAAGCCATGCTGAACCCGATGATCATTCCCAATGGCGCTGCCAGCAGGGCCATCAGATAACCCAGCCAGGTCCAGGACTTATCGGAAGCCTCAGGCCGGGAAAGCAATCTCATTTTTTCATCCTGAAAGCGTTTTAATTCTCCGGATGGAATAGATATCCCATGTTCCTGCAAAATCTTTTGCGCCAGGGCATAATCCAGGTATCCCCATTCATCAGGGTTCCGGATAATATCCATCAGTTCCGAATCGGTGAACTGGTAAAGATAATAGTCCTCTTCCACCCTGTCGGCCTGCTTCCGGTAAAATAACTTCAGCACCCTGTCGGCCTCTTCAAAATCCGCAGCCCTGAGTTTTATCCTGATCTCCCTTTCCAGAAAGTTGTTGGCGAAACTGGGATCAAACAATTTTCCGCTGTCGTCCAATACCACTTCAATCCGGTGCTCCTTTAATTTTGCAGCCATTTCGACTGCCACCTCCGGATCGTTGAATTTCTGGAATGTGAGAAAAGGTTCTTCCATAACCGTAAACTTAACACTAAATTCGCCGCCATACATGTCCTTATACATCGCCTCATTAAATTCCGGGAGTAATGGAAACTGTTACTATATCGGTAACAGCGACGAAGCCGTTTTCGTGGATGCCGGACTGTCCTGTGCCGAAACCGAACTGCGCATGAGCCGGCTGGGATTGAACATGAACAGCATCAGGGCAATCTTTATTTCCCATGAACACAGCGATCACATCCTGGGTCTTTCCGCCCTGGTACGAAAATATAAGATTCCGGTATATATCAATGCCGGTACATTAAAGGCGATCCATGGCAAGAGGCTGAAAGCCCACGCCCAGTTGATCGAAAGTCACCAGCCCGTAAACATCGGCAATCTCTGCATTACCGCATTTCCCAAAAAACACGATGCCGGTGATCCGCATAGTTTTATAATCCGTCACCGGCAGACCACCGTGGGCGTTTTTACCGATATCGGTCAGCCCTGCGAACAGGTGCTGAATTATTTCAGGAAATGTCACGCTGTTTTCCTGGAGGCGAATTATGACGAAGACATGCTGCAGAATGGAAAATATCCTTATTTTTTGAAAAACCGGATCAGGGGAGGAAACGGCCACCTTTCCAATCTCCAGGCGTTTGAACTTTTTAGAAATCACAGATCCGCCTATCTGAGCCATCTGCTGCTGTCACATCTTTCCAAAGAAAATAATTCCCCGGAACTGGTACAGGCATTATTCGACGCACACAAAACAGACACCCGGGTAGTCATCGCCTCGCGTTATCAGGAAAGCCAACTGTACCAGGTATCTTTTGAGAACGTTCCGGAATCGCTTCCTGCCGGCAATCTCACGACACCCGGAACGCCGGTCAGACAAAAGGAAAAAATACCGCTCCGTCAGTTGCGCCTGTTTTAATGGTGACGCTTACCCTCCTTCCGGGATCTGCGCCGGACTTTTTCTCAGCCGGATGCATGTTTTAACCACAGCGACCAGCGATAAGATGGTCCAGACCCCTTCCAGGATCACAAAGGGAAAGTAGGGAATCAGGAAACTGGCATAACAGGCAATTGCCGCGCCGGAGAAATTCAGCAGTCCGTAGATCAGACTGTCTGTCCTGATAACTTTCAACAGGTTCAGTACAAAAGCAATCAATAGAATGCTCACGCCAAAACTTCCTAACGATTCTGAAAAATTCATGGGAAAAAGGTATAGCAGTTAAGATACGACAAAAAAAGCCCCCCCTGGGAACAGGGCGGGCGTTAACGATTGCTAGTCCACGAGAAAATGTTAATCCCTAAACTTTCACTGCCGGCACCCTTTCCGGATAAGGCAATGGTTAATGGTTTTGGATACAGGGGCCTGAGAGATCAAACATACACTCTTTGAAACCCTGCTGCCATGGGATAAAGCTCCTTTCTGATCCGGGTATTTCTCCCGGTATGGGAGGGTATAATACCCATTTCTTATCCTATTGATATCTCGTGCCGCTATTCTCCGTATTTTAAAGTAATCAACAACCTTCAAAATGAAAAATATGCCCTGTAAACAAATCATTTTCTTTTTGCTCCTGGCCCTTACCCTGGGAGCTGCTCTTGCATTTCGCAAATCCGACCGCGACGCACAAAGCCATCATCCGGAATGGCAACAACTGTCCTCCATGCTGAATTCCAATCCGGGAAATAATCTGGATACCGGTGGAAGATCCGTTAACCTGGACTCAGCCCAATTGTGCATTAATCGCTTTGAAGCGGTGATGCAAAACCACGGGTTTTCCAGCTCAGCCGGCCAGAAGGTGAACATCCATATCACCCGTACCAGTATGATCACCACCGGGGAAGTATTTCAGGGAAAGGGTTTACTGGAATGGCTTACCAACACCGCAGCCCAATATGATGCGGCCGGCAAGACACTGATGGTAAAGATCCAGCTCGGAATATATGACAGCGCTTATCTGAACACCTATCAACCCAATACCGCTTTAAAAAGTAAAAATCTCAACCGGATTGCCATCTTCCTGATTCCGTACGACAGTGCCCAGGCCGGCCAGCAGGGAATCCGTGCTATGGTAGCCCCTTCAGGAACCGGCACGTCCGGTGGGTCAGGATACGATTTGGGTGGAATTCAACCTTAACGCATATGCATATCGCCTGGTTTCAGTATTTTCAGATTGCCTGTCTGTTGGTCGCCCTCTACTGTTACCGCGGGCTTCGGGCCTGCTCCCTGCTGGCATTTATTCCCCTGCTGATCATTGTAAACATAACGGAGTTCGCGGGTATCAATTTTCACTTTTCGGGAAGAGCGGGCAATTATTCGGTTTACAATCTTTACCTGCTCGTTTCCACTCCGTTCTACTTTTATTTAGCGGGTAAAATGCTATTTTTAACCAGCAAGGAAAGAGTGGTTTTTTATACCATATGCATACTTTGTCTGATCCTGGTGTATGCCAATTTCTTTTTCATCCAGGGCATGTCGCGTTTTGATACGTATTCCCTGGTACTCATAGAAATCATGACCATTGTATTTTCCAGCTTAAGCCTGGTGCGGCTGACGATACTGGACCAGAATGAACTTGATTTTATGCGGGAGCCCTTTTTCTGGATCAATTCGGCCTACCTGTTATTCGGATTGATCACCCTGGTTGTATTGGGTCTTCAGGAGTACATATTATTAAACCAGATTGAGATCGCCCATAAAACCTTATACTACGTCATCATGCCTACGTTAAACGCGGTTGTATATTCCGGCTATAGTTATGCTTTTATTTTATGCAGGACACAAAAGACCAGGTAATTTTTACGATTGTTGCAGTAATCATCATTCTGCTGTTCCTCGGGGTATTATTCCTGGTAATGCTGTTTCATTACAATAACAAAAAAGGACAGATGAGCAAGGAACAGCAATTGATGAAAGCAACATTCGACAAACAACTGCTCGAATCCAAACTCGAAATACAGGAGCAGACTTTTGATATGATCGGACAGGAGATCCACGACAATGTCGGGCAGATCCTGAGCCTGGCAAAGGTTCAACTGGGCATTCTGGAACAACGGCAGACGATAGAGGGGAATCTGGTAAGCGATGTAAAGGAAAGCATCAGCCAGGCCATGACCGAGTTGAGGGATATTGCCAAAAGCCTCAGCAGTGAACGTTTACAACTGCTCAGCCTGTCTGAAAGTATCAGTCAGGAGATCCGCAGAATCAACCGCAGCGGGTTTATTAAAATCACCGCACAGGAAGAAGGCGTTGAAAAAAACCTGCCCGTTCAGCAAAAGCTCATTGCGTTCCGCATGGTTCAGGAAGGTTTTCAGAACATCATCAAACATGCGGAGGCCTCTGAGGTAAAAGTTTCCATCCGGTATCAGGAAGAATGGGTGTATATCTCGATCTTTGATAACGGTATCGGATTTGATCCTGAAATAGAATTAAACAAAAGAGAAGGACTTGGTCTTCAGAATATCCTCCGGAGGGCGGCCCTTGTCGGAGGAAAAGCAAATATTGTGAGCAAACCCGGAGAAGGAACAACGCTGGAAATACAAATTGCTTATGCGTGAAACCAGAAACATCGCCATCGTGGATGATCACACCATGTTCCGGAAAGGCCTGGCGGTGCTGATCAATTTATTTCCCTCTTATCATGTTTTACTGGATGTGGCCAATGGCAGGGAATTTACGGAAGTACTGGATCGGGATCAGCTTCCCGACATCGTGCTGCTGGATATTCACATGCCGGTAATGGATGGATATGCAACAGCATCGTGGCTCCGTGCCCATTATCCCGAAATCAAAGTAATGGCCCTGAGCACTATGGATTCGGATGTGTCCATTATTAAGATGATCCATCATGGCGCCCGGGGATATATCTTAAAAGATGCGGATCCAAAGGAGCTTAAACTTGCCTTTGACGAAATAATGGACAAAGGATTTTACTACAACGAGATCCTGACCCGCAAAGTGATACAGTCCATTCATCATGGCAGCGAATCCGGCGATGGATTTCCAAAGCTGACCGACCGGGAACTGGAATTCTTACAACATGCCTGCAGCGAAAAGAACTATCAGCAGATAGCCCGGGAAATGTTTGTCAGCGAACGCACCGTGGACGGCTACCGCGAATCCCTCTTTAAAAAATTTAATGTCAGCAACCGCGTCGGACTGGTTTTGTATGCGATCAGGAATCAGTTGGTGAAATTGTGAAAGAGTTGACCGTTGGCGGTTGACGGTTGACCGACTTTCGTTGTGAATTCGCATATAAAATCGGTCAACCGCCAACGGTCAACCATATCAGCGTTTTTCCTTAAATTCGCCACATGCCCGTGGCCGCCTTTCAATCTATTTTCCCCTGGAACCAGGAATTAATTTCCACCCATCCCCTGCTGAACGACAGTGAACTGAGGAATCGCATTACAAATGCCGCGACGGCTTATGGCGAATGGAAAAATAAAACCTTCGCGCAACGCGGGGATATCCTGAAAAAAACAGCGACGCTCCTGCGCCGGGATCTGGAAGTTCTGGCTACACTCATCAGCCGCGAAATGGGAAAAGTGATTAGCGAATCCCGGGCCGAAATTGAAAAGTGCGCCTGGGCTTGTGATTTTTATGCAGAAAATGGAGCGGCTTTTCTTCAGGATGAAATATTGGAGGCAGGCTATACGAAAAGCCTGGTCTCTTTCGAACCGGTGGGCGCTGTTCTGGCCATCATGCCCTGGAATTTCCCTTTCTGGCAGGTCTTCCGTTTTGCCGCACCTACCCTGATGGCCGGCAACGTCTGTTTGTTAAAACATGCGCCGAATGTTTGCGGATGCGCCCTGGCCATAGAACAGATTTTCCTTGAAGCCGGCGCAACCGAAGGCGTTTTTACCAGCCTGATCCTGGATGTTCCCGCCGTGGAAAAAATAATATCTTCTTCCATAGTTCAGGCAGTGACCCTTACCGGAAGTGAGCGGGCAGGAAGTTCGGTGGCCGCGATCGCCGGGAAACATATCCGTAAATCGGTGATGGAACTGGGCGGATCAGACGCGCTGATCGTGCTGGCGGATGCTGATCTTCAGAAAGCCGCCGAAACAGCCATTCAGTCGCGTATGCAAAATGCCGGACAGTCCTGCATTGCGGCCAAACGCTTTATTGTGGTGAAGGAGGCCGAGACCGCATTCCTCGATAAACTTTTAACCGAAATTAAAAAACTAAAACAGGGAAATCCGCTGGAAAAGGGCATCAGCACGGGCCCAGTGGCAAGGCCAGATCTGGCGGAACATATTCAGAAACAAATGCAGGACGCCATACAAAAAGGAGCAACCCTTCTCCATGGCGGAGAGGCATCGGGATGTAATGTACAGCCCGCCCTGCTTTCATCGGTAAAAAAGGGTATGTCGGTTTATGAAGAGGAAACCTTTGGTCCCCTGGCCGTTGTCATTACGGCAAAAAATGAAGAGGATGCTATCCACCTGGCCAACGATTCTGCCTATGGATTGGGCGGCAGTATCTGGACGCGTAATCTGGAAAAAGGATTTGCGCTGGCAAAGAAAATGGAGTCGGGCGCCGTTTTTATAAACGCCCTGGTCAAATCTGATCCACGTCTTCCCTTCGGAGGCATCAAACAATCCGGTTACGGAAGAGAACTGGGAAAAACCGGCATACGGGAATTTGTTAATATCAAGGCCATCGCAGGGCAGTCCGCATAAATTGTAAATAAATCAACTCCATCACAAATAAAATAAGCACATATGAAAAGAAGGGATTTTGTAAGGAATATGTCCATCGCCGGAGCAGGAATGGGCCTGGTGACGCCCTATAAAATTTTCGCCCAACATGCGCCCGCCGCGAAAGTACGGCTTGGCATCATTGGTGTGGGACTCCGTGGCCAGAATCATTTGCACAACGCGCTGCAAAGAGACGACGTGGATGTTGTCGCCATCTGCGATATAGACCCTTACATGCTGCAATCGGCCAGGGATATCATTACAAAATCCGGAAAGCCCATGCCAAAAGTCTTTACAGGCGACCCACATGCCTACCGGAAACTGCTGGAGGAAAAAGATCTTCAGGGAATACTGATTGCCACCCCCTGGGAATGGCATACGCCCATGGTCCTCGACAGTCTGGCAGCCGGAGTAAAATACGTGGCAACGGAAGTGGTGCTGGGCATCACGCTTCAGGATCACTGGGATGTTGTGAAGGCCGCGGAATATCATAAAGCCAACGTGATGATGCTGGAAAATGTTTGTTACCGCCAGGATGTGATGGCTATACTCCAGATGGTGAGGCAGGGTCTGTTTGGCGAACTGTTTCACATGCAGGCCGGTTATCAGCATGATCTGCGCGGGATAAAACTGAATGACGGCAAACCCGGCGGTGGCGTCGGTGTTGAATTTGGCGAGAAGGCTTTCTCAGAGGCCCGCTGGCGCACCAATCATTCCGTTCACCGGAATGCCGATCTCTACCCGACCCATGGCATCGGTCCCGTTGCCGAAATGCTGAATATCAATTACGGAAACCGTTTTGTTTCACTTTCTTCCTTCTCCTCCAAATCCAGGGGAATGCATGAATACATCGTAAAACACGGCGGAGAAAACCATCCCAATGCCAAAGTGAAATTCAAACTGGGGGATATGGTCACCACCCAGATCAAAACCGCCAATGAAGAAACCATACTATTACAACTCGATACCAGCTCACCACGTCCTTATTCGCTGGGATTTCGTGTCCAGGGCACTAAGGGCATCTGGATGGATGTGAATCATTCCATCTACCTCGAAGGCGTAAGCACCTCCTCTGATGAATGGGAAGAAGCAAAACCTTATCTGGAGAAATATGACCATCCGTTATGGAAAAAGTATGCCAAGGATGCTCTGGGCGCCGGACACGGGGGCATGGACTTTTTCGTTCTGCGGGCCTTTGTGGAAGCCATCAAACAGCAAACACCCACACCTATGGATGTATATGATGCCGCGGCCTGGAGCTCCATTACGCCCCTGAGCGAAATGAGCCTCGAATTGGGGAGCCAGACCGTGGAATTCCCGGATTTCACCGGCGGACAATGGATGTACAGGGAAAACCGGTTTGAATAATCCTTACCGTCCTTCTATATACATATATTGAAAATTAAAAATTAATTCTTCGAAGTTGTCTGCAAAATCACGACCCAGATTTCCATAGAATCTTTCATCGGGAAAGATCTTCTGCGTAAGAACGTCTATGCTGTCCATCGTTATTTTTTTGTCCTGCAGGGACAAATGAAGGGCGGGGAGAACATAGACTTCTTTTTTTTGCACTCCGCCCGCCCCGCCATACTGCGCCGTTTTTTTAATTGCTTCCCGGAGGATCTGTGGTTTGAATTTTTCAAAGTAACCGGAATAGAGTATGGTCTTATCCGCTCCGAGATCCAGATGAAAACACAGGGTATCCTCCCCCGCCGGTAAGGAAATAACGGGATCCAGCCCGTCTAATGCAAAATTGTGCAATCCGCTTTTGGCCGGTATTGAAGGAATGAACATCCTGCCATCCCGGTAAAGATGGATTTCCTTCAGTTGAGCGATGATCGGAAAACCAATGATCAGATCGAGCGAAAGCTTTAACGGGGCAATATATAATACGGAATCCGGCATAACCTGGAATACCGCATGCCTTACGAGAATCCGGCCAATATAGAGACTGTCTGCAATGCCCAGACCCACCTTGAATTTTATGCCGGTGATCCCGGCGCCTTCTTCGTAAGAAACATTCAGCATCTTTAATCCCAGCCGGGCAGCATAGGTCTGCGTAATCGAAGAAATATTGGCCCGGGTATCAAATATGCCATCGTACCTGGATCCATTACATTTTACCGGAAGTTCTATCAACCCGATCTTGTTTTTCTTCCAGTAGATCGTTCCGCTGTCTCTAATCACCGTCTCCTGGGGCTGAACGGGCTTAAGCGCATTACGGATTAAAAGGTAATTTTTTACATCCCTGACCTTTTCATTGTCAAGCGCAGCGGAACAACGCGCCAGCAGCAGGCTGTCACTCCTGGCGGCCTGACCATATTCGAATAATTTAAAATAACTATCGCTTTGCAATTGATATAAGGAAGCCTTCAAAGAATCGGAAGATCCGGAAGAATAGTCTTTCAGGAAGCGATCAATATCTTCAATGGCTTCCTGGTTACGGTTAAATGCATTATCAACAAACGATTGAAAATATAATCTTTGTTCTTCGCTGATCTTTTCTCCGGCTGCGCTTAACCTGGTCTCCAGCTTGAAATACTCCTTCTGATCCAGTAATTGCAGAAGCTGTTCGTTGTCCGGGTTGTGTTTCTGCCTTTCCGGATTACGGCAGCCGAAAAAGAGCAAGGTTAAACATCCAAAATAAAACGGGAAATAAAATTTCATAAAAGACGGTTTATTTCAGACTAAATACCGCAACCGCCATAACACAAAAATGCCTGATGGATCTCTGGCATGCGTTTGCGGCAGGATCCATCAGGCATATCTATACAATCTATTATTTACCCTTGCCTGTTTTGGGCCTGGCCAGCGAAAGTATATATTGTACAATTTCGGTCAAATCTTTCCGCGCAATATCGGGATGGGCAGACATGGATACATCACCCCAAACACCGCTTCCGCCCTTCATAATTTTCTGACTCAGGTATTGTGCCGCCTTGCTGTCCTTTTTGTATTTTTCTGAAACTTTTTGGAAAGAAGGCCCTATGGAACTTGCATTTTCCTTATGACAGCTTTTACAATCCAGCACCTGGGTCAGCGCGTAACCAGAAGCGTTGGGTCCATGTGCGGACGCAGAGGAATCAGGAACGGAAGTTTCCGCAGGCACCGGCGCAGTAGGCACGGAAGCATTATAATCAACGCGGGATAATCCGGCATCCGGATTTTTTGTAAACCAGCCGGTACCATATTCGAGCAGGTAGAGTCTTCCATCGGGACCAACCTCCATATCAATGCAATTATGCAATTTGGTATGCTCCATAAAAGGCTCCATCTGTTCAAAATCCCCGTTTGGCTGAAGCGTCACCGCTTTGATCCATCCGCGTATCCAATCATAGATGAACAGCTTCCCGTTATAATAGTCCGGATAACGGGTGGAATCCGGAAACATGTCAGTATAATAAACCGGGCCGGCCATCGCATTGCGGCCGCCTGTGCCAAGGTCAGGAAAATCCGGTGATTCCGCGTAAGGATACCAGATAAATGCGGGCTGCGCAGGTGGAAGATCCACCAGCCCCGTATTGTTCCTGGAATGGTTTTTTGGCGCCTGCGGATTGAACGCCGGGCCGGATTCCCCCGTGTTATAGTTATACGCACGATAAACATAGTTGTTCCCCACAAAAAACGGCCACCCGAAATAACCGGCTTTCCTGGCCTGGTTTATTTCATCGTATCCGCGGGAACCCCGGGTATCCATGCTATCCTCACCAGCATCCGGACCCACTTCACCCCAGTACAGATAACCCGTTTTCTGATCCACAGAAATACGGTATGGATTCCGGTTGCCCATCACATAGATCTCCGGTCTGGTTTTGGGCGTACCCGGCGGGAAAAGATTTCCCTTCGGAATTTCATAGGTCCCGTCATCATGAACCCTGATCCGCATGATCTTTCCCCGCAGATCATTCGTATTGCCCGCTGACCTTTCTGCGTCATATTGCTCGTGGCCCGGCAGGTCGTTTAACGGAGCAAAACCATGGTTCACAAATTGCGCACCCGGTTCGTTAAAGGGTGTGGAGTTGTCTCCTGCCGAAAAATAAAGCAGGCTGTCCGGACCAAAGGCTATCGAGCCGCCGGTATGACAACAGATCTGGCGCTGCGCTTTTACTTCCAGGATCACTTTCTC
>JAUZOD010000029.1 GCA_030706635.1 Bacteroidota bacterium
CACGATGGCATCAAAAACAACTGAGAGATTTCCGGTGGCGGCGGCTGCGGGCAGCGTGGCGGAATTGCTGCTGAAATATCCGCTGAAGGGGCATCCCCTGTAGCAGAGATTCCTGAACTGGCAGGGACCGCGGTCCTTCCATCCCCGGGTTAAATTCGCCACCCGCGCCGGGGTGACGATGCGTTCCCGGTAATGACTGCGGACGCTGGATGCAAAATGATCTTCAATGCAGTTCATTTCAATGGGTGGAAGAAATTGTCCGTCGGGCAGATGCGGCAGACCCTCTGCCTGTCCGCTGATGCCTGCGAAAGATTCCACGTAATCATACCAGGGCTCAATATCCCTGTACCGGATCGGCCAGTCCACCCCATGCCCGTCTTTTACATTGGCTTCAAAATCCAGATCGCTGAGGCGGTAACATTGTCTGCCCCAGGTCAGCGACCTTCCGCCGACCTGGTAACCGCGAACCCAGTGAAAGGGTTTGTCCTGGATATAAGGATGCTCGCGATCACTCGCATAAAACGCTTTATTGCCGGGATCATAGTTGCGGGATGCCACCGGATCATCCTGAATATCCTGCACAGTGTTATTTAATCCGTGCGGAAATTCCCAGGGCGCCTTCATGGCGGTTGTGTAATCTTTGATATGCACCACATTCCTGCCTCTTTCGATCACCAGGGTCTTCAATCCTTTTTCGCAAAGTTCTTTGGCGGCCCAGCCTCCACTGATGCCGGACCCGACCACGATGGCATCGAAGCTATGCTGGTCCAGTCCCCTGGTGTTTACGTAAACCTGTTTTGGATCACCCATGGGTTTTTAGTTGGTGGCCCAGGCTTTTTGATCTGTCTCCATCGGCAGGCAACCCTGATACCTGCCGGGTACCGGGATATACCTAAGCGCCTGGCTGGCGCCTTTCTCCGATATGCAGTAGCTCTCCACGGTGTACTGCCGGAGTGTTTCAAAAAAGGATCTGCCGAGTACTCTGTCTCTGGCCCTGCCGAGGGTTTCGTTTACTGACTGTGACCGGTCTTCAATATACCGGAGTATCTGATCTCTTTCCTGAGCCGTACACTGCAGGAAATCCTTTTCGTAACGCGAATGGGTATGCGCTTCAAGATCCCGGAGCCCTTCGATGAACCGGTTGAGTGTCTTCGTATCCGTGCATTCAGTGAGCAGAGGCATCATGAAATCCATCACCCCGGCCTCTTTGGCTCCCGGCGTATCGGTTTCGGGAATCAGGGTTTCCGCCAGTTCAGCGAGTAATGAAGTTTTACTTAGCAGATAGCTGAGTTCAGGCTTTTTGGTCAGTTCAAACCATTCGTAACCGCCATAAGCTGCGGCTGTTGCTCCGCTGGCAATCAGGATGCGACCAATGGCTTTACGTCTTTTCATCCGTCCTGTTGATTTATGATTTTCCGGCCAGATCCTGTTCCGAAGAAATTTACACTAGTTTGAACGGGGATCAGAATTTTATGCCGGCCGGCAAATTACTGAACACCGGTTTTATCCACTGCCAGCACTGTTCTGGCGCCCAGTTCCCGGGCCACCCGCATCACGGCCACCACATCGTCGATGGGTACGGTTTTATCCGCGTTGATCACGATGGATGGCTGATCCCTTTCCTTGGCGAGAAAAGGCGCCAGATGGGCCTTGAGTTCTGCTACGGTCACCTTGGTGGTTCCTACATAAAACTGCTTGTTGGCATCAATGGATACCACTACGGTTTGTTTTGCCTTGGTATCGCTTTTGGATTTGGGCTGGGATAGTTTCACCACGTTGGGATTGGCCATTGTGGAAACGATCAGAAAGAACAACAGCAGGATGAACAGAATATCGTTCAGGGGCCCGGTGTGGACTTCGCCTTCTTCTCTATGTTTATTGCGTAGGTTCATGTTGTTAATTAATGATGTGGAAATGTGATAATGTGTAAATGAAATACAAGGGTCCTGTCTCTAATTTCCACATTTCCACATTTTCACATTTCCACATTATCTCGTCGGCTCCTGCAAAATATCAATAAAATCAGCGCTCGCCACTTCCATCCGGTTGGTTGTTTTATCAATCCTGGAATTTAGGTATCGGAACCCGATATAGGCAATGATACCGATGATGAGACCACCCGCGGAGGAAATCATTTTCACATAAATACCGCCCGCGATATTGGAAATGCTGTATTCTCCCGTAGAGGCAATATTGTAAAACAGTTCGAACATCCCGATGATGGTTCCCAAAAAGCCGAATAAAGGAGCGATATAACCGATAACCGATAAAATGGACACGTTTTTTTCCATTTTATACAGTTCGAGCTTGCCTACATTCTCCATGCTTTTTTCAATGGCGTCAATGGGTTTGCCGATCCGCTGGATGCCTTTGTCGATCATCCGGGCAACGGCATTGTTGGTATTTTTGGCCAGGCTCCTGGCCGCCATCACGTTGCTGTTGACGATATGATCCCGGATGATATTCATGAAATTATCGTCCATTTTGGATGCCTTATTGATGGCCATCACCCTTTCGATAAACACAAAAATGGCAATCACCAGGAGGATTGCCAACG
Source organism: Bacteroidota bacterium (assembly GCA_030706635.1). Lineage (GTDB taxonomy): Bacteria > Bacteroidota > Bacteroidia > Chitinophagales > Chitinophagaceae > Puia. Next base: position 2,558 of record JAUZOD010000029.1, read on the forward strand.
GGATCATCAGGGGGCCGCCCTTCTCGAATATGTCCCAGAGGGTCTGTTTATCCGAAGTGACCAATACGCCGGCGCGGGCAAGACTGTCCTTAATTTTTGCTGAATCTATGATAACCTGCAGAAAGAATAAGTTCATCCAATACTGGTTTTTGTGCGGTAAAAGTAAAACTTTCGGGTTATAACGGTCGGAGCCGTTCTGTATTTTTTAACAAAATGCTAAATCTCTGCTTTCCGCCAAACCGCGATTCCTGCGTTCAGCCAACCACCTTTCTGTTTCGTCTGCAGATCAGGGGTGAATGTACTCCTTTTTGGATGATCGCTGAGGGAAATCAGGAGCTGGTTTAATATGTTTTAACTTTGTGGATAATGGATCAAATTTTAGATATCGTGGTCATCGGTGGAGGACCCATCGGACTGGCCTGCGGACTGGAAGCAAAAAAGGCGGGATTGAGTTATCTGATTCTCGAAAAAGGCGTGCTGGTGAATTCGCTTTACCACTACCCTGCAAATATGACTTTCTTCTCTACTTCAGAAAGAATTGAAATTGGCGAGGTTCCCTTTGTAAGCAACAATGCAAAGCCAACGCGGGCAGAAGCGCTGGAATATTACCGGCGGATCGCGGTGTCAAACCACCTGAACATCCATCTCCAGGAACCGGTTGAACAATTGATCCCGGCTGGCGATCAGTACGAGGTGCTGACGCCCAAAGGCCGTTACAAGGCCAGGCACGTGATCATTGCCACCGGTTTTTATGATATCCCAAACCTGATGCATATTCCCGGGGAGGAGCTCCCCAAGCTTACCCATTATTACAAAGAGCCGCATTTTTATGCCATGCAGAAAGTGGTGGTGGTTGGTGCAAACAACTCTGCTGTTGACGCCGCGCTGGAAACCTGGCGTAAGGGAGCAGAAGTCACCATGGTCATACAAGGCGATGGCATCGGGAAGCGGGTGAAATACTGGGTGAAACCCGATATTGAAAACCGGATCGCGGAAGGGACCATCAAAGCCTATACGCATTCCAGGCTCGCGGCCGTTCGCGAAAAAGAAGTGGATATCCAAACGCCTGAAGGAATCATCACGATCCCCAACGATTATGTACTGGCGATGACGGGTTACCAGCCCAATTTTGAGTTTTTAGAAAACATGGGGATCGAGCTTTCAGCGGATGCAAAACGTTGTCCCGTCTACAACAGCGAAACCATGGAGAGCAATAAAAAAAATATCTATCTCGCCGGCGTTGTATGCGGCGGCATGGACACGCATATCTGGTTCATCGAGAACTCCAGGGAGCATGCGCGGAAGATTGTTGCGCACATTGTGCGCGCAATGTGCTAATGTGCTAATGTGCTAATGTGCTGATGTGCTAATGTGCTGATGTGAAAATGTGTAGACGTGCTGATGACTTCGACACATTTACACATTACCACATCAGCACATTTACACATTATCCCCTCTCCTCCCAGATCTCACACAACTTCACTAAGGTTTCCAGGCTTTTCTCCATATCCTGCACGCTCACGTATTCGTGTTTTCCATGGAAAGCCATTTCGCCGGTGAAAATATTCGGACAGGGAAGACCCATAAAAGACAGGCGTGATCCGTCGGTGCCGCCCCGGGCAGCAGATTCCTTCAGCTCAATACCGGCGCGTTGGATGGCTTCGCGGGCATATTCCGACACCTGCGGATGTTTTTCCAGCACCTCTTTCATATTCCGGTATTGTTCTTTTACTTCATATTCGTAACGGGCCGATGGGAAAGCGCCCATAACCGTTTCTGCTTTGTCTATCAGGTATTCTTCGTAGGGTTTTAGTTTGGAGGTCATGAAGTCCCGGATAATAAATTCAACAGATACTTTTTCCGCATTGCCTTCTATACGCACCGGATGAACAAATCCATAACGTCCCTCCGTGGTTTCGGGGGAAAGTTCGTCGTCGGGGAGCGAGTCTATAAATGCCGAGGCCAGTTTGATGGCATTGACGAGTTTGTCTTTCGCGTGTCCCGGATGGGCGGCCACACCATGAAAAATGAATTTCATGCCATCGGCAGAAAAAGTTTCTTCTTCGAAAGAACCCAGCTCCGCACCATCGAGGGTATACCCGAAATCTGCCCCCAGACGTGATATGTTTACCTTGTTTACTCCCCTGCCAATTTCTTCATCGGGCGTAAACAGGATCCGGATCTTTCCGTGTTTTATATCCGGATTTTCACGAAGCCGGTCAACCAGTTCCATGATGATGGTCACACCGGCTTTGTCATCCGCGCCCAGCAGGGTTTTACCGGAAGCGGTGATGATGTCGTCACCGATTTTCTCAAGGAGGTAAGGATGGTCCCGCGTTGAAATGATCTGCTCCGGATCATCGGGTAATACCAGGTCGGACCCATCATAATTCTTATGTAAGATGGGCCTGACGCCGGTTCCGCTGCAATCTGGCGCCGTATCCATGTGTGCGCAGAAACAAATGACCGGCACGCTCCTGGAAGAATTGGAAGGGATCGTGGCATATACATAACCGAATTCGTCGAGTTCCGCATCTGTGATTCCCGCGACACGTAATTCTTCTACGAGTATACGGGCCAGGTTTTTTTGTTTTTCTGTGGACGGTTGCGTTTTGGAAGAAGGATCACTTTGAGTGTCTGTCTGAACGTACCGGAAAAACCGGTCTGCGATACCGGAAGCCTGCCCTGTTAACATAATGATATATTAAAAATGAATTGCAAGGTTAAAAATATTCCGTTTACGATGAGCTGCCATAAAATTTCTTTTGAAATGTTTATGACGGCTTTACGATATTCGCAGCGTGATTGTTCATTAATCTTATTTTCATGACCACCACCGGAACGCTCAGGCCACGTATTCATGCCGGCTGGCTGCGTGTGCTTATTTTTTGCGTTGCTTACCTGCTGCTGATCCTGGCGGGCGTTTTTGTGATGAGTCTGATCATTCACCGGGTAAAAGGAGAAGCTGCCGATGCCGATCAGTTAATGAAGGGAGAACTGCTCTGGGCGGTGATCCTGGCGATTTTTGCGGGATCGCTGGCCATAGTGTATATCTTCCGGCGCTGGGTTGACCGGAAACCTTTTTTATCCCTCGGACTAAAATACCGGAAACACGGGGCCGATGCAGTTGCCGGAGTTTCTCTGGCAGTTTCCATGCTGGGGCTTGCCACGCTGATTCTGCGGGCAACCGGTCACCTGAAATGGACCGATATTATTTTTGACGGCCGAACGCTTTTTATTGCCCTGATCAACCTGCTTTTCGTGGCCGTTTACGAGGAAGTCGTTTTCAGGGGGTATATCCTGGGCAACCTGATGGAATCTTTCAACCCATGGGCTTCACTGGCGATATCCGCCGGATTGTTTACCGTGTTCCACCTGGCGAATCCCGGATTTGATTTTTTCTCTGTCGTAAATCTTTTTGCTTTTGGCCTTCTGCTGGGCATGAACTATATCTATACCCGCAATCTCTGGTTTGCCATCAGTTTTCATTTCGCGTGGAATTTTCTGGAGGGCCCCGTCATGGGCTACCCCGTCAGCGGCATTCACTTCGGCACCCTGTTGCAAACAGAAATGAAAGGGGATGACAACATAACCGGAGGTACTTTTGGCCTGGAGGGATCGTTCATCGTCATGGCGATTTGTATCCTTGCCATTCTGGCGCTGTATTTTATCCTGCAAAGAAAATTCAGTCAGGGACCCCGGTTGGTCCGGAATTTATAGTTGACCGTTGACGGTTGATAGTTGACCGATCGATGCTGTCAGGAAAATTAATCCAGAATCTCCACCAGTTCCAGGTCGAAAATGAGATCTTTCCCCGCTAAGGGGTGATTGGCATTCAGGACAATGGAATCAGGATTCACCCCGGTGACCACGACCGGGAACTGATCGCCGGTTGAATTGTTCATATTCAGCTGCATGCCCACTTCCGGATGCAGGTCCGCCGGCAGTTGCTCTTTTGGAAATTCGATGATCATGGAAGGGTCTTCCGGGCCGTAGGCTTCCGGAAAAGGAATCTCGATGGTTTTTTTATCACCCACCGTCATCCCTTTTACGCCTTCATCAAAACCTCTGATCACCGAACCGGCGCCAACGGTAAATTCCAGCGGATCACGGCCATTGGAAGAATCAAATACGGTGCCGTCTGTCAGGCGGCCATGATAATGAATTTTAATTGTGTTTCCGGATTGTACGGGCATATGAGTGATTTTAGTGCAAAAATAAGATAAAAAGGTTGACGGTTGACCGTTGACTGTTGACGGAGTTTAGTTGCGAATTCGCATCGGATATCGGTCAACCGTCAACCGTCAACCGTCAACTATATTTGCAGTCACATGCACCAAAACCACCCTCCCCGCATCATCTTCATGGGCACGCCGGATTTTGCTCTTGCTACGCTCGAGGCCCTGCTGCAGCACGGATATTCCGTTGTGGCAGTGGTGACCGCTCCGGACAAACCGGCGGGCCGGGGATTGAAGCTTTCTGAGTCCGCCGTTAAACAATTTGCGGTGGCAAAGGGGATACCCGTGTTACAACCGGCTAAATTAAAGGATCCGGAATTTATCGCTCAGCTGAAATCTTTTAAGGCCGATGTACAGATTGTGGTTGCCTTCCGCATGCTTCCGGAACTGGTGTGGAGTATGCCTCCGCTGGGCACCATCAATCTGCATGGTTCCCTTCTGCCCCAGTATCGTGGCGCTGCACCCATCAACCGGGCCATCATGAACGGGGAGACGGAAACCGGGGTGACCACATTTAAACTTCAACAGGAAATTGATACGGGAAATATTCTGCTCATGGAAAAATTGCCGATCGGACCTGATGAGACGGCCGGCGAATTGCACGACAGGATGAAAATAGCGGGAGCCGGACTGGTCGTCCGCACCTTGCAAGGCCTTGGAGACGGCACATTAAAAGAACAGCCCCAGTCAATCCCTGAAGGAGCTATATTAAAAATGGCTCCGAAGATTTTTGCGGCCGATTGTGAAATCAACTGGAGCCTACCGGTTGCCGTTATCCACAATCATATCCGCGGTTTGTCTCCATATCCGGGGGCGTTCACCCGGTTTCATGAAAAGATGCTGAAGATATTCCGGTCACGCCCGGAGATCATCCCACATGATCAGACACCGGGTAGTTCCGGAACCGATGGCAGATCCTGGTTGAGATTTGCAGCGGCGGATGGATTTATCTATGCGGAAGAAATGCAGCTGGAAGGGAAAAAACGTTTGCCTGTAGCTGATTTCCTCCGGGGCCACCGACCCTGAAGAAATAAAAAAACAGGATTGAGCTCCATCCAATTTATTCCGGCTGTTCTTTTATATACCTGTTTCTCCGGGTTCGCAGGATGCTGATGGCCTGGGCCGCCAGAATTAAAAACAGCGGTTCGGTTTCAAAACGGAAACGCATATTCTCGTAATGTTCGAATAAAGAACTGATGGCGAAAACAAATCCGATGGTCAGCAGGATAAAAACATTCCAGCACGATATGGACCGTATGCGCAGGGCCTGCCGGATGATGATAAAGAAAACGAACGCATAGATCAGCAGTTTGGGTATGGCCGATACCGTCAGGGCGATTCGCCGTTGTTGTTTGCCCCTTGCGAAATGCGAGAGGTTGAAAGAATAAACCAGATCGTACGTCCTGATCTTTGCTGCGCGGTCCAGGGCCAGGGAGTAGATGGTGGCCGGGGTAAAATAAATGATCGCTGACTGCAATACATTTTCCAGATAAGCCATGGGTTTTGATCTGATGCGGGCAAGACTTGCTTTCTGGTATAAATCGGAAACCGGTATATAATTCACATTATTTTCATTGATAAAACTGTCGTTCTTCATCTCCTGCAAAAGATCGCGGTCGTTCAGTCCCTCAAATTTCTTTTCAAACTGCGGATCAATGAATTTTTTGTACAGGCTGATCCGGCTAAAAGAGCCGTAAGCCTCTATCCGGGATGAATCCTTTATTTCGTTATCGTGAAAAACATTCCTGGCCAGAGTCATCCCGATCCAGGTGGAAACAGACAGTTTATCAAAGAGTATTTTATTCTTTATATACCAGCTGCCCAGCAAAAGCAGGCTCAGGATGCCGGCGGTTAGTATTTTATAGAAGACGGGCTTGGTCCGGAAATAAAACAAAAACACTCCGGCGACGGCCGATAGCCATAGAATATGATATACACTCCGGGTAAGACCAAGCAATACCAGGGGCAGAAAGAAACCGATGGTATTTGACCAGGACGATTTCCCCGGGATCCGGATCAGGAAATACACAGAGATCAGTAAGAGCAGGGAGATGAAACTAGTGTAGAACAATTCACATTCATAGATCAGCGTTGCCGGGCTCAGCAGGTAGGCCAGCGAGAGCAGTAATGGAAGGAAAGGTGAATGGGTTATTTTTCTCACGATGGACATCAGCAACAATCCATTGATAAGGGATATGATTTTAAAGCTGACCGCGAAAGCCAGGAGGCTGCGGCTTCCGAAAACCTTCAGCATCAGGCCCAGGAACAAATTAAAAACGGGCGGTTGTGCGTGATCAAACCAAACGCCCCGGAGCAGATGGTGCCTGAGTGTTTCCAGATCCAGGTACTGCCAGTAAGCATACAGGGGCCCGATATTCATCCGGATCCCCAGGGAGATGACGATCAGCCGGGATATGACGAAAGCCAGCAGAAGTATCCAAAAATCACGGAGCCTGATGTTTTTTTTTATCATCTGTGCCTGATGGGTGTACAAAGTAGAGAAAATTCATATCATATTGAAGGGATGGTTGCACTGATCGGGTTAATTTTAGAAGATGAAAATAGAATTCTGGGCGCTGGGGAAAAACCATGAAGCCTATGTGAAAAGCGGCGTGGAGGATTTCACAGCGCGCATTCAGAATTATCACGCAGCGGAATGGCGCATATTCACGCCTAAAAAAAATGCTGGCGCCGCTGCCTCCGAAAAATCAAAACAGCTGGAATCTGCCCTGGTGCTGGCGGCTTTAAAACCGGACGATTACCTGGTTGCCCTGGATGAAAAGGGAAAATCATTCAGTTCGGTGAAGCTGGCCGGTTTTATCCAGGACCGGGCCAATGAAAGCGTGAAACGGCTGATATTTCTCATCGGGGGCGCCTACGGACTTGACGAAAGGATTTTTTCCATAGCCAAAACCAGTTGGTCGCTTTCCGCGCTTACCTTCCCGCATCAGCTGGTTCGACTAATTCTTGCGGAGCAGGTTTACCGTGCCTGCAGCATACTCCGGAATGAAAGATATCACCACGGCTGAAACGTTTCCATTTTTGGAATTATACCCTATCTTTAAACCCTTATCAACCGGCATGTTTACCATCACACTCAGTATCATTATTATCACTTCCGTTATTTCGATTGCAGCTTTCAGGAATGGCAAAATAGTAGACGATCTCATTTTCTGGCCCCCGGCCATTACGAAGAAATACCAGTATTACCGCTTTATAACCTGCGGGCTCATTCATGCGGATTACATGCATCTGGCATTCAATATGCTTACCCTGTATTTTTTTGGCCGGATCATGGAGGTCTATTATATGGGGATGCTGGGTCTGCAGAATTATTATTATCTGGCCCTTTATATCGGCGCCCTGATCGTATCCAATATACCCACCTATATAAAACACCGGAACGATTACAATTACAGGAGCCTCGGCGCTTCGGGAGCGGTATCCGCCGTTCTTTTTGCCTTCATTTTATTAAAACCCTGGGTAACCATCTACATCATTTTCATTCCGGTTCCGGCGATTATTTACGGAGTGCTTTTCCTGGTTTATTCCGCTTACATGTCCAGAAAGGGCGGAGATCATATCAACCACGATGCCCATTTTTACGGGGCACTCTTCGGGATTCTGTTCACCATCCTCCTGCATCCGGATGTGGTGAATGTATTTTTAAACGAGCTGAAGCATCCGCAATTCGATTTTTAATATCTTTTTCGCGGCAGGGGAAACAGCAAGGCGGTCGTCTATCCGGTGGCCGACTACCCAGAGTATGCGCTGATCCGATTCGAGAACCCAGACTTTTTCTTTGGCGGTTTTGGAAAGTTTCAGGTCAATCAGAAACCGGGCAATTTTCTTTTTCTTTTTCATTCCCAGCGGATAAAAATAATCTCCAGCCTTCCATTTCCGCAGCATCAGGGGGAAACGTATCTTATCCTCATCCAGCATGGCAACCGCGGGGTCCTTTACTATTTCTGCTTTTCCCTGCGGTTGAAAAGTCTTTAATAAAAGTGTTCCTTCCGGAAAATCAATTACGGACTGATCAGAACCAATGATAATATGTTCGGAAATGTTTTGCTGCGACGGGGCGATGATCAGCCAGGCCCGGTTCCGGATGATGCGATGAAAATGGCTGGAAACATATTTTCCATTTTCGGCGTCGAGGAGTTTCAGGCAATCTTCTAGCTGCCCGGAGGAAAATCCATAGTGGCGTATGATTTCGTAGAATATGCTGCGGACCGGCTCTGATTTTTTCAATAAGAGAACGGGGATATGCATTTCCGTTCCCACAGGCTTCAGCAGTTTCTTTTTGTGTTGTTCTATGGCTTGCGCGTACAGGATCTCCGTTTCTGCAAAACGCTGAAGATTTTCTTCGAGATTGTGCAGGGTCCCGGGGAAAACAGCTTCCACATCCGGGATGAGTTTATGCCTGAAATAGTTCCGCGTGTATTTATCCGATTCATTGGAGCTGTCTTCCACCCAGGCCAGGGATTGTGCTTTTGCAAAGCTGCTTAGTTCGGATCTTGGAAAAGCCAGCAAGGGTCTGACCAGCTTACCCTGTTTGGGAATCATGCCTCTCAATCCTGCAATTCCCGTTCCCCGGAAAAAATGCATCAGCATCGTTTCTATGTTGTCATCCAGGTGATGAGCTGTTAGAATAAAATTGAATTTTTCTTTTTCCAGCAGCGATTCAAACCAGCGGTAGCGCAGGTCTCTCGCGGCGACCTGAATGGAGACGCCCTGCTGATCAGCATAGTCCTTCGTGTCGAATTTTCTGATCCAGATGGATTTCTGGTATTTATCCGCCAGCGCTTTTACAAATTGTTCATCCCTTTCGCTCTCGGCTCCGCGCATCTGAAAATTGGCATGGGCAATGCCAAAATCAAAACCCGCCTGCTGGCAGCAGGCGGCCAGCACCACGGAATCCATGCCGCCGCTCACAGCGAGCAGCAGTCTGTCTGCTTTGGTAAACAGCGATTGCCGTTTCACCGAGGCCTGAAAACGGGAAATAAAATTGTCCATGCTTTCTTTTAAATAAGGTCTTCGTAAGCAGCCTGCAATTCGTTATAAGCATGCTGATCTCCTGTTTCCCTGGCCATGGCCATCCCCTTTTCATACCAATTTATGGCGGAGGAAGTATCTCCTGTTCTTTCCAGCAAACGGGCGAGGTGATAGTAAGATCCGATATAGCGGGGCTCCCGCGCAAGTATTTCCAGAAATAATTGCTTTGCCGTTTCATCTGCTCCCTGTTTGATATATTCCAGGGCCAACGCATGGTTTAAAAAAGGATCATCCGGCGCGTCTTTTAAAAATTCCAGCAGCTTTTCCACTTTCTCCATACAGCCCGATTTTACTGTTTAGTTTTTGATCTTTACTTTTAATTCTTCTTATCTTTGGTTTAGTTGCATAAACAACTTTAATTAGACGTTCATCAAATCAATATGAAAATTTTAGTCTGTATCAGTAAAACGCCGGATACCACGGCAAAAATAGCCTTCACAGATAACAACAGGAAATTTGCTGCTGACGGGGTTCAATGGATAATCAACCCCTACGATGAATGGTATGCGCTGGTGCGTGCCATTGAATTGAAGGAGAAAGATCCCTCCGCCGTTATTCATCTGATTACGGTAGGTACGGCGGATGCCGATCCCATCATCCGCAAAGCTCTGGCTTTAGGCGGGGACGAAGCCCTGCGGGTGAATGCCGATGGTCAGGACAGCTTTTTTATTGCTTCCCAGATTGCAGCGGTTGCGAAGGACGGAGGATACGATCTGATTTTTACGGGAAAAGAAACCATAGACTACAACGGATCTTCCGTTGGCGGCATGATAGCCGCCCTGCTTGATCTTCCCTATATTTCTCTGGCGGCAAAGTTTGACCTGGCCGGAAACAGCGCGACCATCGTCCGCGAAGTGGAGGGTGGTGAAGAAACGGAAGAAGTATCCCTGCCCCTGGTGGTCAGTTGTCAGAAAGGCATGGCCGAACAACGGATCCCGAATATGAAAGGCATCATGGGCGCGCGTACGAAACCGTTGAAGGTGCTGGATCCACAGCCGGTGGAAGCACTTACGGAGATTGTTTCCTTCGAATTGCCCCCGACAAAAAAAGGCGTCAAAATGATCCCCGCGGAAAATGCAGAAGAGTTGATCAGGCTGTTACATGAAGAAGCGAAGTTAATGTGATAATGTGCTAATGTGGAAATGTGTAAATGAGGGCATGATGAGATTCATGAGAATTTTAAAATGAAATGTATTTAATCTCCACATCAGCACATTAGCACATTTCCACATCTGTTCCCAAATTTTTGAATCCAAAAAATTCACCCCATGTCAATCCTTGTATTCATTGATCACGCAGATGGCCATTTCAAGAAAACAACGTATGAGGCGCTGAGTTATGGCGCCGCGCTGGCGAAACAAACCGGCACGCAGGCGGAAGCAGTTCTGTTGGGAACTGTTTCGGAAGATGCGGCCTCTCTCGGGAAGTATGGTATTCAGAAGGTGCATCAGGTGAACCAGGAGGCGCTGAATGCCTTTGATCCGCAGACCTATATCCGGATCATCGCCGGCATTGCGCAAGCCATACAGGCAACCGTGATTGTTTTTTCCCATAATAGTTCGGGTAAAGCCATTGCCCCGGGTTTGTCTGCCCGGTTAAAAGCCGGCCTTGTTACCGGAGCCATCGCCCTGCCGGATACCAGCCAGGGATTTCTGGTAAAGAAAAATGTTTTTTCCGGAAAAGCTTTCGCCATCGTATCCATAAAGACTCCTGTCAGGATTATCTCCCTTAATCCCAACGCCTATCCGGTGGTTGCCGGGGAAGGGTCTGCAGAAGTTGTACAGGAAGCGCTCGCTCCGGAAGCCGCCAAAGTGAAATTGAAATCCGTTGTCAGGGCATCCGGCGAAATACCGCTTACCGAAGCAGAGATTGTGGTGAGTGGCGGTCGCGGAATGAAAGGACCGGAAAACTGGGGTCCTATTGAAGAGCTGGCAAAATTGCTGCATGCTGCTACAGCCTGTAGCCGTCCTGTGGCAGATGCGGGATGGAGGCCGCATGGGGAACATGTGGGCCAGACCGGCGTAGCGATTGCCCCCAATCTGTATATTGCAGTCGGCATTTCGGGTGCCATCCAGCACCTCGCCGGCGTGAACCGGAGCAAGGTGATTGTGGTAATCAACAAAGACCCGGAAGCTCCTTTTTTTAAGGCCGCAGACTATGGAATCGCCGGAGATGCATTTGAGGTGCTGCCCAAACTCATCGGGGCTGTGAAAAAGCTGAGGGGGCTGGCCTGAATATGGAATTAATCCTTTGATTCTCCCTAAATTATATTTAAAGCCTTCTGAAATTTTTGGAAGGCTTTAGTTTTTTATATTTGTCCTTTTAATACGCTATCAAATAATTTCGGCCCGTGGGCAGATCCGTTTTATGAAGAAAATCGAATTGGAAATTGTAGCCTTGTCTCATAGCATTACACAAACGCATTCCTATGCTGTCGTATTGGGTGAGATCAACGGCCTTCGCCGGCTGCCGATCGTGATTGGTGGTTTTGAAGCACAGGCTATTGCCGTGGCCCTGGAGAAAATGCATCCCAGCCGGCCCCTCACGCATGACCTCATGAAGAACTTCATGAGTGCATTCACGATTGACCTGCAGGAGATCATCATTTCGGATCTGCAGGAAGGTATTTTTTATTCCAAACTCATCTGTACCAGCGAACATGATACGGTTGAAATAGATTCCCGCACTTCTGACGCACTGGCTCTGGCGGTGAGATTCGGATGCCCCATTTTCACTTATGAAAACATCATTGAAAGCGCGGGTATCCTGATGGAAGACAGCGCAGGAAAGAAAAAATTGCCCAAGGAAACGGTGACGACGGAGGGCGGAGCCAAGGAAGATCTCGGGGGTCTTTCCCTGGAAGATCTGAATAACCTGCTTTCAGAAGTGCTGGAACAGGAAGATTATATCCGGGCCATCAAGATCAGGGACGAGATCAACGCCAGAAGAAAAGGCCGCCACGAATGATCGGGTTCCCCCATGCCAAGATCAATCTCGGTCTTTCTATTATCTCCAAAAGAACCGACGGATTTCATAATCTGGAATCAGTCTTTTATCCCCTTCCTTTCAGGGATATCCTGGAAATAGTTCCGGCGGATTCAACCACGTTAATTTTATCCGGGATCACTTTACCGGGCAGTCCTGGCGACAACCTGGTGATCCGGGCATATCAGCTGTTAAAAGATCATTTTCCGCAAATCGCTGCAACCCGAATCTATTTGCATAAGAATATTCCCTGCGGAGCCGGACTGGGTGGCGGCTCATCGGATGCGGGCTGCATGCTGAAGCTTTTGAATGAATATTTCGGGTTGCAGATCAGTCGGGAGGATCTGAATGCTTATGCGCTGGAGCTGGGCAGCGATTGCCCTTTCTTTCTGCAGGAATCGCCCTGCCATGCCTCCGGACGCGGAGAAATACTGGAGCCCGTCGGCCTGGATCTGTCAGGCTATTCCATGCTGCTCGTTCATTCCGGAATGCCTGTTTCCACTGCCTGGGCTTACGCTCAGATCCAACCTTCGGAGTCAAGATTTAATATCAGGGCAATCATACAGGAGCCTGTAAAAAACTGGCGTGGGCGGCTCGTGAATGATTTTGAAATTCCCGTATTCCGGCAATATGCGGAACTGGAAAAAATAAAAGCGCAATTGTATGAAGCCGGCGCTCTGTACGCTTCCATGACCGGTAGTGGTTCCAGCTTTTATGGAATTTTTGAGAAGGGCCGGATTCCGGAGAATGGGATTTCCAGTGAGGCGCGACAGAGTTTTCTGCCCTGAGCCCTGTTTAATTTTAAAACCGGTGTATTAAAAGAACGGCCGATTTCGTATCTTGCAGCCACAAGCTTATTTTATTTTCGCAGCATCCTCCATAGCTTTTCTCGCCGGCAACCTCGATTTTCTCGATCATCGATGAGTCCCAGCCGTTTTCTGTTCCGGATATCGCCGGCCTGAACCTTTTTTTCATCCTATTTCTCCATTCATCGCTATTGTTATGCAAATGACTACATCATATTCTGAAACGACAGATCGCTTCCTGGAACTGGAAAACGAATACAGCGCCCACAATTATCATCCCATTCCCGTAGTGCTCAGCAAGGGCGAGGGCGTACACGTGTGGGATGTGGACGGGAAAAAATACTATGATTTCCTGAGTGGGTATTCGGCCCTGAACCAGGGGCACCGGCATCCTGAAATTATGGCCAGCCTGATTCAGCAGGCGCAGAAGCTCACGCTTACCTCGAGAGCTTTTTGCAATGATCAGTTCGGTGCATTTGCCCAATACATTACAACGTATTTCGGATATAACCGGGTGTTGCCCATGAACAGCGGTGTGGAAGCGGTGGAAACAGCTATTAAACTCTGCCGACGCTGGGGGTATTCTGTAAAGGGGATTCCTGAAAATAAAGCGAGGATCATCGTATGTGCCGGCAATTTTCATGGACGCACCAGCACCGTGATCTCTTTCAGCAGTGATCCTGCATCTTATGCCGGGTTTGGGCCTTATATGCCGGGATTTGATGTAATTCCCTATAATGATCTGGCCGCGTTGGCGGAAGCCCTGCAGAATAAAGAGGTAGCCGGATTCCTGGTGGAACCCATCCAGGGAGAAGCCGGTGTTGTGGTGCCCGACGAAGGATATCTGAAAACAGCGGCGCAATACTGTAAGGATGCCCGGGTATTATTTATGGCCGATGAAATTCAAACCGGTTTGGGCCGGACCGGCAAAATGCTGGCCTGTGATCATGAGATGGTGCGGCCGGATGTTCTGATTCTGGGTAAAGCCCTGAGCGGTGGTGTATTACCCGTTTCTGCCGTACTGGCCGACGACGAAATCATGCTGACCATCAAACCTGGCGAACACGGTTCCACCTATGGTGGGAATCCGCTCGCCTGCGCCATTGCCATTACTTCCCTCCGGGTAATCCGGGATGAACATATGACTGAGAACGCTGCAATCCAGGGAGCTTATCTAAGAAAAGGTATCGAATCCCTGCATTCTCCTTTTATTGAAACGGTTCGTGGAAAGGGGTTGCTGAACGCCATAGTTATCCGTCATCCAAACCCCGAGGCCGCCTGGGATGTTTGCCTCGAACTGAAAGAAAATGGTCTGCTTGCCAAACCAACCCATGGAGATAAGATCAGGTTTGCCCCTCCGCTGACCATTACCCGGGTTCAAATGGACGAATGTCTGGAAATTATAGCGGATGGTCTCAGCATCTTAAAATAGAAGGCCTGATTAATGCCTATCTTGAGCATGTAAATTTTTTGAATGAGTAGCCCGGACAAGGCAGATTTACCAGCAAAACCGCATGATCATCACAGGGAATCGCATATTGTAAAGGCCGATTTGCTGAGGGACGTGGTGATCGGCATGTCCGACGGGCTCACGGTTCCTTTTGCGCTGGCGGCGGGATTAAGTGGTGCGGTGTCCAGCACCAACCTGATCATTATAGCCGGTCTGGCCGAAATCGCCGCTGGCTCCATTGCGATGGGTCTCGGCGGATACCTGGCCGGTAAAACGGAAACGGATCATTACAATTCCGAATTAAAAAGGGAATATGAAGAAGTGGAAACCGTTCCGGAGGTGGAGAAGCAGGAACTGAGAACTTTTTTTTCTTCCCTGGGACTCAGCAGTGTTGTGCAGGAACAAGCCGTGGAGGAAGTGAGTAAGGATAAAGAAAAATGGGTCGAACTCATGATGAAGTATGAACTGGGCCTGGAAAAGCCGGATCCGCTCAGGGCAAAGAAAAGCGCTTTTAATATCGGGTTCTCCTATGTCATCGGCGGACTGATCCCGCTCAGTCCCTATTTTTTTGTATCCAATGGAATACAGGGGTTAAAAATCTCAACCGTCATCACGCTGATCTGTTTATTTGTTTTTGGATATTTCAAAAGCAAACTCACGGGCGTAAATCGTTGGGAAGGTGCCGTTAGGGTAATGATCATCGGCGCCATAGCCGCCGGTTGTGCATTCGCCATAGCGCGTCTGATCCAAACGGGACATTATTGATTTTTGGGTTCTTCCGGCATCTTCACGCCGGTAAACAGGCTGGCAATCAAGATTAAAACAGCAGAAATCAACACGAGGAAGAGGCCGGGTTTTTTATCGGGACAGATGCCCTGGTAGCAGGATGAAAAAAGAATAAAAGTTTTAACCGCAAAGGCGAGAATGATCACTCCGGTAAACTGACTGACGCGTTTTGCCCATATTTTTGGAATAAGAAATAAAGCGGCACTCAGCACGGCCAGGAAAATAAATGCTTTTGCAGGTTTCCCGTAATTATTCTGATGGGAATAGAATCCCGTGAAGGTCTGATGGATGTCAGGGTAATAAGCCCATGGCATATAGCAGGCAATGATGAGCAGGATGGCGGCGAGGATACCGGTATATGGAGCAAACTTCATCGGTGAGGGTGCTTATTTTATTCTGCGGTTTCCGTTTTTCCTTCAAATACTTTCTCTGCGGGTCCACATAACCAAATATTGGTATAGCTGTTGTCGTTGTGCCTGTCGTATTTCACCACGAGCTTTCCTCCTTTGGTCGTTACCGTTACATCGTTATATCCCACTTCATTGTGATAACAGACAAGGGCGCTGGCGGTCACTCCGGTTCCGCAGGAAAAAGTCTCGTCTTCCACACCGCGTTCGTAGGTTCGCACGGTAATGGCGTCTGATTTTTCCTGTTCGACAAAATTTACGTTGATCCCCTCTTTGGCAAATTCTTCGCTGTAGCGGATCTCCGTTCCCTTTTTCAGTACATCATAGTCCATCACATCATCCACGATCTTTACGAAATGCGGAGAGCCTGTATTTAATATATAGTCCCCGTTGGATTCCCGGATGCCCGGAACATCTTTCATTTTAAGATTAATGATATTGGTGCCATCATCTATCTCCGCCTCGTGCTCCCCGTCAGACGCCAGAAAATGATAGCAGCTCCTGTGAATTCCCAGATGATAGGCAAACCGGACCATGCATCGTCCGCCGTTTCCGCACATCGAGCCCAGCCGTCCATCCGCATTGAAATATTTCATTTCAAAATCATAACCTTCTTTCAGGTTAAGCATCATAAGACCATCAGCACCGATACCGAAGCGGCGTTCGCATAAACGGGAGATTGACTGTTGGGTGAGGCCGGAATAAGCCCCCTGGCGGTTGTCCAGCAATATAAAATCATTGCCGGTGCCCTGATATTTGTAAAATTGAACGTTCATATAAACCTGCGAAGATAATTCTTAATGCGGCATGGAACACACGGTGTCCAGGGTTTTCTTAATCAGCCGCTCCACGGCTTGCAGTCCGTTGGCAGAAAATGTTTTGCTGATGCGGTTGGCCACGATCACATTCAGGCTGAGGCAGCGATGGCCCAGCAGATTTCCTAATCCGTAAATGGCCGATGTTTCCATTTCAAAATTTGTCACCCGATAGGGACCGCACGCAAAGGAGGTTAGTCGTTCAATCAGTTCAGGCTGGCTAAGGCCAAGTCTTAGTATTCTACCCTGCGGGCCGTAGAAACCCGGACAGGTCACCGTGATGCCATGGATATAACCATCGGTAAAATGTTTTAACAGGAAGGTGGAGGCGCTGCTGATGCTGGGATGGGCGAATCGCTGCTGGAGTTGGGTATGGGTGATGAAAGCCTGCAGGATCTCCTGTTCGGCGCCATTGAATTCGAGCCTGTAAAAATTCAGCAGGTTATCAATGCCCAGTCCGTGCGTGCAAGCCACCAGGCTGTCCACCGGGATTTCTTTTTGCAGTGATCCCGACGTGCCGATGCGTATGATCTGCAAACGGGTTAGTTGCGGTTTGATGGTCCGGCTGCTGAAGTCAATGTTCACCAGCGCGTCCAGCTCATTCATCACGATATCAATATTATCCGTGCCGATGCCGGTGGAGATCACCGAATATCTTTCTGTACCGATATAACCGGTATGCGTAATGAATTCGCGGTGTTGTTGCTTCACTTCGATCCGGTCAAAATATTTGCTCACCTGGGGTACGCGGCCGGGGTCGCCGACCAGAAAGATTTTGAGGGCAAGTTCTTCCGGGAGCAGGTTAAGGTGATAAATGGCATTCCTCGAATTCAGGATCAATTCGCTTTCTTCAATGGGCTGCATAGTGGATTGCAGGTTAGGCAAATTAATCCGAATATACTACTTTTGCCCAACCTCATTGGGTTTCGTGGCCGAGTGGCTAGGCAGAGCTCTGCAAAAGCTTCTACAGCAGTTCGAATCTGCTCGAAACCTCATCCGGAAGACAAGCAGGCAAGGTGGATATGCATCCATCTGTCTGCTTTTTCTTTGTTTGAGCATCCATCCCGCAAAACAGGGCAAAATGTTTACTTTAGCAAGAAATCTTCAGATGGCACGGGTTTATTCCCGCCAGCTTTTGGGTATTTTAATGGCCTAGAAACAAGCATGCAGCAGCATATTGAAGTGAAAGTTAACCAGCGCGAAGAATCGGCATTATGGGACAGGTTCCGGCGTGGAGACGCTGATGCGTTTGCATGTCTGTACGATCAATATGCCTTTTCCCTGGCGGCTTATGGATACCGGATTTCGAAGGTCGAACACCTGGTGAAAGATGCTATCCAGGATCTTTTTATAGAGTTGTGGCGGTCCAGGGAAAGTCTGCCGCCGGTAAAATGTCTTAATGCTTATCTGTTTAAGGCGATCCGTTATAAGCTGATAAAAAGCGGAAAGCTGAAGGTAAAATACTATACTGATGACAAACTTTCCGATCTTCTGTCTGATGATATTTCAGCAGAAACAGCCATTCTCAGGCAGGAAGAAGAAACGATGACCATTCAAAAATTGAGCTCCGCTGTAAAAGAGCTTTCCCTTCGGCAGCAGGAAGCTGTTTCCCTGAAATTCTATCACGGGTTTACCAATGATCAGATCGCGGAGATCATGGGGGTCCATTATCAGTCAGCCACCAATATTCTTCACCGTGCTTTGCTTACGCTCCGCCAGCATTATCATCTGCCCGCTCTCCTTTTATTATATTTCCTGGTGGCCGGATAAATTTTTTTTAAAAAAAGTCTGATGAAACTGAGTATCGCGCCACGGTTTTAGATACTTAGCAGGAAAATGGCCTCTTACAGCTATGCAGAATTCAGAAACTGAAACGGCGGCTTTGCTTCAGAATGATGATTTTATCCGCTGGGCAATCTCCCCGGACGAACAATCAAATGCATATTGGGAAAACTGGCAGCAGCAGGATCCTGTGCGGGAGGAGATGTTGCAGAATGCGAAGAAAATCGTACTGTCGGTCTATCATAACGAAAGGGCGCTGATTGATGGACTGGATAAAGACATCACCCGCAAAGCATGGGAAGAGATCAGCAGGCATGTAGAGACCAGGACGGCAAAAAGATTTTTGTTGCCCGGTATTTCCGGTTGGATGAAATATGCGGTTGCGGCATCCGTGATTGCGATCGCAGGAATGATATTTTTCCGGTCGCAGCGTAAACCGGTGAAAGCGTCCATTGCCCTGAATGCCGGCGACATCATGGCAAATGCTTCCGATTCCGAAGAAATACAATTCAGCAACAGCGCAGAGCTTCATCGTTTGATTAACCTGCCCGACGGAAGCCGGATCGTACTTTCGAAAAATAGCTCGGTTCATTATGCGCGTCTTTTTAATCGTAACAAACGGGAGGTATACCTTACGGGGGATGCCTTCTTTGACGTAGCGAAAGATGCCAAAAGGCCTTTTTATGTGTATTCGGGAAATGTGGTGACTAAAGTGTTGGGAACGAGTTTCCGGATCATTTCAGACGACCAGCTCGGAAAGGTGACGGTTTCCGTAAAGACGGGAAAAGTAAAAGTGTTCCGGCAAAGTGATGCACAACATCAGAAGGATCAATATTTATTAATCCGGAATGAACAACTGGTTTTCCTTGACAAGGAAACAAAGCCGGTAAAGGCCAGTATTCAGGACGGTTCCGTGCCTGCCAGCGAAATACCCGCCAGTCTCAGCTTCAGCTTTGATGAAGCTTCGTTGCAGGATATACTCGGTGCACTCACAAAAACATACCATATAGACATCGTGTTTGATAAGGCCAAAAATGAGAAATGTCGCGTAACGGTTTCGCTTGACGGGAAGTCGCTCTATGACAAACTGGACCTGCTTTGTATGGTGACGGGCGCGACATACCATACGGAAGGGGGTAAAATCTATATGGACGGCAAAGGGTGTAATTGATCAGACCAAAACACTATAATTCTTCACTAACAAAAACTGCTTATGATTATTCACCGGGAAATTTATTGGTAAAAACGAATCGGCAGTGCTGCTACACTGCCAATTCCTAAAATGCCCCTGCATCTTTAAAGGCTGCAAGAGGGGTCTGTCATATTATTTTCCAAATCGACAAAACCATTTCAATTTATGAAAAAAAATGGAGCCCTGAAAAAGTTAATCTTTTATGCTATGCGGGGAACGGTTATACAGATGGCGTTGATACTGGGTTTCGCGGGAAACCTGCTGGCCAAGGGCGCAGACGGACAGGAACTGTTAGATAAAAAGATCACCCTGACGGTTACTAACCAGCTTTTCAAAAATGTGCTGCAGAAGATTGAAAAAGCAACCAAAGTGAAATTTGCTTATACCAGCCAGGTTGTTTTCCTTAGGAAAAAAGCTTCGGTAAATGCCAATAACGAAAGGTTGGGTGATGTGTTGAACAGGATATTCGGGCCGGTCAATATCTCGTACGAGGTTGTTGGCAAACAAATCATCCTGCGGAACAATGCAAATGCCGGGGAGCCGGTAAACGCAGATGACAAGCCAAATGAATTCATCCGGATCAGCGGTCAGGTGAGATCTGGAAAAGACAATACCCCGCTTGCGGGGGTCAGCATCAGCGTGAAGGGAACACAGCGGGGTACCGTCACGAACGCCGATGGTTATTTTGAAATCGAAGCAAACGACGGTGAGGTGCTGGTCATCTCTGCGGTCGGATATGTTTCCCAGGAAGTTGCGGCAAGCAAAGGCGCCGGCCTGGACATCCATTTACTGGAAGCCAATAAAGATCTTGGTGAAGTGGTAGTGACCGCGCTGGGAATATCCAAGCAGAAAAGACAACTGGGATTTGCAGTTACTGAGTTAAAAGGATCTGAACTGGCGAAGACCAACGAAGTAAATCCCATTAATGCGCTACAGGGCAAAGTAGCGGGTGTACAGATAGACGAAGGTGCGGGCGGCTTATTTGGTTCCACGAAAATCCTGATCCGGGGCAACTCCACGCTGGGCAATAATAATCAGCCCATATTTGTAGTGGATGGTGTGATCATGGACAACGATATATTCAATGGGAACGGTCGTGATTTTGGCAACGATTTAAAGAATCTGAATCCGGAGGATTTTGAAACGGTTTCCGTTCTGCGGGGATCTTCCGCCGCGGCCCTCTATGGCTCCCGCGCCATCAATGGCGTCATTTTGATTACTACAAAAAAAGGCACCGCCCGCAAAGGCATAGGCGTTACAGTAAACGAAACCTATAATATCCAGGACCCCTATAAAGGACCCAAATTTCAGAATGATTTTGGAGGTGGTACGGTGGGTGCGTTTTTTACCGACACCCGGGATCCGAACTATCAGGCGAATCAATCCTGGACAACCAAGGTTTTCCCCACAGATCCTATTACCGGCAAACCGTATATAGATCGCGGAATTAACCGGGAACTCGAAAACTGGGGACCCAGGATGCAGGGTCAGCAGGTGGAGAACTATGACGGCACCATGACCACTTATTCTCCCCAGCCTAATAATTTCCTGCAATCTTTTCAAACGGGCACCGGATCAAATACCAATGTTGCCCTGGAAGGCGGTACCGAGAAGTCTACTTTCCGGTTATCCTATAACCATAATCTGGCAACCGGCATAACCTTCAGGAACAAATTTACCAAGGACGCTTTTGATTTCAGGGGCACACAAAATTTCAATAAATTCATCAGTGCGGATGTAAGCGTGGCTTACTCCGATTTTGATGGACAGAATCCGCCCAGTTTTGGCGACTTATTCACCTGGCTTATACCCCGTAACTACAATACCGATTACTGGATACAGCGGCAGCATTATACCAGCATATTTGGCGGTGTACCGGATCTCTCTGATCCCAATGACCCCAATAAAGCGCCCCAGCTTAATCAATGGTTCACCCTGTTTGAGAACACCTACCAGCAAAAGGAACAAATGGTCAGGGGCAGGATCGCGCTGACCATGAACCTGGCCAGCTGGGCCAAACTGGTGTTGGATGGCAGCCTGAACAATATTTATACAAGGAAGGAAACATCGGAACTCGGACAGGGTAAAAACTTTTCCGGGGGTTCTTACAGCCTGGGCTTTACCAACAAAACAAGTAATTTTTTGAAGGCCATGCTGATGATGAATAAAGACATCAACAAAGATCTGAGCATCAACGGATATATCGGAGCTGAAGCGCAACGTTATAAGACCTATTTTGACCTCAACTCTACAGACGGCGGCCTGAACTATCCCGGAAATTATTATCTGGCTAACTCGGTCAATCCGCCACTTGCTTACGGCGGGGTTTCATCGCGAAAAAGTTTTAATTCAGTATATGCCAGTGCGGACCTGGCGTATAAAAATTTGTTGTTCCTGCAGGCTACGTTCCGGGGAGACTGGTCATCGGCGCTGACTTATACCAATGGTTCCGGTAACAACTTTTACAACTATCCCGCCGTCAGCCTTTCGTGGATCTTTTCTGAATCGCTCAGGCTTCCCTCCTGGATAAGTTTTGGCAAGCTGAGGGGGAACGTGGCTTCACTGGGCAAGGATACGGATCCGTTCATTATTAATTCCGGTTTTAGCTTTAACGGGTTTACTTATGCCAACGGTACAACGCTGCCAACATCTACCTACAGCCCCGATCCGAATAATCCGGGTGTAATTTCCGTATTGCAACCCAACCTGAAACCGGAAAGGAAATTGTCTGAAGAGCTTGGTCTTGAAATGCGTTTTTTGCACAACCGGGTAGGTTTCGATCTGTCGGTTTATCAGGACAACACCAAAGATCAGATCATTCCCATCACCTCTCCGCAGGAATCCGGCGTGAATTCCATCCTGATCAATGCCGGTAACGTGCAGAACAGGGGTATAGAAATTGCGGTGGATGCTACTCCTGTGAGAACAAAGAATTTCAGTTGGAATTCAGCCCTTACCTATTCTAAAAATCAGAATAAGATAATAGCGCTTGCTCCCGGAAGAACGGAGCTTGACCTGGGCGCCAATATCGGGGAAATCAGCACCTGGGCCGTGGTGGGTGGGTCTTACGGACAACTCCGCACCACCATTCATTCCACCGCTTTCGAGGCAACGGATGCCGGCGGCAATAAAATTAATGATCCCAGGAATGGCTTGCCGATTCTTACCTGGCGATCCGATGCGCGGGCTGCTTTTCCTGCCAGGAGCAATGTATGGCAAACGGTTGGTGACATCAATCCGAAATTCAGGGCCGGATTCAATAATACATTCACCTACAAAAGTTTCAGCCTGAATATATTGCTGGACGCCAAGATCGGCGGTGATTACGTGCTCCTCACCTACCGGTATGGAACGCATACCGGCGTGTTTCCGAATACGCTGGCCGGCAGAGATGCCAAAACGGGCGGAATATCCTGGACCAGTGCTTTTGATGGCATAACCTATGATGATGGCATGATCCCGAAAGGTGTGTTTCCGGCCGGGCAAATGGTGACGAAGGCAGACGGCAGCCAGGTGGATGTTAGCGGCCTCACCTACAAGGAGGCTTATGATAAAGGTTATGTAGAGCCCACACATACTCCGCAGTTCTTCTACCGGTACGGATCTTCTTCAACCGGCGTGTCTGACTACTGGGTGCTGAAAAATTCATGGATATCCCTGCGCCAGGTAGCGCTCAGCTATAATTTACCCAAAAATATTTATCAGAAAATCAAGCTGAACGGTTTATCCGTTTCCATCGTGGGTCGGGACCTGCTGTACCTGTATAAGTCGTTGCCGTATGATTTCAATCCGGCCGATAATGGTTCGAACAATACAGCCTATTCGGGGGAAACAACCAATCTCCCCATGACGAGGAATATCTCGTTCTCATTGAGGGCATCTTTTTAACGTGAGTGGACAGGCAGTTTTAAAAAACTATTTTAATTAGAATTTCATGAAAAAGGCACCATTAACATATTTACTGCTGTTGATTTTTGCAGGTTCAATGGTATTGATCACGTCCTGTAAAAAAAACTTCGGCGAAACAAATACGGATCCCAGTGTGGTGGTGAATCCGGACATTAAATTCCTTCTGACTTTTTCCGAGGATAAGCTGGTGACCTATGCTTATGGGGAATATGTTTGGGAATATATGGAACAATTGTGGCGTTTCACACAGCACATTACTTCAGACCCGTATGAAATCACGAGCAATGTGAACAGCCGCTATTCTGCATTTTACACTTCTATCCTGCCGAACCTGGTGGAGATCAGAAGGCAGATCGGCATGAAGCCGGACAAGGATGCTTACCGGAATATGGCAGCCATCACCTATATCCTGCAAATATTGCAGGGGATCAAGGTTACGGATATGAATGGTTCCATTCCATACAGCGAGGCCGAGGAGGGCCGTTATGATTCCAAATACAACCCGGTATATGATTCGCAGGATACCCTGTTCACCACCTGGATTTCGGAATTGAATTCCGCCATTTCAGACCTCTCGGGTTCAACGACCGACCAGCAGACTTATGGAACTGCCGATTTTTATTACAGAAGCGACTGGGTAAAATGGATACAGCTTGCGAATACTTTAAAACTGCGCATTGCCGTAAGATGGGAGAATCAAAACGCAGATAAAACCAGGGAAATATTTCAGCAGGTCATGAGCGATCCCAACGGCCCTATCAATACAGATGACGCCCAGCTTTCTTATGTAAACAAAAACTATATTGGCATCTCCGATATTAATTATCGTTCCACCCGCTATGCAACGGAGTCGATCATAAAATTTATGAAGGCATCGAATGACCCGCGTATCGGCATATATTTCACGCCCAACGACCTGACGGCGAGCTTTAAGGATTCGCTTGCCAAATACAGCGTAACAGCGCCGTCCTTTATTGATGTCAACGATCCCCTGATCCAATTTCAGGGCGGTCCGGCAGACTGGACCACAGACCCGGCCCGGGCTGCTTTTCTGAGCAACGCATTTCCTGTAGGCCCTTCGAAATATTTTCTGATCTCTCCGATCAACCGTTATTTGTTTGCTCCGCGGTGGAACCGGCCGACCGAACTGGATGCCCAGTACACGGAAATGCTGGTATCTAATGCGGAAAGCTGCCTGATGGTGGCAGAGCTTATCGAAAAGGGTTATGCGGGTGCTGTTGATACCAAGGGCACGGCGGAAGACTGGTATAAGAAAGGCATCGCTTCTTCGATATTAACGATGAATGATATTTCGAAAACAGCGGTGAGTACTACGGCATTTACTGACGACGGCAGCAGCGTGATAGACGCATACCTGAACAATAGCGAGGTGAAGTTCAATGGAACCAACGACCTGGAAAGGATCTACATACAGGAGTACATGAATTTCTTCCGCAACATGAATGAAGGATTTGTGTTGTGCCGGAGAACAGGTTATCCAAAATACGGCTCTGCCTATTATGGCCGGGAAACATTCAATGAAGCCATACCGCGGCGGTGGTGGTTAACCGATCCCGGTGAAGTGAACCGGGCAAACTGGAACGCCGCCATGAGCGATCAGGGCTTTACACCCAATGCGCAGGATGTGCCTACACTAAGCACCCAAAGGATTTGGTATGATAAAAATGCCCCTGATTTTGGCGGGGGTCAATAAAGCAGCCTTCAGCGGCAGACTGAATCCCGGCAAGAGCCGGAAACAGGCGGTCCACCTGCAGGTTTTGATCTATGGTAGTTGACATGCAACCGGGATATCCCTGCTGTCTCTCCCCTGTGAATATGGGTGATCCATAACCGCGGGAAAGCAGCAGGGCCAATTTCCCGGCACCTGCTTTTGAAAAAATCCCGTCGCGGGATATGTTTGATTACCGATATTTGCCCACGCGTTCAGTAAGAACGATGGATGCATGAGCCAGTTATTCAACGTCCGCGTTTATGGGATCCTCACCGGGAAAAATCAGGAAGTACTTGTTTCGGATGAACTGATCCGCGGGGATTATATCACCAAATTCCCTGGCGGTGGATTGGAATTCGGGGAAGGAACCCGGGATTGCCTGAAAAGAGAATTTAAGGAAGAGATGAACCTGGACGTACGTGTTACGGACCATCTCTATACCACCGATTTTTTTCAGATGAGTGCCTTTAATCCCGAGCACCAGATCATTTCGATTTATTATCGCGTGGAAGCGCTGGAAGCGATCAGGGTTCCGCTCAGGACCGCGTTATTTGATTTTGATGAACAGCAAATGGAAGTTTACCGGAGAACGGGCGAAACGGAAACGTTCCGGTTTATCGACTGGAATATGTTCAGTGATGCGGCCCTCACTCTTCCCATTGACAAAGTGGTGGCGCAGATCGTGAAAAAGATCAACTGATCATCGGTTGGGTTTGTTTGATCACCCCCATTACAAATGTACTTTGCACCTGGCCGATATTTTCCACCTGGCCAAGTTTGTTTACATGAAAATTGTAGTAGTCGTCCATGGCTTCCGCCACCACCTTCAGCATAAAATCAAAAGCGCCGGATATAATATAGAATTCAATTACTTCCGGAAATTCCTGAATGGTTTTGATGAATTTTGCGCCGGATTTTTTGTTGTGCTCTTTGAGTGTTATATAACAGATCGCCATCAGCCCTTTTTTTATTCGCGCGTGATTCACCAGGGTGGCGTATTGCAGGATAACGCCTTCATCCTCCATGCGTTTAATGCGCTCATGAACCGGTGTGGTGCTCAGGTGAACGTTTGCGGCAATCTCCCGCACGGTCATCTTGGCGTTTGCCTGTAATAGCCGGAGAATGGCCCTGTCCTTTTCGTCCAGGGGAACGGCTTGTGCAGCCGAATTTTCTTTTTCAGCCTCTTTTTGCATGGCAGACTATTTATTTATCCTCAAAATATATCCAAAACTATTACTTTATTCTAAATTAATTGGTATTGGCTATATTTTTGTTCTGCTAATTTATCTTTACAGTCATAAAACCATCATTTATGTCAACGAAAATGAAGAATATAGATCTGGCTTTGCCCTATAAGGTGAAAGACCTGAGTCTGGCTCCCTGGGGCCGCAAGGAAATCCGGCTGGCGGAAGCTGAAATGCCTGGTCTGATGTCTATCCGGGCGGAATTCGGAAAACAAAAACCTTTAAAGGGAGCCCGCATTGCAGGATGTCTTCACATGACGATCCAGACCGCGGTATTGATTGAAACTTTAATTGAGCTGGGAGCGGAAGTCCGCTGGAGTTCCTGCAATATTTTCTCTACCCAGGATCATGCGGCCGCTGCTATTGCCGCTGCAGGTATCGGTGTTTTTGCCTGGAAAGGACAATCCCTCGAGGAAGCTGACTGGTGTATAGAACAGACCCTGTTTTTCGGAAGCACGGATCGTCCGCTCAATATGATCCTCGACGACGGCGGAGATCTTACGAACATGGTGCTGGACACCTATCCGGAGCTGGTTCAACACCTGAAAGGTATATCTGAAGAGACCACCACGGGGGTTCATCGCTTATATGAAAGAGTGGCAAAAGGAACATTACCGGTTCCTGCAATCAATGTGAATGATTCTGTGACCAAATCAAAGTTTGACAATAAATATGGATGTAAGGAAAGTCTTGTGGACGCCATCCGTCGCGCCACCGATGTGATGCTGGCCGGTAAAGTTGCTGTTGTGGGTGGTTACGGAGATGTGGGCAAGGGCTCTGCCCAATCCCTGCATGGAGCGGGTTGCCGGGTGATTGTTACCGAAATCGATCCGATATGCGCCCTGCAGGCCGCCATGGATGGTTTTGAAGTAAAGAAGATGGCTGATGCTGTAAGAGAAGCTGATATTGTAGTGACGGCTTCCGGCTGCCGCGATCTGATTACCGAAAAACATTTCCGGTCTTTGAAAGATAAGGCCATTGTTTGTAATATCGGTCATTTCGATATCGAGATAGACATGGCCTGGCTTAATAAAAATTATGGTCATACCAAAGATACCATCAAGCCGCAGGTTGATCTGTATACCATTGAAGGCAAGGATGTCATCATCCTGGCCGAGGGGCGTTTGGTAAATCTGGGCTGCGCTACCGGTCACCCCAGTTTTGTGATGAGCAATTCATTCAGTAATCAAACCCTTGCACAGATTGAATTGTGGCTTAACCACGACAAGTATGAGAACAAGGTATATGTGTTACCAAAACATCTGGATGAAAAAGTGGCGCGTCTGCACCTGGCTAAAATCGGGGTTGAACTGGACGAGCTTACCGAAGCACAAAGCGATTATCTTGGAATTCCGAAATCAGGTCCTTTCAAAGCGGATCATTACAGATATTAGTCCGGAAAAGAATATCCGGCGGCTTATAAAAAGTCACGCAGTAAGAGAAATCTGCTGCGTGGCTTTCATTTTTTATATTATCGGGAATGAATTGTTCGGGTAAATGGTTGGGCCCAGCCATGACGGATCATTGAGAGAACTGTTTTCTTCATCATTGTACAGCGGATCTTCTTCCGTATCCGAACCGACAATAAAGTCGAGCAGATCCTGATTCAGCCTTTCTTTTTGCGTATAAAAAAGACCATGGGGTTCGTTGTCGTAAATTTTAAATTTCGCCTGCGGAATCAGCTGTGCAGCTTTCTGTCCGCTCATTTCCATAGGAACGATTTTATCGCTGTTGCCATGAATAATCAGCGCGGGCACATTGATCTTCGGAAGGTCGGGCCGGAAATCCGTTTCGGAAAAAGAACGGATACAATCGATTGTTGCTTTGGGCGATGCCTGTAAAACCAGGGACTGATTCCAGTTCAGGAAGTCCTGGCCGACGGCCTTATTCAACAGGCTGACGCCATAAAACAATTTGCCGAAATGGGCCAGAAATCCGGGTCTGTCTTCCCGGAGCTGCCCGATAAAATCGTCAAAAGTCTCCTGGCTGATACCATCGGGATTGTCATCTGTTTTAAGCATAAAGGGAGTAACCGAACTGATCAGCACCACCTGGTGAATTTTTTCGGTTCCATATTTCCCGATATACCTGGCCACTTCGCCGCCCCCCATGGAGAACCCGACCAGGGTTACTTTTTCCAGATTCAATTCATCAATAACACATTTAAGGTCGCCTGCAAGTGTATCGTAGTCATAATTTCCCCATGGTTTGTCAGATTTTCCAAACCCGCGTCTGTCGTAGGCAATGCAGCGTAATCCATAGCGGGGAAGTTCATTCAACTGGTATTCCCACATGCAGGAGTTTAAAGGCCAGCCATGTATAAAAATAACCGGTTCGCCATGAAGTGTGTCTTCGTAATATAAATTTACCGGGTTTGCAATTGAACTCTTCGCTGTTTGCAGATAGGGCATAATCCAGATTTTAGTGATTCATCGTTAAAATCGTTCAAATGGTCTGCCAGTTTTTTACAGCCCGCTCCTCCCCGATGCAGATGATCAGAGGGCAAAAATTTCTACATTAAAGGAAAAAATATCAGTATCCCCATTTCTTCATAATCTGAAGATCTTCCCGCGAACTATCCAGCGGGGTCTGACCCTGGTATGATTCCTGTTCGATGATGAAATACCGCGTACCGGATTTTCTGCCGAAGTCGCAGACCTGCCGGGTCCCGACGATTCCTTTCCCGAGAACAGTGCTTTCGTATTTGTCTTCTCCCTTTGTTGAAAGGATCTCGTCTTTTACATGCATCAACTCGAAACGACCGGGGTATTTTTTTGCAATATCCATTGCTTTCACTCCCCCGTTATACAAATTTCCCATGTCCAGCTGCTGGGCAACCAGGGCCGGATCTGTGTATTTCATAATGAGGTCATACAGCACTTTCCCATCCAGCTTCGTGTTGAATTCAAAATCATGATTGTGATATCCGAATTTCATTCCGGATTTCCGGCAGAGCTCCCCGGATTTATTGAACACATCCATATAAGTTCTGAAATCATTCATGTTCTTGCGGAGACGCTCGTCCAGCCAGGGCGATACCAGAAATTGCTGGCCGGCAACAGCCGCATCTTCCACTGCCTGTTTCCAGTTATCGGCGAAATCTTTTTTGGCATAGTCGTAGTCTGACGGTGTCATCACCACATGACCGCTGGGCATTTTCAGATTGTATCCATCCAGCAATTTTTTGAAATCTGCAGGGCCATATCCATAGAATTTCCTGTCGTGATAGTCGGCATGCTCAATGTACCGGTAACCCATATCCGATAATTGTTTTAACGTCCCGGAAGGATCCTTACTCATATCGTCGCGAACGGTATACAATTGTATACCCAGGTAAATCCCGGCGCCGGCGGCGCCGAATAATTTATGTGACCCGATCGCGAGGGCTGCCATCGACAGGCTTCCGGCCTTCAGGAAATCTCTGCGTGAGGTACTCATAGCAAATTATTTGGATGAATGATTTCTTAAAGTTATCGGATTCGGCGCTGCTGTAAAAAACTTTCTCAGTCTTTTATCAGAACCTATTCCGCATTGCGCCTGATGCCGGTTTCATTCTTAAATGTGAAGTGTTTCTGCGCAAGGTAACTGAACACGACCACGATGCCGGTGGTAATGATCTTGCCCACGGTGGGATAAATATGAAACGCCTCGACGAATAGACGGATAAAGATATAATTCAGCAGGATGCAGATCAGCACCAGCAGAAAATACCGGAAAAGCTGTACCCTGCCGTGCAGACTGGATCCGGGAAATACCACATAGCGGTTGAGCAGGAATCCGGTCGGAAAACTGATCGTGAAAGACATCATAAAGGCCGCAACATAAGGTTTAAATGCCAGCAGCCCTATATGTAAAACCTGCTTATGCAGGATATAATTATAGCTGTAGAAAAAAATGAAAATATCCAGCAGGGTGTTGGTGCCCCCACAGGCTGCGTACCGGAAAGTCTGGATGGGCATTAGCTTTCGAAAGGGCGGGTAAAAGAAATCAATAAATGCAATAATCTGCTTTTTTGGCATATAATCCGGAAATTCCCGCGCGAAGGTAATATAAAGGCCTTATATAGTATACCCAACAAATCCTACTTTTGCGTCATTAATTTATGAAGGAGATTGTTCAGCGGATCAAAGAATCCGTACAGGTTATTTTAGATCAGAAATACGGGTATAAAACGGAGGTTAACGACATCCTCGTGAATGAAACAAAACCCGAATTCCGGGGTAATTATACCGTTGTGTTGTTTTCCATCGGCAAAATGCTGAAATCGAATCCTGACAGCCTTGGAAAAGGGCTTGGGGAGTCACTGCTGGAAGCCGATCGGGACTTATTTGCCGGGTTTAATGTGATCAAGGGGTTTCTGAACCTGGAGATCAGTGATGGGCTGCTTCTGGATTTTCTGCATGGCCAGTTTCAGAATCCGGAATATGGCGTCAAACCACCCAATGGCCGCCGCGTGATGGTGGAATATTCCTCTCCCAACACCAATAAACCTTTACATCTCGGACATCTCCGGAATAATTTTCTGGGGTGGAGTGTGGCGGCTTTGTATAAAGCTAATGGATATGACGTCATTAAAAGCTGCATCGCCAACGACCGGGGTATTCATATCTGTAAAAGCATGCTGGCCTGGAAATTATATGCCCATGGCGCCACACCGGAAAGTACCGGAATAAAAGGAGACCATTTTGTAGGTGACTATTACGTGCTGTTCGGCGCCGAATTAAAAAAGCAGGTTGCGGATCTTGTCGCTACCGGTTTAACCAAAGAGCAGGCTGAAAAAAACGCTCCGCTGACCAAAGGGGCGCAGCAAATGCTGGTTGACTGGGAAGCCGGCGATCCGGAGACCATCGCTTTGTGGAAGATGATGAATGCCTGGGTATATGCCGGATTCGACGTTACCTACCGGCGCATCGGCAGTGATTTTGATAAGATCTATTATGAAAGCGAGACCTACCTGCCGGGAAAAGATCTGGTGGAAGAAGGGCTCCGTAAAAATGTATTTTATCAAAAGGATGACGGAAGCGTATGGATTGATCTCCGGGAGGATGGCCTTGATGAAAAGATCGTTCAGCGCAGCGATGGCACGGCAGTTTACATGACACAGGATATTGGGCTCGCTGTTCGCAAGTACGAAGAATATCACATGGATCAGAGCATCTACGTGGTAGCCGATGAGCAGAATTATCATTTCAAAGTGCTGAAACTCATTTGTCAGAAACTCCGGCTTCCATCTGCTGCAGGTATTTTCCATTTGTCCTACGGGCTGGTGGAGCTTCCCTCCGGCAGAATGAAGACCCGGGAAGGAACGGTGGTGGATGCAGACGATATCATCGATGAGATGAATAAAATTGCGGAGCAGCATACCAATGAGCTGGGCAAAGTGGATGATTTCAATCCGGAGGAAAGAACGGAGTTGTATGATACCATCGGCCTCGGCGCACTGAAATTTTTTCTTTTGCGGGTAGATCCCAGGAAGCGGATGGTTTTTAATCCCGATGAATCCATAGATTTTCATGGGTTTACCGGACCTTTTGTGCAATACACCCATGCCCGGATAAAATCCATTTTAAGAAAAGAAACCGTTGGATCTTATAGTGCAAATGCATATTCCGCGCTGCTTCCACTGGAAAAAGAGCTGATCATCGCGCTTGAAAAATATGCCGCCCTGCTTCAGACCGCCTGCATCGAAATGAACCCTTCCCTGGTAGCGAACTATGCTTTCAGCCTTGCAAAAATATTCAATTCGTTTTATGTGGAACATTCCGTAGGCCGCGCAGAATCGGAAGATAAAAAGCAGTTGCGTCTGCGCATTTGTCTGCTCACCGCCAACTCACTGAAATCGGCCATGGGTATACTGGGTATCAGGGTCCCGGAAAGAATGTAGCGTTGCTAAAGTTCATATGCATTATGGGTAAAAAAAAGCTGGTTATCCTTAGCGGAGCGGGCATTAGTGCAGAAAGCGGATTGAAAACTTTCCGTGACAGTGATGGGTTGTGGGAGGGGTATAAAATCACCGAGGTGGCCACGCCGGGGGCCTGGAAGAATAATCCGGGACTGGTGCTGGACTTTTACAATATGCGTCGCCGGGACGTTTCCGAAGCAATGCCGAACGCTGCACATCTTGGCCTTGCCCGGCTGGAGGAACATTTTGATGTACAAATCATCACGCAGAATATTGACGACCTTCATGAAAGAGCCGGTTCGTCGAAGGTTCTGCATCTTCACGGCGAAATATTTAAAATGCGGAGTGTATTGGATGAGCACCTGATTTACGAAATCAGGACTGATATCCGGTTAGGTGACCAGGCTGCCGATGGGGCGCAGCTGCGTCCGCACATCGTCTGGTTTGAAGAAGACGTGCCGATGATCGGGCCGGCTGCACAACTGGCCGCATCGGCCGATATCCTTGTCGTCATTGGTACTTCTTTAGTTGTGTATCCTGCTGCAGGGCTGATTCATCAGGCCGCTGCGCATATTCCCAAATTCATTGTTGATAAAAGAATTCCGTTTACTTCAGAAATTATGAATCTCAGCAAAATTGAAAAGCCGGCCACCGAGGGTATTTTAGATTTGATAAAGAGTCTAAAAAATCATTTTTAGGTTTGTACTTCTTTTTCTTTTATGTTG
Organism: Bacteroidota bacterium; assembly: GCA_030706635.1. Taxonomy (GTDB): domain Bacteria; phylum Bacteroidota; class Bacteroidia; order Chitinophagales; family Chitinophagaceae; genus Puia. Next base: position 35,586 of record JAUZOD010000029.1, read on the forward strand.
CGAAAACCAATTCTTTCTCTGTTCACCCGGGCGGCGGGAATAAGCAATATTTTTTGTTAAAAGGAAGCGAATGGATGATCCATTGAGAAGCCAATCTGGCGCCTCAAGATGCAATCAATGATTATTGTTGCTATTGTTCCAGTCTGATTTCCGTTTTGAGATTTTTGAGTGAGGGATCCAGGGCAATGGCTTTATCGCAGAGTTCTTTTCCTTTTTGCGTATCTCCTTTTTTCTGATAGGCCATGCCGATCATATACAGGGCGCGCCCATTTTGTTTGTCATAGGATAGAATCCTATCCCAATATTCAATGGCTTCATCATATTTTTTTAATTTGTAGCTGGTGAACCCCAGGCTATTCAGCAGTTCCAGATCAGCAGGCTTTTTCGCCACCAGATCCTGTAGTATCTGAAGGCCTTTTGCAGCCTGCCCCGCGGCGATGTAAGAATCTGCCAGGTTTTCATAAAAATCATTGTCTTTTTTATACCCTCTGGCCGCAGCAATATCGTAATATTTTATGGCTGAAACGTCGTCATAAATGGTTGCATATACTAAAGCACATTCGTAGAGCCATTGCACTTTGGATGAATCCAGTGCTATGGCTTTTTGAAAATAAGGAATGGCCGGTTTGTAATTGCTCATATCCACATAGGCCCTGGCAATCAGATAAGGAATCTCTGCGTTCTTCGGATCTTCTGCTGCTGCGGTGGGCAGATAGCTGAACGCATGTCCATAGTCTTCCATTTCATAATAACTCTTGCCGAGCATATAGTAATTGTTGCTCCCGGTATGCAGCTGAAGCGCACGGGATGCATAGTGCACGGCTTTATCCCATTTTTGGGTCCAGAAATATAAAATGGCCAGCTGATTAATGCCGGTGGTATCATTCTGCTGAATCCGGAGTAATCTTTCAAAAACGACGATTGCGTTTTCGTATTTTCTCAATGTTACGGCGCTGAGCCCTGTTTCTCTTAAAACATCCGGGTTTGTTGAATCATACTGAAGCGATCGCTGAAAATCGTTATAAGCCACCAGGTTTAAGCGATTTGATTTTTCATTCAGGGCTTTCAGGTAAAAAAAGCGGGAGCTGTCGGCCGACTGCGCTTGCGCTTTCAGGATGAACGCCAGTGTAATTAAACAGATCACGCCATTTCTTGTGCAGCGATTTATTTTCATGATCAGGTCTAAATCTTTATTGCCTGTTGTTCCAGATGAACAGCGGGAAAATTATTTCAGAACAATGGCTCCTAACGGAGGCAGGTGTAAATTTATTTCGTACCGGTTTTGGTTTTTATCCACCAGGGTTACGATCGGATCGGGGTTGAGCGTATCCCCCGTTCCCCAGTACTTTTTCTGGTCACTGTTGAAAATTTCATGCCAGCGGGACTTTCCGTTGGCATAGATTTTCCAGTTGGTTCTTACCGTAGGGGTCATGTTGAGTATAACAAGCAGATCGTTTTCCGATTTTTTCCCTCTCCTGCTGAAAACGATCACAGATTCTTCGCGGTGGTTCAGATCCACCCATTGAAATCCGTATTGATTGAACTGATTTTCATATAAGGCCGGCTCGCTGCGCAGCAGCAAATTCAGGTCCCGCAAACAATCCTTCAGCATCCGGTGAGAATCGTACTGCAGGAGGTCCCATGGCAGTTCGCTTTTGTGATTCCATTCGGAAGTGGCGCCAAATTCGTTGCCCATGAAAAGCAGTTTGCCGCCCGGATGCGTAAACATATAGGAATACATCAAACGCAGATTGGCAAATTTCTGCCAGTCATCGCCGGGCATTTTATAAAGCATGGGTGACTTGCCATGAACCACTTCATCGTGGCTCAGGGGCAGCATGAAGTTTTCGTCATAATAATACATCATGCTGAAGGTGAATTTATCCTGCAGGTCTTTCCGGAACAGCGGATCGGCTTTGAAATAATCCAGCGTATCGTGCATCCACCCCATCATCCATTTCATGCCAAACCCCAGCCCTCCGGCAAATGTCGGCTTGCTGATGCCCGGCCAGTCGGTGGCTTCTTCGGCAATGGTTTGTATGTCAGGAAAATCCCGGAATAAAGTCTCATTCAAATCCTTGATGAAAGCGATGGCTTCAATATTTCCGTCTCCGCCAAATTCGTTGGGCTCCCATTGTCCTTTCGTGCGGGAATAATTTAATTTCAGCATAGAGCTCACGGCATCTACCCGAAGGCCGTCGGCATGAAAAAGGTCGCACCAGAATCTTCCGCTGCTGATCAGGAATGATTTTACTTCTCCCCTTTTATAGTTGAATATGTAACTGTTCCAATCGGGGTGAAAGCCTTTTCGCATATCTGCATACTCATAGGTATTCGTGCCGTCGAACATAAAAAGACCGTGCGCGTCATAGGGGAAATGAGAAGGAACCCAATCCAGCAGAACGCCAATTCCGGCATCGTGAAATGCATTCACCAGGGTCATGAAAGACTGGGGATCTCCAAAACGGGAAGTCGGCGCAAAATAGCCTGTACCCTGGTAGCCCCAACTGCCGTCGTAAGGGAATTCCATTACCGGCATGAGTTCCACGTGAGTGAATCCCATCTCTTTCACATAAGGCACCAGCGTTTCGCGGATCTGATCGTAGGTATTGTAGGATTCCTCATCGTGTTTGTTCGGTCGCATCCAGCTCGCCAGGTGAACTTCATATACACTCCAGGGTTTATCGAGTGCATTGTGATCCTTCCGGGTCTTCATCCATTCCTGATCCTTCCAGGCATACCCGAGTTCCCAGGTTATGGATGCTGTATCCGGGCGCTTTTCCCAGAAATTGGCGAAGGGGTCTCCTTTAACCATTTCCTGGTTATTGAATCCGCGGATATGGTATTTGTATACCTCTCCTTTCGGCATATTCGGAATAAAACCTTCCCAGATGCCCGATTTTTCCAGCCGGACAAACAGGGGATGTGCGGCTGGATCCCAATCGTTGAAGTTCCCGATCACCGATACGTAGGTGGCATTGGGCGCCCATACGGCAAAGTAATATCCGGGGGTATCGAGCACGGTACGCGGGTGAGAACCAAAAATCTCATATAAACGATAATGGGTTCCGTTTTGAAAATTGCTGATGTCCGACTCGGAGAATAAGGAGTAATTCCAGACTGCTTTTCCGGAATCCACAAAATGGGTATGTTCGTAACTGGTTATCACATTTTTCCCTCTTCTAAATGTACGATCTTATTCCCAGCCCGCTTGGTTTTTTCAATACAGGGATAACAGTTTCAGGCAGCAGCATGTTCTTCCCGTTTTATTTTTATGGCACCGGGATCGTAAACATAAATCACACTCACGGCAGCGCAGAGCATAAATATACCTGCCAGTACCAGGGCATAGACCGGTTGGTTATGATAAAGGTATTTTACGGCAGGACCGCCGATGACGCCGTTAACGATCTGGGGAATGGTGATGAAGAAATTGAAAATTCCCATATAGATTCCCATTTTACCTGGCGGGATTGAACTGGAAAGGATCACATAAGGCATAGCCAGTATGCTGGCCCATGCCACACCCACGCAGGCCATTGAAAAGATCAAAAACTCTTTGCCGGGTGCGAAAAAGAAAGAGATCAGGCCGATACCTCCAATGATCAGGGAAATGGAATGTGTTTTCTTGCGGCCGATTTTTCTGGCTATGGCCGGAAGAAATAGTGCATAGATCGCAGATACGCCATTGTAAATGGCAAAAATAACGCCGGTCCAGTCCTGGGCATCATGATATAACCTGGAACTCTTATCCGTTATCGGTAATCCAAAAATATGGGTCGCTATGGAATCGGTTGTAAATACCCACATGCCGAACAGCGCAAACCAACTGAAAAACTGAACCAGCCCCAGCTGTTTCATGGTCCGGGGCATTTTTCTCAGATCATTGAGTATATTTCCCAGGCCTTTCCCATGATCTTCATCCAGGCCGTGGTATTTTTCATATTCCGCGGGCGGATACTCTTTTGTTTTCAGGATGGTCCAGAGGATACTGACGACAAATACAGAGGCACCGATATAAAAACCGAGTTTGGTATTTCTGGCCACGCTTCCCGCTGGTGCCTCATTGGAAACGTTGAACCAGTGGTGCAGGAGATAGGGGATGAATGATCCGGCCACCGCACCAATGCCGATCAGGAAGGTCTGTATGGAAAACCCCATGGTTCTCTGTGAATCCGGAAGGTTATCAGCAACGAGCGCCCGGAATGGTTCCATGGCCAGGTTAAAACAGGCGTCCATGATCGCCAGAAATCCTGCACCAATAAAAAGAATAGGACCGAAAGCAGTAAAAAGGTTTGCATTGGGCATCAGAACCAGCGCCGTTGCTGAAAGCAGGGCCCCTGCGAGGAAATAAGGGCGCCTTCTGCCCAACCTGTTCCAGGTGCGGTCACTGTAGTGGCCCACAATGGGCTGTACGATAATCCCAACGATGGGTGCCACCAGCCAGAACCAGGAGAGTTTATCTACATCGGCTCCGTAGTTGCGCAGTATCCCACTGGCGTTTCCGTTCTGCAGCGCGAAACCAAACTGGATGCCCAGGAACCCAAAGCTCATATTGAATATCTGCCAGAAAGACAATCTGGGTTTAGCAACAAGCGCGGCTGTTCCCTTTGTTCCCGGTTCCGTGGAAACTGACATAAGCAGTGGTTCGTTTGTTTAGATCACAAAACCATTCGGAAGCACAGCTCCTTTCTTGATGACCACGATGCCGTCTTTGACTGTGTATAAAGAATGATCCGTATTTTCCAGATGTGAGCCGCCGTTGATGCGTACATCGTCACCAATGCGGCAGTTTTTATCTACAATGGCATTCCGCACATAACACCGGCTCCCGATTCCTACGGAAGGAAGACCATGATTCTTATCATGTTCGATTTCTTCGATGGTTTCGTAGAAGTCTATACCCATGAGGTAGCTGCTGACAATGGTGGTACCGCTGCCGATGCGCGTGCGGATGCCGATTACACTGTTTTCAATCCGGGAAGCATTAATGATGCAGCCCTCCGCAATAATGGTTTTTTCCAGCGTGGTGCCGCTTATTTTGGCCGGCGGCAGCATACGTGCCCGGGTATAAATGGAATTGTTATTATCAAAAAGATTAAAATCCGGAATATCATTGGTCAATCCCAGATTGGCTTCAAAAAACGAATATATATTTCCGATGTCGGTCCAGTAACCGTCGTACTGATAGCTGATGACTTTATATTTTCCGAGGGACTGCGGCAGGATCTCTTTTCCAAAATCCGTCGCGGTTACATATTCATTCTGCAGCAGGTCCTGCAGCAACTGCCGGTTAAAGATATAGATGCCCATGGAAGCGAGGTAATGTCTTCCCTGGGACTGCATTACAGCCCCTGTATCACTTACCCAGTCTTTGTGAATTTCCTTTTTTGGTTTCTCGGTGAAAGAAGTGATAAATCCGTTTTCATCTTTTTTCATGATGCCGAAGTCAGAAGCCTCCCGGCCTGCCACGGGAATCGTAGCGATGGTGATCTCTGCTTCGTTGTTGATGTGGTTGTTGATCATATCCATGAAATTCATCTGGTAAAGCTGGTCGCCAGACAGGATCAGGATATAATCTCCCTCGAAAGGTCCGAGATGACGAAGACATTGACGGACGGCATCTGCGGTTCCCTGATACCAGGTAGGATTATCCGGGGTTTGCTCAGCCGCCAGGATATCCACAAAGGCCTTGCTGAAAGCGCTGAAATGGTAGGTGTTTTTGATATGCCGGTTTAGTGAAGCGGAATTAAACTGGGTCAGCACAAACATGCGGTCAATGCCCGAATTCAGACAGTTTGAAATGGGGATGTCCACGAGACGGTACTTTCCTGCAATCGGCACGGCCGGTTTGGAGCGACTTGCGGTTAAGGGGTATAAACGGGTTCCTGCGCCTCCACCTAGAATCACAGCTAACACTTTATTTGTCATATGAACGTATTTAAAGATGTCTTTTATAATGAGGCATAAAGATCAAGGTAATGTTTCATGCTGGATTCCCAGCTAAAATCCAATCGCATCATTCTGCGCCGCAATTCATCCATGAGTACAGGGTCATCATACAATTGAACTGCCCGCCAAACAGCCTGGGTAATATCGCCCACTATGGCATTGTTAAACCGAATTCCGTAACCATCCGGCTCTCCAAAATCCCTGACTGTATCTTTCAGCCCTCCGGTATTCCGCACAATCGGGATCGTTCCATACCGCATCGCATACATCTGATTTAATCCGCAGGGCTCAACCCGGGATGGCATCAGGATGAAATCGCTTCCGGCATAGATCAGGTGACTGAGTGTTTCATCATAACCGATGTAGATACTGCAATCCCCCTCGCTGAGTGTTCTTGCCTTTTCCAGATTTTCTACAATGACCGGCGATCCGCTGCCCAGGATCAGGAAATTCATTTTTCTGCCGATATAATAAAAGGAGTCTCCGATGGCTGCCGGTAAGAGATCGGCGCCCTTCTCTCCCACCAGTCTTCCGATAAATGAAATCAAAGGTTTTTTTTCATCCAGCGCGAACCGTTCACAAAGCAATTTCTTATTCTCTGCTTTGCCCCCGGATCTTGATTTTACATTGAAATGATTTTCAATGTAACGATCTGTTTCCGGATCCCAGACCTTTGTATCGATGCCGTTCAGGATACCGGTACATTTACCTTTTTCATATTCAAAGAGGGCCTCCAGGCCATTGGCGGACCCGCGGAGTTCTTCCAGATAGCTGCGGCTTACGGTAGTCACTTTCCACGCACAGCGGATGCCGCAGGCCAGGGCGTTGATGGAATTATTCCATTCCAGTAATCCGGATTTCCAGGTATCCCATGCCGGTATGAAATAGCTTTTGTCCCATCCCAGCCATCCCTGGTATTCCGCATTGTGAATGGTGAGCACGGTCGGAATATCCCGCAGTTGCTGATAACGGTATGTATGCTTGATCATGAAGGGGATCAGGGCGGCCTGATGGTCATGAACATGGATTACATCCGGGTGATGCTTCCAGGAAGACAACCAGTCAACCACAGCGATCTGAAAGGAAATGAACCGCGCAGAATCATCGTCGTATCCGTATATCCTTTCGCGGTCGAGTAATCCATTGATGTCCACCAGGTATAAATCAAATCCGAGGGTATTGTGTCTTTCTTTTATAATCGTGTAAATAAACCACCAGTTTCCAAGATTGGTGTACCCTTTATGAACAACATCCCATTCATGGGTATTGAGAAATTTTGTTTGATACATGGGCATCACCACCTTGGCAATATGCCCCGCCTGATGCTGATATTTGGGTAAGGCACCCACTACATCCCCCAGCCCCCCGGCTTTTGCCACCGGATAACATTCTGCTGAAACATGTATTACTTCCATTGGGGTGGCATATCTGATTATAGGAGCAAATAGAATTGGTATTCAATTTATGAAGGATTTGCGTGATTCTCATGAGATATGAAAAAATTTTTCATCAAGCAAAAACTTGACTACTTTCAGCACTTATTTAAATTCTTCCCTGCGCATGAGCCAGCCTACCAAATGGTCACAATTCAGCGTTCTGATCAGTGTTTTCTTTTTCTGGGGATTTGTTGCTGCAAGTAATGATATTCTGATTCCAGTGTTTAAAGAAAAGCTCCACTTGCAACAATGGCAATCGCAGATGATTTCCTTTGCTTTTTACGTGGCCTACACGGTTGGTTCGATCATTTATTTTTTTATTTCCAAAGCAAACGGAGGGGATATTCTTAACCGGCTCGGGTATAAGAACGGCATTTCATTGGGACTGATTATTTCCGCTTTTGGTACACTGCTGTTTTATCCTGCTGCGCAAACGGCTTCGTTTGCGCTGATGATTACCGGTCTATTTATTGTAGGCCTTGGATTTTCTCTTCAGCAAACGGCAGCTAATCCACTGGCCATTATTATGGGTGATCCGAAATCGGGATCGCAGCGACTAAGCATGGCGGGAGGTGTGAATAATTTCGGAACCACCATCGGGCCGCTGCTGGTCAGCTTTGCCATTTTCGGAACCGTGGCCGTTGGCAGTAAGGGCGTTGCCAGTATTGAAAGCATCAAAACACCCTACCTTATTTTAGGACTTGCATTTTTAGTCGTCGCCGTCGTTTTTAAATTTTCTTCCCTGCCCAATAAAATAGACCTGGACGCTATCGCAGCAGATGAAGCGGTAGCCGGCGGGGGGAAAGTGGTTGACCGTGGAAGTCCTTTAAAATATCAGCAATTGGCTCTCGGCATGCTGGGCATATTTGTTTATGTTGGTGTGGAAGTGAGTACGGCCAGTAACCTGCCGGAATTTATGAAGGAACATGTTTCAACAGCTGACGGTCTGCCCTTCCCTACTGAAAATATCGCACCCTTTGTATCCCTGTACTGGGCGAGTTTAATGATTGGGCGATGGACTTCTTCCGTGGGTGCCTTTGGCGTGGGTGAAAGCCTGAAGAAAATATTGAATTTCGTTATGCCTTATCTGGCGTTTGGTGTTTTTCTTGTCGTAACCAAAATCGCCAGACACGATATTACGCCTTTCTATATATATGCGTTCGTTATCATTGCCATGATCATCGGCACTTTGCTAAGCAGGGGAAACCCTGCCCGTCAGTTACTGATCTTTTCGGGCATGGCCATCGTGTCTTTATTCATCGGCATGTTATCTCACGGAATGACCAGCGTATTTGCATTTATCAGTGTGGGTCTGTTTTGCTCAACCCTCTGGCCATGCATCTTTACGCTGGCGATAGCCGGTTTGGGAAAACATACCAATGAAGGAGCGAGTTTCCTCATAATGATGATCTTTGGCGGCGGTATCATCAGTCTGCTCCAGGGCTGGCTGGCCGACAACAGGTATCTGGGCATCCAATGGTCTTATCTGGTGGGTGTGGCCTGCTTCGCTTACCTGATATTTTATGCCATAAGAGCGAAAGCCATATTGAAGAGTCAGGGAATTGACTATGATGAATTGCAAAGCGCCGGTGGGCATTAACATGAAATTCTGAAGTGATTATCATTAAATTTAGGGCATGGTAAAAGGAACCTCTTCGCCGGCTTCACTCGAAGCCCTGGCGATCGGAATAGACATCGGCGGAACCGGAACCAAATTTGGCATTGTGGACCGCGTTGGAAACGTGTTGTTTACCGGCGAGATTTCTACAAAAAAGCACAAACAGGTCGGAACATTCATTGATGAATTGCATGAGAATCTTTCCTCCCTGATTCAGAATGTTGGGGGCTCCGGCCGCATCCGGGGAATCGGTGTGGGTGCGCCCAACGGGAATTATTATACCGGAACAGTGGAATATGCGCCTAATCTTCCATGGAAAGGCATTATTCCGCTGGCCCAGCTCATTCAGGATAAATTTCAATTGCCCAGTATACTTACCAACGACGCCAATGCGGCGGCCATTGGAGAAATGATGTATGGAGCTGCGCAGGGAATGAAGGATTTCATCATGATCACATTAGGTACCGGTGTTGGCAGTGGCATCGTGGCCAACGGGCACCTCGTGCTGGGGCATGACGGGTTTGCCGGGGAACTCGGTCATACCATAATCATCCCTGATGGCAGGTTTCACGAAGGAACCGGCAAGTACGGCTCACTGGAAAGTTATGCATCGGCTACCGGCGTAACCCTAACGGCCAAGGAGATGCTGGCAAAAACTGATACGGAGAGCCTGCTCCGCCAGATTTCGGTTAAAGATATAGACTCTAAAAAAGTGTATGATGCTGCTGTTCAGGGTGATGCCGTTGCGCGGGAAATCTTCGAATATACCGGCAAGATCCTGGGTATGGCGCTGGCTAATTTTGTTATGTTCTCCAGTCCGGAAGCCATTATTTTATTCGGCGGCCTCACCAAATCGGGCGATTTCATCCTTAAACCAACCCGGGAGTACATGGAAGCAAATCTGATCCAGGTATTCCAGAACCGGGTGAAAATCCTGGTCAGTCATCTGCGGGAATCAGATGCTGCCATTTTGGGTGCAAGTGCGCTGGTATGGGAAATGCCTTAGGTTTTATTAAGAGAATACGGTATTTTTTGTTGACTGTTGACCGTTGACGGACTTTAGTTGCGAATCCGCACCTGATGCCGGTCAACGGTCAATAGTCAACAATCAACAATCAACTTTCTCTGCAAGCCATTGCTTTCTTCCCAGCCCCGCCATCACGTGCCTTTCGCTGTGGTATGATGAACGGACGAGGGGTCCGCTCTCCACATAATCGAGGCCGAGCCCATAGCCGATTTCGCGTAACTCGGCGAATTCGTCGGGATGAACAAAGCGGTGAACAGCCAGGTGCTTTTTGGTAGGCTGGAGATATTGGCCAATGGTGATCACATCCACGCCCTGATTGGCCAGGTCTTTTAGGGTCTGAATCACTTCTTCTTTGGTTTCGCCAAGTCCCAGCATGATGCCGCTTTTGGTTCGCATGCCCCCTTTTTTCAAAATGTTGAGGGTTTGCATGCTTCTCCAGTACTTAGCCTGGATCCGCACCTGTTTGGTGAGCCTTTCAACGGTTTCAATATTATGTGAAACCACGTCCGGAGCCACGTCTATAATGCGTTGGATGTTTTCTTCTTCCGCTTTAAAGTCGGGAATCAGGGTCTCCAGGGTTGTTTCAGGATTCATCGATTTTATCGCTCGGATGGTATTTTGCCAGATGATGCTGCCGCCGTCCTTGATCTCATCGCGGTCTACGGATGTAATCACCGCATGTTTTACTTTCATCAGATGGATGGCTTCAGCCACACGCTGGGGCTCGTCCCAGTCAACGGCCAGGGGGCGGCCGGTTGCCACGGCACAAAAACCGCAACTGCGGGTACAGATATTACCGAGGATCATGAAGGTTGCGGTGCCCGCACCCCAGCATTCACCCATATTGGGGCAGTTTCCGCTTTCACAGATGGTGTGCAGCTTATGCTTGTCAACCAGGTTGCGAACCTGTTTGAACGTTTCTCCGATGGGTAATTTAACCCGAAGCCAGGCCGGCTTCTTAACAATACTGTCTGTAGGATTTATATCGGGGAGTACAGGAAGTTCTTGCATAGTCGTAATGAAAGTGCAAAAATAGTCACTTTCTCCTGCCAAACATAATGCTGATGTAGGCGTTGAAAAACAGGTTTTTCTGTTTAACGAGATAATCCAGGGGGATCTTACTGAAATAATATTCGGCCGTAATCCCGACTTCAATAGCGGTAACGTTCTGATTGAACCGGCCATAGTCAAACCGGATGGCTGTTTTGGCATTCAGTCCGGGCTTGATGCTTAGTTTGTCCCAGCCCGAGCCAAAGCCGAGGGCATCGTTCACCAGGTATCCGCTGTCCAGGATTTCCGGATAGGTGCTGGTGGAGAGTTCATTATTGTTCTGGTCTTTGTAAACATGCAATAAGTATGGTTTGAGCAGGCCGATGGAGGCGCCGCCGCTGTAAAGTGCCGTTACCGCCACGCCGTTTTTATTCCCTTTGCCGCCGATCAGGTATTGTTCTCCGATGGCAGCCTTGAACTGGTAGAAATTATTAAGCCTTCCGATGGCGATGGAGTTCAGGGTGTAACCATTAAACCCGCCTACGGCCACTTTATGGTCCTTCGGATCTTTCTTTTCGTTCAATTCAAACTGGAGAAGCCGGGTTTTCCGGACGCTCTTGAATTTACCCCGTTCATAGAAAATTCCATATCCGTCTGTAGCGATGCGTACCCCGAAAACACTGTGATGGTCAAAAACGAGATCCCCCTCCTCTTCCATTTTCATCATCCGGTTGATCCGGTCTTTCTTGGCTGAACTCCGGGATTTATTATAAGTGGGTGAAGGGGATTGTTGGGCAAGGAGGGTAACGGTGGCCGTGGAAAAGCAAATCAGAAACAACAACTTTTTTAACGCCATGATTGAGATTACTGCTGTAAATTTATGGAAAAATACATGACCTCTACTGTTATTTACGAGGGAGAACTGAGAACGGTTGCCCGGCATCTTGCTTCAGGCAGCACGATTGAAACGGATGCGCCATTAGACAACCGGGGAAAAGGTGAAAAATTTTCACCAACTGACCTGGTAGCGACTGCCCTCGGAAGCTGTATGCTGACCATTATGGGTATGAAGGCCCGCGATATGCAGGTTGATCTCAAAGACACCCGCATAGAAATACAGAAGCTGATGAAGGCGGATCCACGGCGGATTGGAGG
>JAUZOD010000003.1 GCA_030706635.1 Bacteroidota bacterium
CATCCGTCAGAAATTCTCAATATCCCTTTTGATATCAGGCCGAAGTATAAATTGAGCCCGAAGCGCCAGGATAGGGATAAGCTGACGTTCAGGATCAGTAAGCTATTTAATGAAACGGATCTTTTTCGTACTTCGGTATTTGCAAAAGATGTAGTACAGTCTCTCAACGATCAATATAAGATCAACGCAAGCTCTTCGGCGGTGTCGCAGGTTTTAAAACGATTGGTTACTGATGGTAAACTGAAATACTCAAAGGTCGGCCGACAGAATTGTTACATCCGGAAGAAATAACCCGCCGGGCTCAGGCTTTATCAAAAGATGCTATTTTGTCTTTACAGATGCCTTCCGCAATGGGCATCATTAAATCCACTCTTTTGATAAGAATACTAAGCTCCTCATCCGTAATCAAATAGTCTGACCGGTAGCGGGCGTCTACATAGCCCCGTTTTAATAAATCAAATAAATGCGCCTCATTTTGATCTGTCTCTGCGCGGAATACAGAAAACAATTCCTCGGAATTGGGTTTCGCTTTTTTGCGCAGTTTCCAGAGATTATGGGTCTTGGGCTTATAGTCTGTAAATACCAGTAAGGTCGCATAATACAGGCTCTCCGCCGCCTGATGCAGTTCAAAAGCGGCGATCTTACGATGCAACTCGTTTTTATAAAACCTGCTTCCTTTCAGAAATGTTTTCGCCTGAGGGAACCACGTGTCAAAGTATCGCTGGGCCTTTTCTTTCCTTTCCGTGCCTGTCAGTTCCTTTGGCGATACAAACTGCACGCGGCCTGTATCATAGAGTGCAATACCCCCGGTAACTATATCCACAAAAAAAAATTCACCCGTTTCCAGCCCTCTGTTGATATAACCGATATCATGTATTTCCAGATTAACGGGAGGAGCGTGCCTGTCCGTTCGTTCCATAATCAGGCGTTCCTGGATATGGGTTTTCTCCGGATTTTCGTTCGTAACCACGAGGAAGTCATATTGATCGTTGTTTTCATATCGGATGCCATCTCCGGTGATATACTGTCGTTCAACGTATGTTCGCTTTGCATAAGTTCCGAACAGAATAATCATTTCGGGCTTAACCACCTCCCTGATGATCTCTGTAATCCGGGCAATTTCCACCTGTTTAGTGGCCGGCAAATGCGCTAACGATGCTTTCATAGCAGTTATAATGGGAGAACATCGATGGTTTCGAGCGATATACATTTGTCCTTCACATGCCGAACCGTCAGCCCATGCTAAAAACACTGCAACTGGAGAAACGGACCAAGGCCGGGCAAAAAGATTTATCAACAAAAAAATCAAAAACGGAACATGTGTTGCATCACTACCGGACATCCCGACTCCTGAGACAAAATGTAACTTATTGATTACTAATTAGATACAAGTATGGCATTTTCTTAGATGCGCAAGGATGGCTGCCCGGTGACTGTAGATTATATTCAAACCTCCATATGATTAAAAGTTACTTCAAAACCGCCTGGCGGAATATAACAAGGAACAAGCTCACGGCATTTATCAATGTTTTCGGGCTGGCAATTGGTTTATCCTGCAGTTTGCTGATCTGGCTCTGGGTAAGCGATGAACTGAGCTATAACCGCTTTTTACCCGGAGTAAAAGATATTTATGAGGTGCATGTAAATGCACCTTTTAATGGAGATACCATAACGATGACTGCCAGCCCGGGACCGCTGGCGGAGGCGCTGCAGAATAATATTCCCCAAATTGAGCAGGCCACAAAAATGACGTATGACCGCGATGTGTTGTTTACCGTCGGTGCTAAGTCATTAAAAGAAAAAGGCACTTATGCTACTGCAGGTTTTTTTAAAGTGTTCCCGTTGAAAACAATTGCCGGCAATCCTAACGAAGCGATTGCCAGCATTGATCAGATCGTTATCACAAGAAAGATTGCCCAAAAATATTTTAATGGCTCCGGGGCCGTTGGCAAAACAATACGGATTGATAACAAAAAGGACTATAGGGTCGGTGCAGTGATAGAAGATATTCCGCACAACAGCACAATACAGTTCGACTGGATGATAAATTTCAAAGCACAGGAGCAGGACTGGATGAAAACATGGGGCAATATTTCTTTTTTCACCTATGTGAGATTAAGACCCCATGTGGATCTGTCAAGCACCGTGCGGAATTTACGTACCATTTATCCAAAGTTCGCGTCCGAAGGTTTCAGGCCGAATTATCCAACATTGCAGGCCATTACGGATGTGTATTTGTATGCTGATTATAAAAATGGAAAGCCAACCGGAAGCGGCCGCATTGAATATGTAAAGATTTTTGCCGCGATCGCTATTTTTATTTTGCTGGTTGCATGCATGAATTTTATGAATCTGGCTACGGCAAGAGCATCCCTGCGAGCCAAAGAAATAGGCATACGGAAAGTTGCCGGCGCCCGAAAAGCATCATTGGTCGGGCAGTTTATGACGGAGTCTCTTTTTACGTGCGTGCTGGCCACCCTGCTCTCCATAGCGATCACAACGCTCCTGTTGCCGGCTTTCAACCATTTATTCGACAAACAAATTCAACTGAACTTTTCTCAGCCGGCCCTATGGTGCTCCATTATAGTCCTGGTAACGGTTACCTCAGTAATTGCCGGTAGTTATCCATCCTTGTTTTTAGCTTCTTTTAAGCCGGTGCGTATATTAAAAGGAAATGCCGGCACTCAAAGTAGCAACACCGCATCGGTGCGCAAAGCCCTCGTCATTGTGCAATTTGCTTTATCGGCGTTTTTGATCGTTGGCATGCTGGCGGTATCGAAACAGGTAAATTATATTCAGCATAAAAATCTGGGCTTCGACAAAGAACATATTATTTACTTACCACTCGACGGGGATCTGTATAAAAGAATAGATGCCTATCAAAATGAGTTAAACAAGCTGTCGTATGTGCAGGCCTCAGATCCGATCAATACACTTCCGATGGATCTGAATTCCACATCCGGAGATCTGTCATGGCCGGGTAAACCGGCTGACCTGCAGACAGAGACCGTGGCCACCTCCACCGGTTATGGATTTGCAAAAACGCTGGGCATAACCATGGCGGAAGGGCGGGATTTTTCTAAAGATTATCCGGGCGACTCCTTAAGTTATGTGATCAATGAATCTGCCGCTAAAATGATGGGTATGCAAAATGGTGCGGTGGGTAAACAGGTAAAATTCTGGAATGGCAATGGAAGGATCATAGGGGTGATGAAAGATTTTCATATGGCCTCGCTGCATACTGCAATAAAACCGCTGATACTATGCCTCGCGCCATCAAACACAAGCTATATGATGATCCGCCTGCATGCAGGGCAAACCAAAGAAGCGATTGCGGCGATCAGTAAAATTACAGCAAGCTTCAATCCCGCGTACCCGTTTGAATACCATTTTGCCGATGAAACGTATGAGCAAATGTACAAAAGTGAAATGCAGGTAAGCGCCCTGGTGAATTATTTTGGAATACTGGCGGCGGTCATTTCCTGTTTGGGCTTGTTTGGCATGATCGCTTTCAGTGCCGAAAGGCGTACCAGGGAAATTGGCATTCGTAAAGTGCTGGGCTCTTCTGTTCTCGGTATCGTCAGGCTGCTTTCTGTGGAGTCTTTGAAGACAATAATTATTTCCATGACCATTGCTTTTCCTCTTGCTTATTGGGCGATGAATGAATGGCTGGCATCCTTTGCCTACAAATCGTCCGGGGGCATCTGGATTTTCATTGTAACCGCATCGGTGATGTTAATGGTATCCTGTGTTACCATTGGTTTCCAGGCAATAAAAGCGGCAATGGCAAACCCTGTGAAGTCACTTCGTACGGAGTGACGGAACCGGAAAAAAATGAGGCGCCGGGCAACGAATATGGAAAATATTTTATACATTTAATTCGATCTTCACTCTATTATTTCTACAGTTCCTTCGTACGCCGTTTCTAACCGACCAAGCCGTTTCCACTACGCCAAAACAACCAAATGAAAAAGACCAGGATCCAGTCCATCGACCTCTTACGAGGTGTTGTGATGATCATCATGGCACTTGACCATATCCGGGATTATTTTCATGCGGACGCCTTTCTTTATGATCCGGTTGATTTGAATAAAACCAATGTGGGTGGCGGGTCATAACCTGCTGGATCGGGTGCATGTTCCTGGCCAGGGCTTAAAATCCATCGCCTGGGCCTTATTGCACGAAAGAAAATCATTTCACCTGGGGAGCTGGAATATACAAACGGTTTATCCTGTGCTGCCCTGGGTCGGCCTGATGGCTTTGGGCTATTGCCTGGGGAGCCTGTACAGACAGGACGTTGACATCGTGAAAAGAAAACGTTTGTTGCTGCAGTTGGGATCCGCGGCCCTGCCCCTGTTTTTCCTGCTCAGGCTTACCAATATATACGGGGATCTGGTTCCCTGGTCCCGGCAAGCCAGCCCGGTATTCAGCTTTCTCTCTTTCATCAATGTTACCAAGTATCCCCCGTTGCTGGATTACGTCTTGCTGATGATCGGGCCAGCCCTGCTGTTCCTGGCCCTGACAGAAAAGCCCCTCAACCGGCTCACCCGAATCATTTCCGTTTACGGCCGCGTTCCCTTTTTCTATTATATGATTCATATCTTTTTGATCCATCTGGGCGCCTTGATAGCCGCGACCCTGAGCGGATACCCGTGGACGGCAATGACGGGTTTTAAAACCTGGATAGATTTTGATCCCCGCCTGCAAGGGTATGGATTCAGCCTGTGGGTCGTTTATCTCATTTGGATTTCCCTCATTGTGCTGTTGTATCCTTTGTGCAGGCGGTACGATCGTTATAAATCGGAACACAAAGAAAAGTGGTGGCTGAGTTATTTATAGCATTCACATCCATCAGAAGAGAATAAGCATTGAGTTTATTTTTATTAATTTTGAAGGCTCAATATTTAAAGTATGCAACTATCAGCTAAACTCGTTCAATTGCTTCCCCTCCAAACCGGCACTGGCAAAAACGGTCAGTGGAAGAAACAGGATATTATTGTGGAAACAGAAGGTTCGGCATATCCGAAAAAAGTCTGCATTTCCATCTGGGGTGATAAAATTGATGCCAGCCAGTTGCAGCCGGGCAATCAGTTGAAAATAGATTTCGATGTGGAAAGCCGGGAATATAATGGTCGCTGGTACACTGATGTAAAGGCCTGGAAGATAGAAGCAACGGGAAGCACTCCGGCGACAGTTGCTGATTTCCCGGCACAGACAGCGGTTGAGGGTGTGGGCACTAAGGCCGACGATGATGATCTTCCCTTTTAGTTCAGAAAAAAACGAGGCCCACGGTAAAAAACTTTGAACGCCAGAGCATGATCGAACAGGAATTGATAGAGGTTTATCATCGCACGCAATACCGTGTATTCAATACCCAGATCATTTTACAGATCGGGGAGCATAGCTCCATGCTGGATACCCTGCTGAATCAATACCATCAGCAGGACTGGGCATTTATTACCGCCTGCAATCCGGGCTCCGATCCCCTGCCGGATGAAGTGAACAGATTAAGACATGAGCAGTTAAAAGAGGCTTTGGGTTTATACAGCTATTTTGAAGGGGAAGGCGTGGGCGAAAATCCACCCTGGAAACCGGAGCAAAGTCTGCTGATTGTTGGCATCAGCAGATCAAAAGCGATCGAGATCGGGAATCTCTTTGAACAAAATGCAATTGTGGCGGGAAGGATTTATTTGCCGGCCGAACTGCTCATCCTAAGATAATCCCATCGAATTTCTTTTTCCTGGCCGGCAGCGGTTATTTAACGATGAAACTTATTTCGGCAGCGAAAAGGTAATCGGCTGTTTCTTATAGGACTTTAGCGGCTTTCCGTCGCCCCTGACGGGAATCCGGTCCCGACTTGATTTGATGATTCGAACGGCCTCATCCGTCAACAAGGGATCTCCCCTAATGGCCTGCACCTCGGTAACCCTGCCAACTTTTTCTTGGAAACTCTATGATGCTTTGATTGCCTGACCTCGCAGATTGAATTATCCTGATGCCTCCGTTGTCGGTGGGTTCTTTTATGTCAATGGATTTTACCCAGCGAAACGAGATCCCCATAAAAATGCAAAGCACAATGGCCGTGATATGCGGAATCGCCTGGACATAGGTATTGTAATCCTTGCTGAGAACAATAGACAGATCCACCATCGTAATAGAACTGTCCGGGAATTATGGCAAATCTAACTGAAAAGGGACCTGATAATGGAAAGCGCCCGGATTTATTGCAACTTTATACCCATTAACCGGTCTGATCCCTTCAGTGAACGATACTATTGCAAATAATCCGGCTGACAAACACCTGGTTGACCGGGTTTTGCGTGGGGATACCCGGGCTTTTGGAACGATCATTAAAAATACCGAAGGCCTGGTGGCCCAGATCGTTTTCAAATTGATCCCGGTGGCCGAAGACCGGAAAGATATGGCACAGGATATCTACCTGAAAGCTTTTCATAACCTTCCCGGTTTCAAATTTCAATCTAAACTTTCCACCTGGATTGCCCGGATCGCCTATAATTCCTGTTTATCCTGGATTGAAAAGAAAAAACTAGTGCTACCCGGCAATCTGCATGAAGAAGAGGACTTTTACACAGTATCCACGGAAACTGTTTACAACGGGTCTGCGACGGGCAGCGATTCCGAAAACCGGCTTTTTCAAAAAGAGCTTTCGGGTATCCTAAACAAGGAAATTGATCAGCTGCCGCCCATTTACCAAACGCTTATTATTCTCTTTCACCACGAGTCCATGAGTTATGAAGAACTATCGCAAATAACCGGTCTGCCCGATGGTACGGTAAAAAGCTACCTGTTCCGGGCCCGGAGAATGCTGAAAGAGAATTTATTGTCAAAATATAAAAAGGAGGCATTATGAATACCGGTCATCCGTCCGAAAAGGAAATACAGCAATACGCGCTGGATAAGTCCGATTGCCCTATGGAACTTGCGGAGCATATCAGTTCCTGTGAATCCTGCAGTGCAGGCGTTGACGGCTACCAGTTGCTGTTCTCAGGAATAAAACAACAGTCCAAACCATCTTTCGATTTTGATTTAACCGTCATCGTCCTCCGGCAATTACCTTCTCCACAATCCCGGTTATCAGCGGACCGTTTTATTGCCTGCTTCCTGTTCATTTTCGTCGGCTGTTGCATCGGCATTCCGTTGTTCCTGTTCAGGCAGTACCTGTTGAATATATTTACCGGGATCTCTCCATTTTTTATTTATGCCATCATCGTCAGTACCGCCATTATCTCATCTATTAAAATCCTGAACATGTATAAGAAATACCAGCAGCAAATGAATCTGCTAAATTTTAATTGACTTTTTTGGAACAATTCATCAGCATAGCAGTCTAATTTTCACAACCCACGTTAAAAAATAAAAATGAAAAAAATACTAAGCACCGCGATCATCCTGAGTTTAGCCTTTGCCGTACAGGCGCAGCCGCAGGAAGTTTTCGATCCTTTGAGGGACAGGCAGCTGTATTTCGATATACTGAATATCAGCGCCGTGCTTACCGGGATGTACCTGATATCTTCTTTTATCCTGCAGATCTTTAAGCAGCATTATAACTACCGGATCAAAAACAGGATGCTCGATAAGGGAACAGAAGAAAACATCGTGCGGCAACTGTTGCAACCAGGTAAAAAAGAAAACAAAAATGGAATCCTGCAGTGGTTCTTCATGCTGGCGGCCATCGGCGCCGGACTTTTGCTGGTTACTGTAATCCGTCCTTTTGGCCTCCATTCCCTGGCCATCCTGGCATTCAGCCTGGCTGCAGGTTTCGGCGGCTATTATTATTTTTCGAGGGAAAGGGGATGAGGGAATTTGAAAATTTGAAGATGTGCAAATTTGAAAATGATCTGAATACCGGGATTTTTCTCAATTCCCGGGGCTCCGTCGAAGGCGAATGGGAATTTGAAAATGGATGATTGGGAATCCTAAAAAATTATACAAGTGAAACTTATTTTTTTTCTGGTCGCCTTTTGTCTGCTGAGTATCCGGGTTTATTTTTCCTGGTCAGGTAAGGACAGGGAAAGAAGAGGAGAAAGCACAGCGGATATGGTTATCAAATCGGATAACTTTTATCAGGAAATAAAATATTCCGGGAAATTCAGGCTGAAAGACGATGAAACAGGCTTTAAAAGTATTTCTCCGGGAGGCTATTTTAAATTCCGCAGGAATGATGAATGGGTAAAGGCCGAAAGCAACCTGCAGGGGGAAATCGAATACCGGATTTATGATGGGAAAAATCAATTGACACTGAATGATGAATCCGGCAGAAGACTTATGCTTGAAGCCGTCAAAGAAATGATTGCCTGGGGCTTTGATGCCGACGCCCGGATGGAACGCATTTACCGGAAGGGGGGAAGCCAGGCTCTGTTAAATCAGGTTGACAGCATGAGAACTGACCAGGTTAAGATGCTGTATATTGAACGCCTGCTGGCTGTTGATTCCCTTTCTTCCGGGGACCTATCGGATATTGCAAAAAAAATTGGTTCTCTTGGCTCCGATATGGATAAGGATCGGCTCCTAAACAGGCTTTCAACGTCCCAGTTGAAAGATTCAGCAACTAATCAGGCCTATTTTAATGTGATAGCGGGAATGGGTTCCGATCTCGAAAAGGCAAACGCCCTGAGGCATGTTTTGGATCAGGATTCTTTTCAGAAAAAAAATGCGGACAAAATCCTGGATATTGCCGGCACCCTGGGTTCTGACCTGGATAAGGCAAATCTTTTCCGGGAGCTTATCGGCAAAGGTTATATCACGGGAGCGCGATTTGACAGCCTGCTGGATCGCATAGACCGATTGGGCTCTGACCTGGATAAAATAAGCCTTTATAAAGATCTGATCGAAATAAAAGGTTTAACGGATCCTCAATGGATCAATCTGATGAACAAAACGGCGAAGCTGGGCTCTGATATGGATAAGGCTTATCTGCTGCAGGAGATTGCTAAAAAAATGCCCAGGACTGAAAATCTGAAAGCTGCTTATCTGACCGCAGCCAAAACCATAAGCAACGACCCCGATTACGGAAAAGCAGTCCGGGCAGTAGAATGATTTTTTAATAAAGCTTCGATCCGTTCATCAGGAATAAAGTCGCTCACCTGGACAAGCTCTATTTTATTAAAAGCCGGATGCGTGCTGTTTATTACATAGTTGAAGGATTCCGGCAGAACGGCGGACGGGACTTTTAATAATGAATAGATCCCCTCATCGTACCATGCATTTCCTACGCGCTGACAGATTGAATAGTCCGTAAACTTTCGCCAGCCTGCAGGAAGTTCATCCGGGTTGATGATCTGGATTTTCAAACCGCCCGCCTTCGCTGAAGCCACGGCGGCCAAGCGGGGTATTTCCAGGATCATAATTTTGAAATCCTCGTTAAATCCTACGCCCTGTCGGCGGACCATATTCTCAAGGAATGCAAGCGCTATTGATTCTGCACAATAGATAACTTTTCGTCCGCTACCATTCCAGCGACCCGCAAGGCCAGGTGCAAAAAGTTTTCTGCTGTATTTTTTGTGAGTGATCCGATAGACCAGCATAAATGCAAATATTACACAACATAAGCATGGGAAAGCCGGTCAATTTCGTCCATTATCAGATCAACTCCTCCCGGTGTGATCAGCCAGTCAACTGGTTTTTCTTTACTATTCCAGAAAGGCTTTTGCAACCAGTAATTGAACTCATCTATGTTCCCGAATACTTCCTCTCCCTTTCCGAAAAGTGCGATCAGTTTTAGTAAATGTTCGCTCTGTAAGGGATCCAGGGGTTTTTGCTGTTCATTATAATTACTGACCGTACGGGATGACATATTGAGCAATATCGCCAGATTCTTTTCCGGCATTTTAATAGAATCGGCAAATTCATAAAATACTTTGGGCTTCACGCCCTTTCTTGCGGAAAAAACGAGATCAAAAGCACTCTTTAAATCCAGTTTACTAAACCGGTCCCGGATGGAAAGAGAAGCAATAGGTGATCTGGCCATAGCTTGTGTTTTCAGCAAGGTATTGAAAATTTTCCATATTGGAAATGAAATATTTCCACTAGGCATATTTTGGGTTTGAGCAATTTCAATACTCATGATTCGGGATTATTTTTTTAATGAAAATGGATGATGTCCTCCGCGCCGCAGGGCATCCTGCCTCACCGGTAGTCGTATTCTAATACTAACATCAATTGTATTCGAAGGTCGCTATTCCAAATAGGTTCAGAAACGTGATTTAACCCTTAAAATAGAAGAATTTTCGGGTAATCGTTTCCGTCCTGCCATTATCAAATCAGTACATTTTCAAATTTCCCGCCACTCCCATTTCCAATCCCCTCAACTCCGCAAGTCCTTTCAGCCTGCCGATAGCGGAATAGCCCGGGTTGGTTTTCTTATGCAGATCGTCCAGCATCTGGTGACCGTGATCCGGCCGCATGGGGATTGAAACACCGCGTGACCGCATCAGCTTCACCACTTCCACCATCACCGCAAACATATCGATGCTGCCGTCCAGATGGTCGGCCTCATGAAAATTGCCTTCTCCTTCCCGGCGCACGTTGCGCAGATGCAGAAAATGAATCCGTTCACCGAATTGCCGCAGCATGGCTGGCAGATCGTTATCCGCGCGAACACCCAATGAGCCGGTGCAGAAACAGAGCCCGTTGTGTACTGAGGGAACCGCAGCAAATAAAGCAGAAAGGTCAGCAGCGGTTTTAATAATCCTGGGCAACCCGAATATCGCAAATGGCGGGTCATCGGGATGGATGGCTAAATGAACACCGGCCTGTTCTGCCACCGGAACAATTTCCTTCAGAAAAGCAATGAGGTTATTACGAAGTTTATCTTCATCTATTCCCTGATAGGCATTCAGTGCAGATTGAAATTGTTCCAGTGTAAAACTTTCTTCGCTGCCCGGGAGCCCGGCAATGATGTTCTTCTGCAATTGCTTTTTTTCTTCCGTTCCCATCGCACCCAGCCGTATGCGGACGAGGTCTAGTTCGGAAGAGGAATATTCTGCGTCTTTTCTTCCTAAAATAAAAGCATCAAAAGCAATCAAGGCGGATTGTTCGAAACGCAGGGCCCTGGCGCCATTGGGGAGTTCATAAGCCAGGTCGGTGCGCGTCCAGTCCAGCACCGGCATAAAATTATAGGTGATCACTTCGATGCCGGCTTTCGAAAGGTTAATAATGCTTTGCTTGTAATGTTCAATATACTGCCCGAAATTCCCTTTCTGCGTTTTAATATCTTCATGCACGGGAACACTTTCCACCACTGTCCATTTCAGCCCGGCGGCCTCTACTTCCTTTATACGCTTGCGGATTTCTCCCGGCGTCCACGGTTCTCCGTTAGGTATGTGATGGAGGGCCGTCACCACTTCAGTGCAGCCGGCCTGGCGGATATCCCATAAACTGACCGGGTCGGATGGGCCATACCATCGCATGGTCTGTTTTAGTTGATCACTCATGTTGTAAATATAATTAATCAGGGAAGGCGGACGCCAAAGCTAATGCCTCCAACCCCGTACGCCTTACTGGATTTCCCGCCGGATCCATCAGGTAGGTCGCTGGTGAAGCGGAGCCAGTTATACTTTGCCTGCAGATAAACTCTTTTGTATATCACCCCAAAGCCATAAGCAATATAAAAACCACCGCTCTGGCTGGCGGTCTGTTCGGGAGAGCCGGTCATAATATAAGCGACATGCCGGTGAAAGATCCCATAACCCGGATCAAGAAAAGAATACAACTTGAATTTGCCTGTACCTATAACCCGGATATCCGCAAATAGCGGAATATAAGGAGCACCGAGATCACTAAAGGAGTTGAAGGACACACCCGGGCCCAGAAGTAAAAAGGAATTTACTGGCTTATCCGCCGTGAGCTCGAGGGTGAACCCGGATTTCAGGGGATTCGCATCGTATGCGGAGATATGCACATCCGCAGAAGATCCCGGGTAAAAAAGATATCCACCGCCCACCTGAAAACCGAGGCCCTTTTCTTTCTGGCTGAAACAAAGTACCGGCACGAGCAAAAACAAAAACAACCAGCTTTTCATTGGGTGCAAATTTCACGAATAAAGCGCTATTTTAACCATATTTTACTTCGTTCCTTTACATTTACTTTTTTATAAATGCTAAATTGGTACCCGTTAACTCAGTACAACCTTTCATATGCCAAGATTATTTTTTTCCGCCCTTTGTGTTTTTTGCCTGCTGATTTGCTATGGCCAGGACAAGCCAAAAGATGCTGTGGTGCATCCTAATGAACATGCACCGGCGCCCGAAAGAATCATTTCCTTCAGCGGATATCAATGGACGGTCAGGAATACTACCGCTAAACAAGGTCCGGGTCCGAATTATTTTGGTGATTATTCCGCGTTTGTGGACGATAAAGGATATCTCCATCTATGGATACGGAAAGATAAACTGACCGGGCAGTGGCAATGTGCAGAAATTACTTCCGTCCAGTCTTTTGAGTACGGCACTTACCAGTTTGTGGTGGAAGGAGCGATTGACAAGTTCGACAAGAACCTGGTGCTTGGTCTGTTTAATTATTCCGGGAATGACGGCCTTGACGAAATGGATATAGAAATAGCCAGGTGGGGCGACAGCAGCCACCCCAACCTGAACTATACCATCTGGCCGGCCAAGAAAGAATTCAAGAACAGCACGGCCGTGAAAGAATTCACCCTTAAATCCAACCTGAGTACGCATTATTTCAGACGCAATGCGGATACGGTGGTCTGTGCCAGTTTCAATGGCGTTTCCACCGATCCGAAAGATCTGATCTTCACGTCCACCTTTAGCAGTCCGACCACTTCGATCAGTCATTTTGCCATGCCGGTGCACATTAACTTCTGGCTGTTCAAGGGCGAGCCTGTTAGTAAACAGGAAAATGTGGAAGTGGTCATCCGGAGTTTTAAGTACATTCCTTAAGCCTCATCTGCGCTCGGACCATAAGTTCCGGGGATGGGGATATCTAACAGTCTCAGGTAAACGCCGAGCTGAGCCCTGTGGTGAATGATCTGGGAAAGGGTCATGCGGAGCACTTCGCCTTTGGGAAGGGTGAAAAAGATCTCTTCTCCGTTGCGCATGCTCCAGGGTTGCTCCAGGATATCGTCTGAAACCTTTTCGAGGGCGGCCTTCCCGTCTATCCTGTTTTTCTCAAAATAATCCAGCAGGTCCTTATTGCTGCTGATGGGCTGGGGAGCATAGTTGCCCTTCGAAAAATCCAGTTCATCCATTTCGGTCACCATCGGGATCCAGTTAGGGATCTCGGCCACATGGGTGGCGAGGCGGACGAGACTCATGCTCTTGGGATGCGGCTGCCAATCCAGCTTTTCCGTGGGAACCCTTTCCAGCATTTTCCTGGTGGTTGCGGATTCTTCCTGAAGCTGATTCTGAAAATACTGAATGATGCTGTTCATGATCGTGTTTTTTGATGATGAACAAAGTAAACAGGGAGGACTGACAACGTTATGGCAGAGCTAGAAATAAAATTTTAAGTCCTTGATTTCCGGGTGTATGGTATATGGTGGATAGTGGATGGACCGCAAGTGCAAATTCGCAATAGAAATCCATTCACTATCCACCATATACCATACACCACCTACCAGAATAGCACGCCCCGGGGACTAAAAATCCACCGGGAGCTGCTTTACATACTCACTCATCTCCATATGCTTCTTCCGGGTAAAGTCTTCCTCCGTGCAGCGGAGCCGGAGGATGCGGGAAACGCGAAAATCGCGGTAATCTTTTTTCACATGGCACCATCCGATCAGGTGCCAGTTAAAGGCATAAAAAACCAGTCCGATGGGTTCGGCCTTTCTCTTCGAAATTTCCTTCTGAAGGTTCGTATATTCTATTTCTACCACGCGGCGACCGGAGATGGCCTGCTGAATGCTGGCCAGATATTCAAAATGCTGGATAAAACAGGGCGGCGCCTGGAACTTGATGCTGTTGGCCAGCAGTTCGATGGAATCCTTCTGCGTTGAGCGGAGCACGGATTTCACTTTGGTGAGCGCATTGGAATAATGCTGCTGGATGGATTTATCTGCAAAACCCGAAACAATGGCCTCCATTAATAATAAGGCGTTTGCTTCTTCCGTACTGAAAGAAACCGGCTGCAGAAAATAACCATTCACAATAAAATAGCCGCGGTAAGGCTCGAAGCTTACGGGAATTCCCTGTTCGTTGAGGGCCTTGACGTCCCGGTATACCGACCTTATGCTGATGTGAAATTTCTCTGCGATCTTTTCTCCAGTGACGTATTTTTTAGACTGGAGCAGCGTAAGGATGCCGAATAATCTGTCAATACGGTTCATGTTTTCAAAATTACCACATTAATGGTATTGACTTGTGACGCGGAATTTCTTCTCTTTACCAAATGAAAGCGGCTGAAGGCTGTTTTCAGAACCAGTTCTTTAGATCAGAATTCTCTCATGTCGGCCCCGTCTTTTGCCGGGGCCTTTTTTAAACTAAACCAAAAATATTAGTGAATTATTACTAATTTTATTAGTGTGAATAAAATATTTCTCTTAGCTTTGGGGAATCCACTACTTTAAATGATTAAATAAAGAAAAAATGTCAAACGCAGACTCAAACACAGAAAAACTGAAGGCGCTTAAGCTGACCATAGATAAAATAGACAAGGACTACGGTAAAGGAAGTGTGATGATGATGAATGAAAAAAGCAGCGAACCGATGGAGGTTGTCTCAACCGGATCCATCGGGCTGGATGTAGCCCTGGGTATCGGCGGCCTGCCCCGCGGACGGGTCATCGAAATCTACGGTCCGGAGTCTTCCGGTAAAACAACGATCGCGACCCACGTGATCGCGGAAGCCCAGAAGAAAGGTGGCATGTGCGCCATCATTGATGCCGAACATGCTTTCGACAGCAACTATGCCCGCAAGCTGGGTGTGGATGTGGATAGCCTTTTGATCTCCCAGCCGGATTATGGTGAGCAGGCCCTCGAAATCGCAGACCGCCTGATCCTGTCCGGTGCGCTGGACGTGGTCGTAATTGATTCCGTTGCCGCCCTGGTACCGAAAAGTGAACTGGAAGGCGAAATGGGAGATAGTAAGATGGGGCTTCATGCCAGGCTGATGTCGCAGGCCCTGCGTAAGCTGACGGCAACGATCAGCAAAACCAATACCATTTGCATTTTCATCAACCAGCTCCGGGAAAAGATCGGGGTGATGTTCGGAAATCCCGAAACCACTACGGGTGGAAACGCGCTGAAGTTTTACGCTTCCGTTCGGCTGGATATCCGGCGGATGGCCCAGATAAAAGACGGTGAAGAAGCCATTGGAAACCACGTGAAAGTAAAGGTCGTGAAAAACAAAGTAGCCCCTCCTTTCCGCAGTGCAGAATTTGACATAATCTTCGGAGAAGGAATTTCAAAAATGGGTGAGGTGATTGATATGGGTGTTGAGCTCGGCATCGTGCAAAAAAGCGGAAGCTGGTTCAGCTATGGTACCGATAAACTCGGGCAGGGAAGGGATGCCGTAAGGCAATTGTTGACGGATAATCCCGAACTGGCCACTGAAATCGAAGGAAAGATTCGTGCAAAAATCAAAGAAATGCAGGAAGCTTAACGATATACTATTTGCTTGGGTTGGTAAGTACGGAGGCTGTCTGAAAGGATGGCCTTTGTTGTTTTTTGGGAGTTCGTCAGCCTGGAAAATAAACCCATAAAAAAAGGGGTCAGAATAAAAATTCAACCCCGTTTTAAAATCCAATATCCTATGAAAAACCGAGGTAAAGATAGTAGTAAAGACTGAGATGTGCAACAGGTATCGCTAAATATATTATCAGACAATTATCCGATTTTCCTGTTGAAAACAGGCTGAAAAAATCAGTTTTTGATGAGTTGCTCGGAAATAAACGTGCCATTTTCCTTGTCCGTGGCCTTCAGGATGTAATTGCCCTTTTGCAGTGTTGAAACATTAATTATCTGCATACCCGCGTTCACATCCTGATTGAACCAGACTATACCATAAGCATCCATCACCTGGATAAGCAGCGGATGAGAGCTGCGAACGATAAGTAGCTTATCAACCGGGTTTGGATAAAATCGAAAATCCAACCTTGAAATCACATTCGCACTGACCGTTTTGGAATAAATGACATTTCCACTTCCTCCCGAAACCCGAATCCGGTAATATATCATTCCGGTGCCGGGCGAATTGTCGGTAATGGAAAAAGTAGTATCCGGATCAGCAGAACCACTTCCGATGGCACTGAGGGTTTCAAAATGGATTCCATCGGCGCTTTTTTCCACGATAAAATAATAATCCGGCCTCACGACGGATGCCGCCCATTTCAAAACGGCCATACCGTTTCGCTCGTTCACGTTAAAATTCGAAAATTGAATGGAACTATCCTTTCCGGAAAAGTGGGTAAGATTTTCAGAAGTCTGACACACCGCGGCACAACAGCACATGGCCGTGACCAGCGTCAACCAAAGTTTGCTCATGAGTTAGTGAAAATAATGGGGATAACATGTGAACAAATTCCATGCCGTTCCGTGAACTATTTGAAAATAACGCGAATCTACTCTGCCGGGTTGCCTGTTTCTCAAACAGGTTGATGTGCTCCCGAACAGGCAATCTCCTATCTTGCAGGCTACCAAATGACCCCTCATGAATATTCATAAAATGGGCAGCAACAAGCGTATTGCCCTGATTGCGCACGACAATAAAAAAGCCGAACTCATCGAATGGGCAATCTATAATAAGACCGCCCTTTCCCGTCACCGGCTTTTTGCCACCGGCACTACCGGGAAAATGCTGGAGAAAGCCCTGGACCAGACCATCACCAAATACATGAGCGGTCCGCTCGGCGGCGACCAGCAGATCGGAGCCCGTATCGCCGAAAGAAAGATAGACGTCCTTATTTTTTTCTGGGATCCGATGGAGGCCCAGCCTCATGATCCGGATATCAAGGCGCTGCTCCGTCTGGGTGTTGTATGGAATATACCCTTTGCCTGTGACCGGTCAACGGCCGATTTCCTGCTCACTTCCCCACTCATGCACCAGGATTATGATGTGATTCAACCGGATTATTCGGTGTATTTGAAGAGGCCGCCGAGATAGGAGATGACGGATGACAAATGACGGTTGACCGACTTCAGGTGCGAATCCGCAATAAAAGTCGGTCATCCGTCATCCGTCAACCGTCAACCTTAAGAAGGGCTGGTTCGATAATTGAAAGGCTGAATGGGCTTAGGTGCTCATTGATTACTTAAATTCCCGAATGAAAAAAGTCTTAAAATACAGCCTTCGGTTTCTGGCGGTTATTCTGGGTCTTCTCCTTTTACTTTCTTTTGGTGGCTGGATATATCTAAGACGGCATAAGGCGGAAGTGATCAGTTATATTAAAACCGAATCCGCCAAACGGCTTAACGGCGAAGTTTCTATAGGCGAGATCAGCGTCAGCCTATTCCATACCTTCCCCAAAATTTCCGTCTCCCTCGAAAATGTGAGTATCCGGGACAGTCTATGGACACAACATCACCACGACCTGCTCAACGCTCCGAAGGTTTTCGCCAGCCTGGATATTTTTGAACTAATCACTGGTCACTTCCGGGTGAGCAAGATCATCCTGGAGAATGCGCTCGTCTATCTTTATACCGATTCAGCCGGATATGACAATACCTCCATTTTCCGGAAGCGTCCGCCGGCAAGCAATGGGCCCCCGGAACCGGTCCATTATCCAAACCTGGAGATCCGCAATTCAAACCTGGTGGTGGAGAAAAAAAACAAACACAAACTATTCTCTTTTGATATTCACCGGCTTCTCTGTCGCGTAAAGACCCAACCGGACCAGCCCCAGCTTGACCTGGATATCAATCTTCAGGCCCAGGTGACAAGTCTGATCTTTAACCAGGAAAAGGGAAGTTTTGCAGAAGGGAAAATGGCCCGGGGGAAATTTCTGATTCATTTTAACCCAGATAGCAAAATCCTGCAGTTCGATAAAATCAAACTCCTTATAGATAAACAGATTTTTACATCCAGCGGCAAGTTCTTTCTGGCTGAAGTACCAGCCCTGTTTACCCTTTCCCTGGAAACAGAAAACCTGGATCTCAAAAAGGCATCTTCGTTGCTGACCAGGAATATCAGTTCCAAGCTCAACCAATATGGTATTTCCGGTGAAATCAACCGCGTCAAATGCAGCCTCGACGGGACGGATACTGCCTATAAGACGCCGCTGATCCGTATCCAAGCTTCGGTCAAAAACAGGTCCGTTCACACCCCTGTTATGGATTTAGAAAGAGCTTCCTTTGAAGGGTTCTTCACCAATGAATATATCAAAGGCATGGGTCACGATGATGAAAATTCCGTTCTTCGATTCACGGGTCTGAACGCCAACTGGCAGGATATGGATTTCCATTCTGATTCCATGATCATCCAAAACCTTATCCTGCCTTCCATAAAATGCAACGTGAGATCCGTCTTCCGGCTGGATGGTCTCAATAGCCTGCTGGGTGACCGAACATTCAGCTTCAGCAAGGGTGGAGGCAAAGTGGATCTCCAATACAGCGGCCCCCTTGTGGATGGGTCCACTGTTCCCAAAACGCTAAACGGTAGTTTCCTTATGGACTCGGCAGCATTTACCTACCTGCCCCGGAATTTCAATCTGCTGAATGGCAAAGGAAAAATCCGTTTTGCCGCCAGCGATATGTTCATCGAGGATCTTCATGTAAATACCGGAAACACTGACCTGCTGATGAACGGAAGCATGAAGAACTTATTATCACTGATCGACAGGAATCCCGGTCAGCTCACGCTCGCCTGGGATATCCGGAGCAACAGGATCAATCTGAACGATTTTAAAGCCTTCCTGAAAAAAAGAACGGGCACGGTTTCCAAAAAGAAAAAGAAAGCCATGCTTTCAGAAACCCTTTACCAAATCACCCGCCTGATGGTGACCAGCAGTATGGAACTCAACCTGCAGGCCAAGCAACTTAATTATAAAAAATTCACGGCAACGGGTATCCGCACCACCATGGAGCTCAACGACGATGCCATCACTATGAAAAGTCTTGTGCTTGAGCATGCCGGCGGATCCATTGAAGCACACGGGTCCCTGAGGAATGAAACGAATTCCAATCCCTTTTCCTTTAAAGCGACCCTGAAACATGTGGACGTAAGTAAAGTATTCGATGCTTTCAATAATTTCGGTCAGCAAGCCATCGCGGCCAAAAACATCCAGGGCTCCCTTAATGCCGGCATAGATCTGAAAGGAGAAGTAACCGAAAAAGTATTACTGATCCCAGACAGCACCCGGGGTCAGATAAATTTTAACCTGGAGAATGGCCGGCTCATTGACTTTGAACCGGTCCAGAAGATTTCCGAGACGGTTTTTAAAAAACGCAACTTTTCGGATATCCAGTTTGCGGATCTCCACGACCTGTTTACCATATCCGGCAACAGGATTACCATCGACCGCATGGAAATCCGCTCTACGGTCATGACCATGTTCGTAGAGGGTACTTATGATGTGAAAAAGGGAGCGGACCTCAGCATCCAGGTGCCGCTCAGCAACCTTAAAAATAAACATGCCGATGTTGTACCGGAAAATCAGGGAATCGACAGCAAAACTGGCGTAAGCGCCAAACTGAGGGCAAAAACCGGGGATGATCACAAGCTGCACATCAGCTGGGACCCTTTCAATAAAGCCTCCCGCAAAATGAAGAAACATAAATAAATTTCTCGCTGTCTACCCGTTCCTCCCAAGGCCCTTCAAGAGGCAGAACAAGTCATTCCATGCATGTCCGATAAAAATTTATCGGTAACTTTACAGGCTCTCAAAAAATCATTTTTAATGGAATTTAAGGTCCATGCTCCTTATTCACCCGCAGGCGATCAGCCCGATGCCATCCGGCAACTTACAGAGGGCATTCTCCAGGGAGAAAAATATCAGACCCTTCTTGGCGTAACGGGCTCGGGGAAAACATATACCATCGCAAACGTGATCGAGAACGTTCAACGGCCAACGCTCGTGCTTACCCACAACAAAACGCTGGTCGCCCAGCTTTACGGCGAATTCAAACAGTTTTTTCCCGATAACGCCGTAGGCTATTTTGTATCCTACTATGACTATTATCAGCCGGAAGCCTATATGCCAGTGAGTGACACCTATATTGAAAAAGACCTGTCCATCAATGAGGAGCTGGATAAACTGCGGCTCCAGGCCACGACCGAACTGCTCAGCGGCCGGCGGGACATCATTGTGGTGGCTTCCGTCAGCTGCATTTATGGTATCGGTAATCCGGATGAATTTGAGAATGGGATCATCCGCATTAAACAGGGGCAAACCATTTCGCGGCAGGGATTTTTACACTCCCTGGTCAATTCCCTTTATTACCGTGATCAGTTTGAATTCAAGAGAGGATCCTTCCGAGTACAGGGTGATACGGTAGACATCAATCTGCCCTACCTCGATTATGGCTACCGGGTTACTTTTTTCGGAGATCAGATTGAAGAGATCGAGAGTTTTGAAATGAAGACCGGCAAACGCATCATGCCGATGGAGAATGCTGCTGTATTTCCGGCCAATCTTTATCTAGCCCCAAAGAACATGATCCAGCAGATCCTTCAGGAGATCCAGGACGAGATGGCTGCCCAGGTGAACTACTTCAAGAGTACAGGCAAATTCATCGAAGCACAGCGCCTCAGTGAACGTGTTAATTTCGACGTGGAAATGATCCGCGAACTGGGATATTGCAATGGCGTGGAAAACTACTCCCGTTTTTTTGACCGAAGGAATCCGGGTACAAGACCATTCTGTTTACTCGATTATTTTCCGAAAGATTTTTTATGCATTATAGACGAAAGCCACCAGACCATTCCGCAGGTCAGCGGCATGTATGGCGGTGACCGAAGCCGGAAGCTGATCCTTGTGGATTATGGATTCCGCCTGCCTTCTGCGCTGGATAACCGCCCGCTCAACTTTCACGAATTCGAATCCATGACCGGGCAAACGATTTACGTATCGGCAACACCAGGCGATTACGAACTGGAGAAAACAGAAGGCGTGGTGGTAGAGCAGGTGGTCCGGCCAACCGGATTACTCGATCCACCGATTGAGATCCGACCGAGTGTAAATCAGATCGACGACCTGCTGGATGAAATTGACAAACGGATTACCAAAGGAGACCGCGTACTGGTGACGACCCTGACCAAACGCATGGCTGAAGAAATGGATAAATACCTGCACCGTATCAATGTCAAATCGAAATACATTCACAGCGAAGTGGACACCCTTGAAAGGGTGGAGATCCTTCGTGAACTGAGGCTGGGTGTGATTGACGTACTCGTGGGTGTGAACCTGTTAAGGGAAGGCCTGGATCTTCCGGAAGTCTCCCTGGTTGCCATTCTCGATGCAGACAAGGAAGGATTTTTGAGGAATGAAAGATCGCTTACGCAAACGGCCGGCCGTGCAGCCCGGAATGTGGACGGGCTGGTGATCTTTTACGCCGATAAAATGACGGAAAGCATGCAGCGCACCATTGATGAAACGACCCGTCGCCGTGAAAAACAAAAAGAATATAATGAAGCGCGCGGCATCATTCCCAAAACAATCTTCAAATCCCGGCAGCAGGTTTTTGCTCAGGGCTCTGTGCTGGACATCAAAGGCTATGATGAAAGGAATCCGTACGCGATTGCGGGAGAACAGGACCTGGTGAGCGTTATAGCGGAAGAAGAAGCAGAATACAAAACCATACCGCAGATGGAAAAAGCCATCTCCAGAATAAAAAAAGAAATGGAGAAAGCCGCCCGCGATCTGGACTTTATGGAAGCCGCAAGGCTGAGGGACCAGATGTTCCTGATGCAAAAGAAATTAACAGAAATGAATCACGCCTGAACTTGTCCGCCCCCATAGCCGGTTCAGCAGACTTATTAAAACCAACGACATCTTATGGAGAAAAAATTATTCCTGCTCGATGCCATGGCGCTGATCTTCCGTGCTTATTATGCACTGATCCGCAGCCCCCGCATTACTTCCAAGGGGAAAAACACCAACGCGCAGTTTGGGTTCACCAATACGCTAGTGGAGCTGCTGAACAACCAGAATCCCTCGCACATCGCGGTTTGTTTTGATACCGCTGCGCCCACCGAACGTCATGTTGATTTCACAGATTATAAGGCCAACCGTCAGGATGCGCCCGAAGACCTGATCATTGCCATCCCGGATATCAAACGGATCATTCAGGGATTCCAGATTCCCATCATGGAGCTGGATGGTTTTGAAGCAGACGACGTAATCGGCACGCTCAGCAAACAGGCCGCCGCTGCAGGTTATGATGTGTTCATGGTAACGCCGGACAAGGATTACGGACAGCTGGTCAGCGAAAAAGTAAAAATTTACAAACCCGGATATCAGGGCGGTGATGTGGAAATTATCGGCCCGGACGAAGTGCTCGGCAAATGGAATATCAAAGACGTTTCCCAGGTAATTGATATCCTGGGCATGATGGGTGACGCCGTGGATAATATTCCGGGCATTCCCGGTATTGGCGAAAAAACCGCAGCCAAACTACTGGCCGAATACGGCACGCTGGAAAACGTGCTGGCCAATGCGGAAAAGATCAAGGGGGCGGTTGGAGAGAAAATAAAGGCCGGAAAGGATCTGGCCATTATGAGCAAGAAACTGGCGACCATTATCACGAACGTCCCGGTGCTGTTTCATGAAGAAGATTTCAAGCGGAAAGACCTGAACAAAGATGCGCTCCGTGAAATCTTTACCGATCTGGAATTCAGGTCGGCAGCAAAAAGAATTCTGGGAGAGGAATTGCCGGGCAGTCAGGGGCAGAAAATTCAGCCTGAGGGAAAGCAACAGGATCTCTTTGGCAACGTGGTCGAAGCAAAAAAAGAGGCAGAAGAAGAACCTGCGCCACCGGCACTTCAACCGGAAAAAAATATTTCCAACACTCCGCATAATTATGTGAGCGTAGATACAGAAGAAAAAATTCAGTCGCTCGTTGCCCAATTGAAGAAAGAAAACGAAGTTTCATTCGATACAGAAACCACGGGCATCGATGCGAATAATGCAGATCTGGTCGGTCTGAGTTTTTCGTGGAAAGCCGGCGAAGGATATTATGTTCCCGTTCCGCCGGACCGGGAACAGACCAAAAAAATCCTGTCGGCCTTTCAACCGCTGTTCGATGATCCACATCGTCTTTGGGTAGGACAAAATATCAAATACGATCTGCTGGTGCTGAAATGGTATGATGTAGAAATAAAGGGCAAACTGTTCGACACCATGCTGGCGCACTACGTAATTGAGCCAGAAGGAAAACGGAATATGGACCTGCTCAGCGCACAATATCTGGGTTATGAACCGGTTCACATTGAAGAGCTGATCGGGAAAAAAGGAAAGACGCAGGGCAATATGCGGGATGTGGCGCTGGATAAAATTACGGAATACGCTGCCGAGGATGCCGACATCACCTGGCAGTTAAAACAAAAATTTTCTCCGCTGTTGAGAACAAAATCAGTAGAGAAAGTTTTTCTGGAAGTCGAAAACCCCTTACTGAAAGTGCTTGCCGCTATGGAATTTGAAGGGATCCGGGTGGATGAAGACTTCCTGAAAGAATATTCCAAAACGCTGGAAAAAGAAGCGGGGCTCGCAGAGGAAAGTGTCTATCTGCAGGCCGGTGTCAGATTCAATCTTTCTTCACCCAAACAGCTGGGGGAAGTATTATTTGACAAGCTCAAACTGGACCCCAAAGCCAAAAAAACAAAAACAGGTCAGTACGCTACCGGAGAGGATGTGCTGCTCAAGCTCAGCCATCAAAGCAAAATCGTGGATGACATCCTCATTTACCGGGAGCTCAGCAAATTAAAATCCACTTATGTGGATGCTCTGCCGGTAATCATCAACCGAAAAACCGGTCGGGTGCATACCAGTTATGCGCAGGCGGTGGCGGTCACCGGCCGGCTTTCCAGCAACAATCCCAACCTGCAGAATATTCCGGTGCGGACCGAAAGAGGGCGCGAGATCAGGAAGGCTTTTATACCACGGGACAAGGATCACGTACTGGTTTCCGCCGATTACTCACAGATTGAACTGAGGATCGTAGCCGCCATCAGCGGGGATCCCAATATGGTAAAAGCCTTTAAGGAAGGAAAGGATATTCACAGCGCTACGGCGGCCAAAGTGTTCGGCGTGGAAGAACAGGATGTAACTAAAGAAATGCGGTACAAGGCAAAGAGCGTGAATTTTGGTATCATCTACGGGCAGGGGGCGTTCGGACTGGCAGACAACCTGGGCATTTCCAGATCGGAAGCCAGGGAGATCATCGAGAATTACAAGAAGCAATTCGTGAATATTCAGAAATATATGGATGATACCATTCAATTTGCCCGCGAAAATGGGTATGTTGAAACGCTGATGGGCAGGAAGCGCTGGTTGCGGGACATCAATTCTTCCAACTTTACCGTCAGGGGATTTGCCGAACGGAATGCCATTAATTCGCCGATCCAGGGCACGGCTGCGGACATGATCAAGCTGGCGATGATCAAAATTCACGAGGCTTTTATCAAAAACGCGTTTAAATCAAAAATGCTGCTGCAGGTGCACGATGAACTGGTTTTTGACGCCCACCGGGACGAGTTGGAAACCATCAAGCCGATCATTATCGAGTCCATGCAACAGGCCCTGCTCCTTCCTAATGGCGTGCCCGCAGAAGCGGAGATCGGATTTGGAGCTAACTGGCTGGAAGCCCATTAGGTATATATTAACACAGTATTCTGAAATAAACTTCAAACTATCGGGTTTTAGAATAGTCTTACCTTGGAAATGATCCCTTCACGGGGTCAAAAAACTAATGAATTTGGAATACAAACTATTACACATGAAAAAGCTCTCTGTGAAACTCATCATGTTAGCCTCTATGATGCTGATTTTCAGCTTCAGCAGAGCGGCTGACGACCAATGGCCTAAACTGGTTACTGCCTCTGACGGAACCCTGATCAAGGTTTACCAGCCGACGCCGGAATCTTTTGAGGGGAATACCCTTAAGTTCCGGTCCGCCATTTCTGTTACAGAAAGGGGCAGTTCCGAACCCGTATTTGGTACGTTCTGGGCAACCTCCAAGGTAGAGACAGACCGGGACAACCGCCAGGTCATGATCAACACGCTCAACACGACCGACATAAAAATCCCGGCCATCAGCGACCAGAACGAGATCGATTTTATTGATGACGCACTGGAAACACAATTTCCGCAAGTGCTTGGTTCTATGTCCCTGGACGATATTCTCACCTCCCTGGATCAAACAAGGCAGGAAACCAAGCTTTCCCAAAATATTTCCACAACGCCGCCCAAAGTGATATTTACCACGCAGCCCTCTATGCTGGTGGTTATTGACGGCGAGCCCAGGTTGAAGCAAAATCCGGATTGGAAAATGGACGTGGTAGTAAATACGCCTTTTACCATTGTCAAAAACAATGAAGATGGGCAGTATTACCTCTATGGAGCGAAGCAATGGTATATAGCGCCGGAAGCCACCGGACCTTACCGTTATGCCAATGGCCGGGTTCCTGCTAATATCAGCAATATTGAACAACAGATCATCAGCAAAGAACAACAGAATAGTACGAACAGTGCTAATGCAGGCAATAACAATCCCGGTCAGAATAATGCGCAGGCAAACGACCAGGAGTCAACCATTATGAATATTGTGGTCAGTACCGTTCCTGCAGAACTGATACAATCCAGGGGGGAACCAAATTTTACACCTATCCAGGGAACATCCCTGCTTTATGTGAATAATTCGGTCAACGATATCTTCATGGATGAGCATTCCCAGCAATATTTTGTGCTAATCTCCGGAAGGTGGTATCAGGCCAAGACCATGACGGGCAATAACTGGAAATATATCCCGGCTGATCAGTTGCCTTTGGACTTTTCGAAAATCCCTCCGGGTTCTCCGAAAGATAACGTGCTTGCCAGCGTGGCGGGTACCGACGCAGCAAAAGATGCCGTCATGGATGCAGAGATCCCCCAAACCGCCAAGGTTGACCGGAATACGGCAACTACTCAGGTGATTTATGATGGTCGGCCCAAGTTTACCGATATTGACGGTACGAATCTTCAGTATGCCGTGAATACCTCTTCAACGGTTTTGCGTGCGGACAACGGCAGGTTTTACACGGTGGATAATGGTGTATGGTTTGTTTCGGACAACGCTACCGGCCCCTGGGCCGTCAGTACGGACCGGCCAGACGAAGTGGATCGTATTCCACCGAATTCTCCAGCTTACAATACAAAATATGTTTATATCTATGATGTGGCTCCGGATTATGTGTACATGGGGTATACTCCGGGATATCTGAATAGTTATATATACGGGCCCACCGTGGTTTATGGAACCGGATTTTATTATGATCCATGGTTTGGAAATTATTATTATCCCAGACCCTGGTCATGGGGCTTTAACTTCGGCTACAATCCCTTTTGTGGCTGGAGCTTTGGATTGGGATACGACTGGGGTTGGTTCAATTCGGGATTCGGGTATGGATATGGATTTTATGGCGGTTATCATGGTTATGGCTGTGGCTGGTGGGGTCCTTCCTTTTATCATCCGGCTTATTGGGGTGGATGGCATGGTGGCGCAAGACCTTATGGGTTTTACGGAAGATCCTTCAGCATGCGGAATAATATCCGGGTAAATTCTTCCAACAATATCTACAGAAATCGCGGCGGTGTGGTCACCCGCAGCAATATACGTCCTGGTGGCGGTTATAACAGGGCCGGAAATAACAGGCCTTATTCAACCAGGCCGGGGGGAAGCTTTAACAATCCCCGCCCGAATGCAGTCGGTTCAAGACCGGTTAACGGGGGAAATTATAATGGCACCAATGGCAGACCCGGAGGAAACATCTATTCGGACCGTCAGGGAAATGTTTACCAGCGCAGTCAACAGGGCCAATGGCAACAAAGGCAAAACCGCAGTTGGTCTCCGGCAAACAACGCAAGACCGGAAGTGATTCAGAATCTAAATCGTCAGCAGGTTATGCGTGACCGCGGACAAATACGTACGCAGAACTTTGAAAGAGCCAGGCCTTCTGCGCCCAGTGGCGGAGGTTTCCGTCCTTCAGGAGGTGGTGGAAGTTTCCGTCCTTCTGGAGGCGGTGGCGGCAGACCATCCGGAGGCGGCGGCTCGGCACCCAGATCTTCCGGCGGTGGAGGGGGCGGCAGCAGAAGAGGAAGATAATTGTCTTTATTTTACCTGCCATATACAGAAAGACCTGGCCACATGGCCAGGTCTTCTATTTATAAAGACCACCTTTGCTAGACGTATTGATTCCTTAAATCTCTTATTTCGTCGTGGGACACTTTCAGCGTTTCCTGCTGATTTTTCAGCATTTCCCTTAAAAAGGCCGGCAATTTTTCGGTTTCCAACGCTTTGTTGTAAGCCTTCTGTGCGGCATCTTCCCCGTATTCGCAATTGGACAATATGGCGTGCCTGCTGGCGCCTGTAAATATGGCCTTCAGTCCCATCCATCCGCGGTAAATTTTGCCCATTTCCGTGGTTCCTTTTTCCGTCTCCCCATGCAGGACCTGTACTTCCTGCACCAGGTCCGATTTTATTTGCTGGCTTTCCAGAATCATATGTTCAAAAAGACTTTTCAGGTCATGATCTTCCTCTTTCAGTTCCTTTACCGCCCGCTCATATCCGCCAATACGGTCATTATTAATCAGCACAAGGTCATTCAGCACCTCTATGATTTCTTTTGACTTTTCCATATTATAAGTTTTATGTTACAGCGTTTACATAAAAAACCATACCAGCCAGATCCCCGCGGAACCGGAACAGGTTTTCCTTTTTATGATTAACTTGCACCACTTTTAAAATTTATTTCAGCATTATGGAATATTCCAAGATCATTGCGATTACCGGCCTTCCGGGACTATATGAACTGATCAGCAGCAAATCGGATGGCGGCATTGTCCGGTCGCTCGAAGACAAGACAACGCGTTTTGTGTCCAGTCGCGTACACCAGTTCTCTCATCTTGAGAGCATCGAGGTATATACAAACCGGCACAACGAGAATCTGGTAACGATCCTGAAAGCCATGGAAGGCAGCGAGGAAAAATTACCCGATGATAAAGATCCCGCTGCGCTAAAATCCTATTTCGAAAAAGTTTATCCCGAACTGGATCACACCCGGGTATATACCAGCGATCTGAAGAAAATGATAAAATGGTTTACTGTACTGCAGTCAAACAAGGTAGAGATCAAACTTTCTGAGCCGGTTGCCGAAGCCGTTAATGAAGAAACAGAGGAAGAACAAAAACCGGAAGCTAAACCTAAACCGGTTAAAAAGACAGAAAAAGAGAAAGAATCTGAGCCAAAAAAGCCAGTGAAAAAAGCTCCCGCAGCCAAAGAAGAAAAAACGGAAAAATCCACAAAGAAAACACCGGCAAAAAAAGCAGCAGCTTCAAAAGCCAAAGACGAAGAAAAATCAGCGGCGAAGGATAAGCCCAAAGCTCCGGCGGCAAAAAAGAAATCTAAATAAGCCCAGGATCCTGCCCATAAATACTTTTTGAGAAATGATGAAAACGTTTACCGCAGATCTTCAAAAGCCGGTGCGCCGGTTTCTTCCTGAGAACTTCGAACTGACCGATTGGGAATCCGTAGCACCGTATTTCATTGACCTGGAAGAAAGGTCAATAACGGTCACAGCGGATCTTGAAAAATGGCTGCACGATATGAGTGAACTGGAAGCCATCATCAGCGAAGATGTTTCCTGGCGCCATATCCGGATGACCTGCAATACAGAAGATAAAAAGCTGCAGGAGCATTTTACTTTTTTTATGATGGAGATTCAGCCAAAGATCCAGCCCTATGCAGACCGGCTGAATCGCAAACTGATTGCAAGTCCACTAACGGCTAAACTCGATCACGATAAATATTTCACTTACCTGCGCTCCGTAAAAAAGAGCATTGATCTTTACCGGGAAGAAAATATTCCCATCCAGTCTGAATTAAGCGTAATGGCCCAGCAATTCGGAGCCATATCCGGCAAGATGACGGTTTCGGTCAATGATAAGGAATATACACTGCAGCAAGCCATGAAGTTCCTGGAAAGCCCTGACCGCCCGCTGCGCGAAAAAGTATATCGTGAAGTTCAGGACCGAAGGCTGCAGGATAAAGAACCACTCAATAAATTGTATAGCGAACTGATTCGGCGCCGGCATCAGATAGCCAGGAATGCAGGATTCGGGAATTACCGCGATTATAAATTCGTGGAACTGGGCCGTTTTGATTATACCAAAGAAGATTGTTTCCGTTTTCATGACTCCGTAAAGCAACATGTGCTTCCTTTGGTGAACCTGATCAATGAGCACAAGAAAAAAAAACTGGGTCTCGATAAACTCAGACCCTGGGATACCGAAGCGGAACCCGCTGGTGTAACGCCTTTAAACCCGTTTAAATCTGGCAGTGAACTGCTGGAAAAAACGATTACCTGCTTTGGAGAACTTCGTCCGTTTTTTGCCGACTGCCTAAAGACGATGAAAAAAATGGATCGCTTTGATCTGGAAAGCCGGATCGGTAAAGCACCTGGCGGATATAACTGTCCCCTGGCCGAAACGGGTGCTCCTTTCATTTTCATGAATGCTGCAGGACAGATGCACGATGTAACGACCATGGTTCATGAGGGCGGCCATGCCATTCATTCTTTTCTCTCCCATCATCTGGATCTCAGTGCATTCAAGGAATATCCCATGGAGATTGCCGAAGTGGCCAGCATGGCGATGGAATTGTTCAGTATGCAAAACTGGGAAGTGTATTTCAATAATCCGGAAGATCTCAAA
This sequence comes from Bacteroidota bacterium, assembly GCA_030706635.1. Lineage (GTDB taxonomy): Bacteria > Bacteroidota > Bacteroidia > Chitinophagales > Chitinophagaceae > Puia. Next base: position 29,818 of record JAUZOD010000003.1, read on the forward strand.
CGCGCAAAAATTCAACAACTCGAAAGAGTCATCACCATTTTCCCATGGATTGCGACCATTGATAAATTCCAGCACTGGGTTTATGAAAATCCGGAGCATTCGCTGGAAGAAAGAACTGAAAACTGGTATCGGATATATCTTGAATTTTCTTCCGGAACCGTCGATTGGAGCGGCCTCGGGGAGTATCAGAAAAATTTCTGGCAAAAGCAACTGCATCTGTTTGAAGTGCCCTTTTATTACATTGAATATGGAATCGCCCAGCTGGGGGCCATCGGGTTGTGGAAGCAATTCAAAAAAGACAAAGAAACGGCACTGAACAACTACATCGCTGCATTGGAACTCGGAGGAACTAAAACACTGCCTGAGTTATATGCCGCTGCCGGCTTGAAATTTGATTTTTCCGGAGCCTACATAAAAGAATTGATGGATTTTGTAGAGGAGGAAATAAAATTCGTTTTCTAGTTGTTAATGGCCAAAATACCACAAAAATGGTATCCTGCAATCTTGCGGGAATGAAGGGAGGCCCCTATATTTGCTAAGCAGAAAATAAAAAGCAGCGTTCAGCTGATCTAAAATAGCTACTAATCAGAGCCTTAACCAAAAGTCCCGGTGTTTCTACATCGGGGCTTTCTTTTTAATTCAAAATCAGGATAATTAACCGGGATTCAGGTAAGGGGACCGGGTCAGATGACGGTCCGGGTCCTCCTTCAATAACTGGTCAATGGCATCATCCATTTCCCTAAGTTCATCTTTTTCGAGTCCATCTATAATTTTCCGGACTTTTCCACTTTTATCTACGAGCGCAAAGAACTGGGTATGGATGAACTGTTCAGAGATGGGTGTAAGATTATTCTTTGGGTCATCGAGCAAATAACTCACGCGTGCAGCTGTGTAGAGGGAATCTTTATTCCCGGTAAGAAAAATCCAGGAGCCGGAATCAACGCCCAGGGAATCTGCGTATTTCTTCAACCTGCCCACACTGTCCGTTTCCGGATCAACACTATGGGACAGGATCATGAATCCGGGCACCCCTTTATATTTTTCGTAAACGGCCTTGAGGTTGGTGTTCAGCTTGGGACAAATGCCTTTACAGGTAGTGAAAAAATATTCCGCCACATACACTTTACCTGCTACATCCTTGTTGGTGATCGTATCTCCGTGCTGATCGATAAAAGAGAAAGGTCTTACATCGCTTAGCACGGGATAAGTAACTTTTCCAAATCCGGGAATAAGTCGCGTGATCGCAAAATAGAATCCCAGGAATAAAACCACGAAAAACAGTATGTAATACCAGGTCCTCCTTTTCATAATGGGCAAAATTACTATACCTGGACGGGAGCAAAAAGTTTAGTCAATTTGTCTATCTTTGCAGGTCTTCCATGAAAGTGAAAATCAACAAGGATGCTTTAGGGATCGGCGCCTCCATTGCCTGTGCGATCCATTGCGCTATTCTACCGCTCTTTCTGAGCAGTTTTTCCCTGTTGGGAATCAACATCATCCACAACAAACTGTTTGAATACGGAATGATCTTATTTGCTTTTGTGGTAGGATTGATGGCGCTCAGGCATGGTTTTGTGCAGCATCACCGGAGTTATGTTCCATTTATGCTTTTTTCAGCCGGAATGCTCTTTTTGGCAGCCAAACAGTACTGGCATTCCTATGAATTGCTTTTGCTCCCTTTTGCCGTGATTTTGATCGTGACCGCGCATGTGTGCAATCTGAAGTTTAAGCGGGTAGCTGAAGGGCATGCAGCGAGCTGTTCCGGTTGACCGTTGACTGACTTCAGGCGCGGATTCGCAATAAAAGACCGTCAACGGTCAGCCGTCATCCGCCAACTCTCTTATTCTTTCCCGAATTCACAACCATTCTCCCGCGATAAATGTTAATTTTGAACCATAAACAGTGAGCTATGATTAAAACCGGCAACCCGGTCATCAGTATTTATACCGAGATGACACCCAATCCAGAAACTATGAAGTTTGTGGCTAACAAACTGCTATACCCAGGGAAAAGCATTGATTTCCCGGATGTTGAGAGCGCGAAGCCATCCCCGCTGGCCATTGAATTGTTTGGATTTCCTTTTATTAAAAGTGTTTTTATAGCCAGCAATTTTGTGACCCTTACCAAAACCAATGATACGGACTGGGCCGATGTAATCCCGTCTATCCGCCAATTCCTTAAGGATTACCTGGAAGACGCAAAGCCGGTTATTAATGAAGAAGAAATTACAGTGGCCCATTCCGACGGGAATGCCATCGGCGCCGATGATGACGATGTGGTCAAGCGCATTAAAGAGCTGCTGGAGAGCTATGTGAAGCCGGCCGTTGAAATGGACGGTGGCGCTATCCAGTTCAAAAGTTATAATGAAGGTACGGTCAACCTGATGCTTCACGGCTCGTGCTCCGGATGTCCTTCGTCCATGATTACGCTCAAAGCCGGTATCGAAGGCATGATGAAACGCATGATCCCGGAAGTAAGGGAAGTTGTTGCAGAAGCAGATTGATTATTTCCCGTAATATTTTTATTCCCGCCAACCGGCGGGATTTTTTTTAACTTTCCGCCCTCCCAATTCATTTCGCTTTGCAGCAGATCGTCCAGCAATTCCTCTCGGATATTCATCAAACCACCTGGATCGAATTTATTGCAGTGATTACAGGCATCGCGAGTGTGATCTATTCCCGGAGGGAAAACATTCTCGTTTATCCGGTGGGTATGGTGAGTACAGGGATTTTTATCTACCTCTACCTGAAACACGGCCTGTATGCAGATGCCTCCGTAAATTTTTATTATACCGTCATGAGCATCGTCGGATGGTATATGTGGTCGGGAAAAGCAGGAAGCAGCCCCTCCCGTCATCCGTCATCCGTCATCCGTCATCCAAAAAAAGGAGCTGCACTAAAAATTACCGTATCCACATCCAAAGAATGGCGAGATACGCTGATTTTCTTTTTTGTCTGCTGGGCAGTCCTCTATTTAGTTTTGAAACATTTTACAGACAGTACGGTTCCGGTTGCAGACAGCTTTACGTCCGGCGCCGCATTTACCGGTATGTGGCTGATGAATAAAAAGAAACTGGAAAACTGGACCTGGTGGGTCATTACCAACCTGGCATCCATTCCGCTCAATTTTTACAAACACCTTGTTTTTACGAGCTTTCAATATGTCGTATTCCTGATTCTTGCCATTATGGGCTATATTACCTGGAGAAAAAAGATCCTGCATGCAGGCGCCTAAAAAAGTTGTTGTCCTCGGTCCCGAATCAACCGGCAAGAGCACGCTTTGCGCACAACTTGCCGCCCATTATCATACGAACTGGATACCGGAATTTGCCCGGAAATATTTAATGGAGCTCGGCAGGCCTTATAACTATGATGACCTGCTCATTATAGCGCGCGGACAAATTGAATCCGAAACAGACTTGACAAAGCGCAACTCCGACCGGATCCTGTTCATTGATACGGATATGTATGTAATGAAAGTGTGGTGCGAATTTGTTTTTGGGAAATGCCATCCCTTTATCCTGGATCAAATCGTAGAAAGAACTTACGATCTCTATCTGCTTTGCAATACCGATTTACCCTGGACAAAAGACGAATTAAGAGAATATCCGGATATTGTAAACCGAAATAAACTTTTCCGGATCTACAAGGATCTGATGATCAATCAGCATACCCCGTGGGTTGAGATCCGCGGGCTGGATGATGAAAGAATCCGACAGGCGATAGAATCGGTTGACGCATTCCTATTGCAATAATTTAATGATATCCGGGTCATCCTGCAGATGGTTCATCTGGGTGAGTATCCAGGGATATCTCAAAGATACGTGTTTGGACAAAGGCCTGATGGTATATACTTTGGGATTCGGGAGACAGCTGGCAATCATGGCTGATTCACTCCGGGTGAGCAACCTGGCGTGTTTATTAAAATATGTTTTCGCCGCTGCCTCAATACCAAAAACACCTTTGCCCATTTCGCTGATGTTGAGATACATTTCGAGGATTCGCTTTTTACCCCAGATCTTTTCTATCATAAAGGTAAAGTAGGCCTCCAGCGCCTTTCTTATCCAGCTTCGGCCCTGCCACAAAAAAACATTCTTGGCCACCTGCTGACTGATTGTGCTGGCACCGTGGAGCGATTTGCTTTTCTGGTTATGTTTCATGGCTTTTTCGATAGATTTAAAATCAAATCCATCGTGATCAGGAAATAATTGATCTTCAGAAGCGATCACCCCCAGTTTGGCATAGGGAGAAATATTGGACATCGAAACATAATCCCGCTTTAGTCCATACCCATGAATAAAACTACTCAGTTGCGTAAGCGTGACCGGCGGGTTCACCCACTTTAATATCAGCAGATAAAAAATATGAAGGAAAAATAAAAAGATCAGGATCCGCTTAACCCATCTCCAGGTGCGGGGCACCAATCCCTTTGTTTTAATGGCCATCTATTCGCTTGGTTAATGTGTATCTGCCGGCGGGTGATCCGTATGCGGCGGTTTATATGAACGAAGTTCAAGATAATGCAAACCATATTTCTTTCCGAGTGGAAAAGTCCTGATCCTTGCTTTTTTTAGCAAAATTCCTCCCACAATAAGGGCGCCGGAGGTAATCCAGCCCGTAGTGGAGAACCAGGTGCCCGCTTTGTCTTTTCTGTACAATCCATTGACTGTGTTTAAAGCCAGCACACCGACGCCTGCGATGATCATCAGTGTTCCGTCTGCGGAGTAATTCAATTTCGTGCGTTCCACCCGCATGGTTTTAATTTCATTATAGTGGAAGGGAATGCCGTTGATGAATACGCTGTCGTTTCTCAGGTCCGTGAGCGTACCATCAAACCATTGCTGATAAACGGTTTCAAAAATGATGGGCTGACCCGGAGCATAGGTTTTAATATTTCGATCGTTTTTTTGAAGAATGAGCACGTCCGTTTGGGAGAAGCTGATCAGCGGCAGGAGAAAAAATAATACAGCGATGGTTTTCCGCATAAAAAAATATACTACCGGCCGGCTGTTCAATAACATTACCTGATCCTGTGTTCGAGAAATATCACTCCGTAGAGCAAAGCGATCCCGAAAGCTATCAAAATACCGCCTGAAATTTTGTTAATGATGGAAAGATTATGCACCGTAAGCCGTTTTCTCAGTTTACCAGCCATCATCACTTTGCCAACATCCGCGCCCATATTGATGATCAGGCAGGTAGAAAAAATGATGATTCTTTGTTTTAACGTATGGGTAAGCGCAAGCACCGTGGCGTTGCCCAGCCAGAAGGCCAGCACACCGGGGTTCAGCGTATTGATGATGAATCCTGAGGCGAAAGTTCTCAGCATATCGTGAACGCTGAAATCATCCAGGTGAACCGCTGCGGTAGATTTCAGATGAACCTTTTTGAAAAAGAAGAAATATACGCCCAGGGCAATCAGGAAACTGCTTCCACCGTAGCCAATGAGTTTTTTATACTCGAGCAGTCGGGTTACCCATTCCGTAAATACGTTGCTGAGAATAACCAGAATGAGATCACTCAACCAAACACCGGCGACAAAACTGAGGCCACCCTTATGACCGCTGGTTAGACTTTGTTTGATGATGGTAAAAATGATGGGGCCAACAGATAATGCAAGCACAATCCCGAGCGCTAATCCTTTCCATATGGCTTCGATCATAGGCTGTAAATTTTACGGGTGCCAGGCGAATATAACGGAACCCGGAAAATAGTTCAACAATTTTCATCTGTAATGTCAAATCAAAACTGTGCATGTTCTGTTTTCTGATCCAGAAAATTTAACCAGTCTTTTAACATTTTTCCCTTTAAAACCCTCGGAAACTTATGCTGGCCGCCCTCTTTGCCGGTGACCCGCATGAACTCCATAAAAATGTCGGGGTCGAGCACCTTCACCCGGATATCTCTCAGCGCGCTTTTCCGTTCCACGGCATAATCATCGTTCAGCCGCTTCAGGTTTTCATCTATGATATTCCGGATGACATCCGGATCAAGTTCAGTTTCGCTGGCAACATACCACTGATGCGCAAAGAAAAGCCCATGAGGCATGCCGGCAACCGTAAATTCCGGAATGGATATATTTAATTCTTCACTCACCACCTGAATGGCCTGGTTCATATTGTCCACACTCAGATGTTCCCCGACCAGGCTGAGATAATGCTTGGTGCGACCGGTAATTATGATTTCGCTTTTCTCCTTATTCGTAAACCGGATGGTATCACCGATCAGGTATCGCCATGCACCGGCACAGGTACTGATCAACAGGGCATAGTCCTTTCCCTCCTCCACTTCATGGATCTGGAGGGCTACCGGATTCTTTACCATATTTCCCTCCTGATCAAAGTTATTGCTGTCGAACGGAACAAATTCAAAGAACAAATGCTGATAAGTGACCAGTCGCATGCCACGCTCATCCTGGCGATCCTGATAAGCGATGAATCCTTCTGAAGCCAGATATGTTTCAATATACGTAATCGGCTTACCCAGCAGCTTCTCGAATCCCCTTTTATACGGTTCGAAAGAAACACCCCCGTGAACGAAAAACCCAAGGTTGGGCCAGATCTCATGAATATTTTTCAGCTGGTACTTCTCAATGATTTTTTCCATGCACATCTGTATCCAGGCCGGTACACCTACAATAAAACCAATATCCCAGTTTGGCGCCTGTTCTACAATTTCTTCCAGCTTCTGGTTCCAGTCCCTGGTTTTAGCGATCCGCCGTCCCGGCTTGTAAAAAGGGGAAAACCAAAAAGGAACTTTTTTGGCAGAAATACCACTGAGGTCACCCTCATAATAACCCGCACCTTTTTGAAGATCCGTACTGCCGCCAATCATCAGCCATCCTTTGCCGATGCTTTTCATGGGAATATCCTGGTAATTCCGGAGGCTCAGCAACTGACGGACCATTACTACCCGATTGCCCCTGAGCAGGTCGTTGGTAACCGGAATATATTTGCTTGCCGCTTCCGAGGTGCCGGAGCTGAGGGCATAATATTTTATTTTACCGGGCCAGCAGATATCCGGTTTCCCCTCCAGGGTTTTATACCACCATTCTTTATATATCTTGCTGTAATCGTAAACAGGCACGTTTTCCTGGAAACTTTTTACAGTATGTTTATTGAGTAATATCTTATCGAAATGGAATTGCTGCCCAAACTCTGTAAAGCGTGCTTTTTTCAGTAATTTTTTAAGAACCTTCAATTGCTGGCGCCTGGGGGATTTTTTGGGCAACCGCAATGCCCTGGCCAGTGAATTGGGTAGCTGTACGTCAATTAACGCCATTGAAAATGGGGATTATTGATTGTCCTCAAAATTAAGCTTTTGAATACATATACCAGCGATTGAAGGCAACTGTATTTACGGAGCACTCACGGTTACGGGATAGAGCGGGATAGGCTCACTTTCATTATTTGTTTTGCTGATGGCAGTAACAAAATACCGTTCATTTTTATGCTGAAGTAAACTGGCCACCGTGAATACCAGTTTTGGCTCATTCCCATTCGGAATAAACAGGAATACCCTTTCAGAATCGAGGTGGATGGATCCGGTTGAATCCATCGGAAAATTTCCCATGGTCTTGTACACAGCAAATCCCCTGAGTGTGTCTGCAGGCTTTCCGCTTTCGAAATAAAAAATCAGAGAATCCCTGGTGTCGGCTATTTTCAATACCGGTGGTGAAGGCTTTACACTATCTATCCAGGGCATTGGGGCGATCAGCGCAGGGTAATTATAGAAATGCTCCCGGAGAGTATCATTCCAGCCGTAGGGATTCCTTTGAAATGATGTACTGCTGAAATAGACTTCCCCGCCAATATCAGGCGTGTTCCGGATGGCGGTCAGTTGCCTCGGCAATTGGCTTTTGTCCCGCCAGTATATATTAGACCCTGCCCGGTAATATCCTAGTCCGATATAGCAGGGGCGGCCATAACTGTGTTTGCTCCACCAGTCCAGCAAAACCCCAAAAGGCGCATTTTTCTGTTCAAATTCCCAATACAGCTGCGGAACCACGTAGTCTATCCAGCCCTTTTTCAGCCACAGCAGGATGTCCGCATAGAGATCGTCATAATTTGTTTGCCCCGCATTCGTATTGCTGCCCAGGGAATCCTGCGAAAGATTTCTCCAGACGCCAAAAGGGCTGACCCCGAATTTGCAGGTCTTTTTTTCTTCGTGAATGGCGCGGCTCAGCATAAGAATAACGGAATCCACATTGCTCCTTCTCCAGGTTTCCCTGTCCATCCCCGCGCCGTATTTCGCATAAGAGGCATTATCCGGAAATTCCTTACCTGCGATGCGGTAGGGATAAAAGTAATCGTCGAAATGAATGGCATCGATATCATATCTCCGAAGCATATCCCGGATTACCGAAACCACATATAACTGAACCTGCTTGTTTCCGGGATCCAGGTACTTCGTGTCGCCATAAGTAATAACCCAGTCAGGGTGTACCCGGCTAACATGATTGCTGGCGATGGAAGACCGGTTCGCCCGGAATACAGCGCGGTATGGGTTACACCATGCGTGAAACTCCATGCCCCGCTTGTGCGTCTCATTGATCATGAACTCCAGGGGGTCATAGAAAGGAACAGGTGCTTTCCCCTGTTTGCCCGTCAGCCATTCACTCCACGGTTCATAGTCCGAAGGAAAAAAGGCATCACAGGCAGGACGCACCTGCATTACAATCGCATTCATTCCATTCCGCTGATGCATGTTCAGCTGGCTGATGAATTCTTCCTTTTGCAAGGCGGTATTGTAGTTCCCCCGGCTGGGCCAGTCAATATTATCAACGGTTGCAATCCAGACCGCCCGAAATTCATATTTCGGTTGACCGGAAACTAAAAGTGAAAACAACATCGCTATGGGGAGCGAGATTAATCTTTTCATAATTAAACGCAGGTTCTGATCTTATCTAACAAGTCATTTAATTTTTTGGCCTCTTCCTGATTCAGACTTTTAAATACCGCATCAAATTCTTCATTTAGTGCATCTATTTGCTGCAATAACTTATTGCCTTTTTCGGTAAGTTCCACGTCAACCAGCCGGCGGTCTTCGAGACATACTGCCTTTTTAACCAACCCTTTTTTTATAAGACGGCCTACGATCCGGCTGGAATCGCTCATCTTGTCCAGCATACGCTGCCGGATCTGAAGGGTGGATATCGGATGTCCTGCACCCCGCAGGATGCGTAAAATATTAAACTGCTGCTGGGTAACTTCAAAGGGTTCAAAATACCTGTTCAGTCTTTCATTCATCCAGTTGAATGTGTAGATCAGGTTGATGACCGATTTCTGGTATTCGTTACGGAATACATGCTGATTTATATCATTTTCTAAAGTCATACCATTTCTTATTTGGATCAGTCTCCCCATACTTTTACCCCTTCGCTGCAATTGGAACAGATATCAATATGCGAACGGCTTTGAAGGATCTGCCTGCGGAAATGAACATATTCGGTATTGTGCCAGATTTCTTTGAACGTTTTTTCCCGCAGATCTCCCATCCGGTGTGTTGCATCTTTATCAAAACAACAGGGAACTACCAGGCCATCCCAGGTGATTACCGGAGAATGCCAGAGCCGCCAGCAATGGTTATTCAGTTTATTTTTTGCTTCATAGTGCCCGTCTGGTTTTTTCCGGTAACGCGTGAGGGCGCTGTGCTGCGGGATCAGTTGGTTGGGATCATTTTCGTAATCATATATCTGGGCGGTTTTAAACCGGATTCCATCCACTCCCGTCTTTTTTGCCAGGGCTCTCGCCTCGTCCATCTGGTGTTCATTGGGCCGCACTACCAGGAACTGGAAAAAGACATAGGGAGTTTTGCTGCGGAGCTTTTCCTTCCATTTTACAATATTGGCAGCGCCTGCCAGCACTTTTTCCAGGTGGCCTCCTATGCGGTACTGACTATACACTTCCTGCGTGGTTCCATCTATGGAGATGATCAGTCGGTCCAGGCCACTCTCTACGGTTCTGCGCGCATTTTCATCATTCAGGTAATGGGCGTTGGTAGAGGTGGCCGTATATAAGTTTTTTCCGGACGCGTACCGCACCATATCCAGAAAAGCCGGATTCAAATACGGCTCACCCTGAAAATAGAAAGTAAGATAAAGTAGCTCCGGCGCCAGCTGGTCAATCATGTCCCGGAAAAATTCCTTTTCGAGCATGCCGGTAGGCCGGGTAAACGCGCGCAAGCCACTGGGACATTCCGGGCATCGCAGATTGCAGGACGTGGTGGGCTCAAAAGAAATGGAAACAGGCAATCCCCACTGAACGGATTTTCGGGTCCATTTACTCACATAATAACTCGAAAGCACCTTTACTCCGTTCCACGCCCGGCGGAGACTAAGTTTGGAAAACAGGTTTATGGTATCATTCCGGTTAAAATCAGGCATATCCGGGCATAAAATTAGTTTTAAAAAATGGAAAGTGCGAATAGCGGCCCTCCGCATTTTCAGGGAGTTTATATTTGCAATCGTTTAAATATGCTGATGGCGAAAAAGAAGAGCAAGGTTTGGAGAATTCTCCTGTTTATTTTGTCCACTTCCATCATCGTCATGCTGATGGTGATGCTTTATCAGTGGTGGGTAGTGAAAAAAGCCGGATTTGTTCATTATCCCGAATTCGGGATTGAAATCCCGATGAATTATTCCATACATGGCATCGACGTATCTAAATACCAGAGCACAATTAACTGGCAAGCGGTCAGGGAAATGCGGGTGAATGATGTGCGTATCAGTTTCGCCTTTATTAAGGCCACCGAGGGTCTTGGAAATGAGGATGCCCTGTTCGACCGGAACTGGCGTAAAATTAAAAGTGCCGGTATTATCCGCGGCGCCTATCATTTTTTTCTGGCCACCAAGAGCGGCAAGGCTCAGGCTGAAAACTTCATCAACTCGGTTACCCTGCTACCGGGCGATCTGCCGCCGGTACTCGATATCGAACAGACCTATGGGGTGCCCGCCGATAAGTTAAAGGAGCGGGCAAAGGAATGGCTTGAAACGGTACAGGCTTATTATGGAACGCCCCCGATCATTTATACGAATGTGGATTTTTATAAAAGATACCTGAAAGATGATTTTGACGGATATTTATTGTGGGTTGCCCATTATCTTCAGCCGGTACAACCCCAGATATACCGTCCCTGGACCTTTTGGCAACACAATGAGCGGGGTCGGGTAAACGGAATTTACAGCATCGTTGATTTTGATGTATTCAATGGCGATTCCACGGCTTTCAGCAAACTGTTATTAAGAAACTAAACGGCACAATGCGGAAATGTGCTGATGTGGAAATGCCTTGCCCGCCGTAGCTTTTTTCAACCACCATTGCTCCAACGAAGGTGGTGGCGAAGGTCGGCGTAAATATGGACATGCAATTTTGATGCGGTCAATAAAAGTCCGGGGCTAAATCACAAAATTATTAAAGGATGAAAAAAGTATACTTTCTTTCCACCTGCAGCACCTGTCAGAAGATTATCAGGGAAACGGGGCTTGAAAAAAAGGGATTCATTTTTCAGAATATCAAAGTGGAAAACATCAGCCCGGAACAGCTCGACGAAATGAAAGACCTCGTCGGGTCCTACGAAGCCTTGTTCAGCAGGAAATCGTTAAAGTACCGGTCCATGGGATTAAAAGATGTAAAGCTCACTGAAAAAGATTACCGCAGGCTGATCCTGCAGGAATATACATTTTTGAAGCGCCCGGTGGTGATTTTGGGAAAGAAGATCTTCGCCGGCAGTGAAAAGAAAACGGTGGAGTTAATGTGGAAATGTGCTGATGTGTAAATGGGTAAATGGGTTGTAATGCGGATTGCAAAACTGGTCAATTCGATTTCGTCAAGGTATCAACGGGCAAATCATTTACACGTTTACACATCAGCACATTTACACATTAATTATCCTCAGCTTCGCATAATTCAGCATGATCTTTTTTTCGCCGCCGAGGGCAAAATTCACCGTCGCCACGGGATTATGCGCTGATCCTTCCATGCGGACCACTTCTCCAAAACCGAATTTCTGATGCTCCACTTTATCTCCGGCCGACAGGTTGCTGGTGTCACTGGGTGTAAAATCCAGGGAAGGAATATGTTGCTGAACCGGTGTTTTGCTATTTACCGGAAGGTAGGCCGGCCTGGATGATTTTGTTGCACTGCCGGATTGTTCCCTGGAACCAGCGCCTCTGTTTAACCGGTCATAAGCTGTACGGTTTCCCCAGCCACCGCTCTGATTTTTTACACTGCCCCCCGCATAACTTCTGTCCAGCTGTTCTTCCGGAATCTCCTCAATAAACCGGCTGGGATCATTCTGGATAACACTTCCGAAGCGGTACCGGCTATTTGCATAGCTGATCCATAATTTATGCTTGGCCCGGGTAATGACCACATAAAACAAACGTCTTTCCTCTTCCAGTTCTTCCCGGGTATTGATGGACATGGCGTTGGGAAAAAGAGATTCTTCCAAACCGGCAGCAAACACGCAACTGAACTCGAGCCCCTTTGCCGCATGGATCGTCATCAGCTTAACAGTATCTGCGTGAGGATCTTTCTGATCCGCATCCGTTAGCAGAGTGATCTGTTGTAAATAAGTGGACAGGTCCGCCTGCCCCCGGGCATTATCCTGCTGCTCAGGATCCACGATGATGCCGTCTTCATCGATCAGCGCGAGATTATGCTGGGTATCCACCCACTCTTTGATGCTGTTCAGCAGTTCCTGGATATTCTCGTATCGCGCCAGTCCTTCTGTGGTCTTGTCTGTGAACAGATCCTTTACAATATTGGTTTGTTTTCCTACATGAATGGCTACCTCATAAGCATTTTTAGTGGCCAGCATGCTGGAAAAACTTTTTATCATCAGCACAAACTGTTCAACGGCCTCGAGCGTTGCCCCTTTGTATCCGAGCGAGGACGCCCGGGTAAGCACCTCCCACATGGAGATATTCTTTTCATTGGCCAGCAGCACCGCCTTATCTATAGATGATTTTCCAATACCGCGGGTTGGATAATTGATTATTCTTTTCAGGGACTCTTCGTCAGCGGGGTTCACCATCACCCGCAGATAAGAAATGAAATCTTTAATCTCCTTGCGCTGATAAAAACTGATACCTCCGTAGATGGTATAGGGAATGCCCATCCGGCGAAGACTTTCTTCAAAAGCGCGGCTCTGTGAATTGGTCCGGTAGAGAATGGCGAAATCCCGGTTGTTAAAATGATTGCGGAGCTTCTGTTCCTGGATGGTGTCGGCAACATATTTTCCTTCATCGTTATCGGTCATGGTACGCACCAGTCGGATCTTTTCTCCTTCCGCGTTTTCCGTCCATAAATTTTTAGGTATTTGTCCTTTATTCCGTTTGATCACCTCATTGGCTACTGTAATAATGCTTTGGGTGCTTCTGTAATTCTGTTCCAGCTTCACCACTTTCACGTCGTCGTAATCCTTTTGAAACTGTAAGATATTTTCAATGGTAGCGCCCCGAAAACTGTAAATACTCTGAGCATCGTCTCCCACTACACAAACATTTTCATATACGGCACCCAACAGCTTGATGATCTCATACTGCGCAGGATTTGTGTCCTGAAACTCGTCGATCAGGATGTATTTGAATTTATGCTGGTACTTATGCAGGCTCTCGGGGAAATGTTTCAGCAACTCATAAAATTTCAACAGCAGATCGTCGAAATCCATCGCGCCGTTTTTAAAACAACGCTTCGCATAAGCATCATAGATCTGGGCAATGGCCGGCCGGTTGCTCCGGGTATCTTCCTGCTGGATATAATAATCCGTGGCGTATTCCGCCGGAGATATTAATCCGTTTTTTGCCTGAGAAATCCGGCTATATACGATATTCGCCTTGTAGTGTTTATCGTCCAGGTTCAGCTCATTGACTACCGTTTTGATCACCGCTTTGGCATCATCGGTATCGTAGATGGTAAAATGATGCGGATATCCGATTTTCGTTGCTTCAGCACGGAGGATACGGGCAAAAACACTGTGAAAAGTGCCGATGTACAGATTCCGGGCTTCGTTATTCCCCAGAATGTGCTCCACACGCTCCTTCATTTCCCGGGCAGCCTTATTGGTGAATGTAAGGGCCAGAATATTAAACGCATCCACACCACTCTTCATCAGATGGGCGATCCGCGTGGTAAGCACTTTTGTTTTTCCACTGCCGGCACCCGCAACTATCATCAAAGGGCCATTGACATGCAAAACCGCTTCTTTCTGCGCTTCATTTAATCCCTGAATATAATCCTGCATGCCTGCAATTTACGAAGACTGCCACTGCCTGCAATTAAGGGAATGGGAAAAGAGGACAAGTATTAAAACCCTCAGGTTGTTAATACTTGAGCAGGTTTAATTATTTTCCGGCTCCATCGGGATACTTCGCTGCCATCCACCATAAGGACCAGCATACCGTTCCGTATTTTATACCCGTTTACCCGGATCAGATTCTTCAGAAAGGCGGCTTCGTTATATCCCACACACATCATTTTCGTGGTTATGATCTGCCCGCCGATCGTAAGCGTGGAATCTGATATCCGGAAATCACCGCGCATGGTATTACAACCGGTATTACCCGTAAAGTGACCGCCGGCCAGATCAAAACTAATTTCCGGGACTCTGCCTGTAGAGGTATCGCTGCTCAGCACAGCCCGCAGATACCATTTCCCCTGAATCGTTGCATTTCGTCCAGAATACCGGCCAGGGGTGGTTTGTGCCTGCAATGCGGGCAGCATGGCAATCAGCGCGGCGATAAGTATAAAAGATTTTACCTTTGTGTGCATCGATATTTTTCCATCCATAATCATACCTGAACATGCCCGGATTTGAATTTTTTGGAGAAGAGGAGAGAAAAGAAGTCAACGACGTTTTGCAAACCGGAATCCTGATGCGCTATGGCTTTGACGGCCCCCGCAAGGGAATCTGGAAGTCGAAGGAACTGGAAGCGGCGCTTTGCAAACGGCTTGATTGCCGTTATGCCCAGCTTACTTCCAGCGGCACATCCGCGCTCACTACGGCACTGGCAGCCCTGGGTATCGGTGCCGGAGATGAAGTGATCATGCCCTCCTTTACTTTCGTGGCCAGTTTTGAAGCCGTGCTGAGCGTCGGCGCCATTCCCGTGATCGTGGATGTAAATGAATCCCTGACCATTGATCCGGAATCCATTCGGAATGCCATTACTGATTCTACAAAATGCATTATGCCCGTGCACATGTGCGGAAGTATGGCCGATCTGGACGCCATCCTGACCATCTGCCGGGAACACGACCTTCTATTGCTGGAAGATGCCTGTCAAAGTATCGGCGCGTCCTATAAAGGGAAATTCTTAGGGACTATCGGAAATGCCGGCACCTTGTCTTTTGACTTCGTGAAAACGATAACCTGCGCGGAAGGGGGTGCCGTCCTGACCAATGATAAAACCATTTATACCCATTGCGATGGCTATTCCGACCACGGACACGATCATGAAGGGCGGGACCGGGGTGCCGAGCTGCATCCGTTCATCGGGTATAACTATCGGATTTCAGAATTACATGCTGCGGTAGGACTTGCCCAGTTCCGCAAACTCGATACTTTCCTCGCCATCCAGAAAAAGAATCATCAATTCCTGAAGGACACCTTATCCCGGATCCCGGGCGTTTCTTTCCGCCAGATTCCCGATCCGGCGGGAGACAGCCACACTTTCCTCAGCTGGCTGCTCCCAACGGCCGAATTAACCCGCGCGGTTATTGCGGAGATGAAGAGTCGTAATACGCTGGCAGGCAACTTTTACTGGTTCGAGCATAACTGGCACTATATCCGTAAATGGGATCATCTGAAAAAAGTCGAAACCCTTAACCGGCTGACCGACGTGCAGACCCGGGCGTTGAAAAAGCTGCAACTACAGGATTTCAGCCAGAGCGACGCCATTATGAGCCGCTGCATCTCGACGGCCATTGGACTTTCCTGGACTGAAGAGCAACTCCGGGAAAAAGCAGACGGTCTGGCTGAAGCGATAAAAAAGGTGTTCTCTAATGCTTCCCCTCAAGCGCATTACAGTAATCAAGCGAACCCAGCCTGAACCGGAAGGGAATATGGGTTGCTTTCTCCAGCTTCCATTCTTTTTTGCAGAAGAACCCGGACTGGCAATAATAGAAATCCGGCGAAATCATTGTTTCGGATGCCTCATTCCGGTCCGCTGGGGGAATCGGGGCATAGGCCGAAATGCCGTAAAAACCGGATCCGGCTAAGAAATCTTTGCTTTTAGCTTTTAACATTTCCCCAGGCAGATTCAACTGCGGGAAGTCCTTTTCCCATACTGGCTTTGCCTTTCCCTGGCCCATTACCGGTAAAAAAGACCCCAGGGCCAGGAGGGCAACAAGAAAACTAATTTTTCGTTGGGATCTATTTTTCATAATTGTATGTAAATTTACGGCGCGGTTTTTGTGGAAATGGCGGATTTTTTGAAAATTTCCGTTTTAAAAGCGACTATCCCCTTTATAAAAGATGGCATTAAGTCAGTCCCTGCAGCAAAAGTTACTGCAAAAATTATCCCCACAGCAAATTCAGCTGATGAAATTGTTGCAGGTCCCTACAGCCAACCTGGAAGAACGGATCAAGGAGGAACTGGAGGAAAATCCCGCGCTGGAGGTAGCCGAAGAAGACCACGATGATGGGCTGACGGAGGATACAAAAGATGAATTTGAGAGCGAAGAGGAGGAGTTTGAACCGGAAGGCACCCAGGAGGAATACGACAATATAGACATCAGCGATTATGTGAATGAACATGATGATGATGTATCTGACTATAAGCTCAGGGATGATAACTATCCGGAACAGGACGACAATAAGACCATTTCCCATAAGGTAGAGATCAGTTTTTACGAACTGCTCCAGGATCAGTTGGGGATGCTGAAGCTGGATGATAGAACCCGGAAAATTGCCGAGCAGATCGCTGGAAGTATTGACGACGATGGATATCTGCGCAGGGAAACAGCGTCCATCGTAGACGATCTGGCTTTCCGGCAGAATATGGAAAGCAGTGAGGCGGAAGTAGAGGCGGTCATAGCCAAAATCCAGCAATTTGATCCGCCGGGAGTTGCTGCCCGGGATCTTCAGGAGTGTTTGCTGCTTCAGTTAGAAAGAAAAAAAAACGAAGGCAAAAGCGTGGAGCTGGCCATCTCCGTTCTTTCCGATTACTTTGATGAGTTCACCAAAAAACACTACGATAAAATTCAGCGCGGACTCAATATCACGGAAGAAGAATTCCGCGATGTGATCCGGCAGATCGTCAAACTGAATCCCAAGCCCGGCGGGCATGTAGGAGGAGCCGGCAAGGGAGAGGGTTATGTGGTTCCCGATTTTTTTATCTATAATAACGGCGGCATGCTGGAATTGACTTTGAATTCCCGCAATGCCCCGGATCTGCGCATCAGCGACGGTTACCGGGATATGCTCAAAGATTACGACCGCGGATCAAAGAAGGATAAGCGGCAAAAAGAGGCGGTACTGTTCATAAAACAAAAGATTGACGCAGCCAAGTGGTTTATCGATGCTATCAAACAAAGACAGCAAACCCTGATCAATACCATGCAGACCATCATGGATTATCAGCATGAATTTTTTATCACGGGGGATGAAACATCCTTAAAACCGATGATCCTGAAAGATATCGCCGAAAGGACAGGATTGGATATTTCCACCGTGAGTCGGGTGGCAAACAGCAAATTTGTACAGACTGAATTTGGCACCTACCGCTTGAAATTCTTTTTCAGCGAATCCCTCAGTACAGACAGTGGGGAAGAGGTATCAACCCGGGAAGTAAAGAAGATCCTGAGCAACCTGATAGAAGGAGAAAGTAAAAAGAAACCCCTGAGTGACGAGCGGCTGACTGAACTTCTTCAGGAAAAAGGGTATAATATTGCGCGCAGAACGGTGGCCAAATACCGGGAACAACTGAATATTCCGGTCGCCCGTCTGCGAAGAGAATTATAATACCAACCAGATGGACTCCGCTTTCACGGCATTATCAGAAAACCCCAGGCAGGCTCAGCCCCATCCATCACATGGACTTCGGATTGCGGCACATTTTTTTTCTGCCGTTTTTCATCCTCTATTGCTCAGTACTTATGTGATTGCTTTTTTAATCTTTCTGCATCCTTCGGCATTCGTGGGCGTTGATGAGCGAACCCGCATCCTCCGGATATCCAGTACAATTTTATTTACTTTCTTATACCCGGCCATTGTCATCTTCCTGGCCTGGAGGCTGAAACTTGTCCGTTCGCTTTCCCTGAACAACATGCAGGACCGGATCGTGGGCTTTCTGGTAACGATGTTCTTTTACTGGTGGACCTGGAATGTTTTCAGGAACCTGTCCGACGTTCCACCGGTAGCCGTACACTTTGCACTTGGATCATTTCTGGCGATCTGCGGGGGATGGATGTGTAATATTTTTTTCAAGATCAGCATGCACGCCCTGGCAGCGGGAGGGCTTTGTGCCTTTTTTATTTGCTTTGGTATGCAAGATCCTTTCGCTTCAGGGCTATACATTGCGGTGCCCATCCTCATCGCCGGCTTTGTCTGCAGTTCCCGTCTCGTGCTCGCCCAGCACACTCCTTTTGAAATATATATTGGCCTGTTCATCGGCGCGCTTGCACAATGGGTGGCCTGGCTGTTTTAAAAAAAAAGAAAAGCCCAATCATAGGGTACGAACCTATATTGAGCCTTTTCACCTTCAAACCATCGGAAGTTTACGTCCGCTTAGCCGTTGAGTATCTTGGAAGATTGCAAATATTTTTTTGCAGGATAGTAAATAAATAAACAGGATCCCCCTCTTATATCTTCAATGAGGTCAGACACATCACTCATGGGTACTGCCGGACAACCAAAACTTCTGCCGCTGATGCGATTCGATTTCAAAAATTCTTCGCCTATATATTTGGATCCATGAACAACAATATTCCGCCGGTCTGCCTTATCATTAAATCCCTTTTCCAAACCGTGGATCTTTAAAGCCAGGCCATGCTTGCCAAAATAAGTTTGCTCCGTTATATAAAATCCGAGGCTGCTTTTATGCGAGCTGGCGCTATTTGAAAAAGTTTTCGCATACTCACCCCCGGAACGCCTTCCATGGGCTACAAAAGTATTAACCAGTATCTTTTTATTTTCGAGATCAACCACATAAAGGCGGCGATTTCTGGATGACTGACTGAAATCACAGATCGTAATCACATCGCTTTTACTCAGCTTGTGCTGCTCGAGCAGAACCAGATATCCTTTATAAGCATATTCAAATATGGACCGTTTAAGGCCTGATTGCTCCAGGTTGGTCTGATGATATATTGTGCTGACTTCAGCCTCAAATTTGATGGAAGATCCGGCCGTGTTGAACCGGTAAGGGGTAGCTTTCAGGGAAGTGGCTCTCAGACCATTGTCTGTTTCTAAAACAGGGGCAAGCAATAAGAGCAGATTCAGTAGGGCTACGGCTAAAACACGATAAGCTTTTTGCATAGGGTATTACGGATGTTGGATTAAACGGGTCAAAGTGCTAAAATATTATCTGATATTGATTTATGCAATCAATTTGTGCTTCTTTATTTATTGTGTTCCAAAGAAAAAAATTAGACCAGCATTTTGCGTAAACTCCCCCTATTATTAAGGCATCTTCTTCCATTCTTATCGCCAGTGCCCGTAAAATACCTAAGTAGTTTCCCCTGTCTTAATTATGTTCCATATACCGTGGCGGGTACGAAGCTACCCATTTCTGATAAGCGTTTTCCATGAATTAACTTAAAAAATCCCTAATTTCTCACAGGTTACAACTTCTTATTTTACCTTAGGTGCCGCAGGGGATAAAAACACGCTACAAATGAAGACTTTGTTCCTGGTAAGACACGCTAAAAGTGAACCCCATTTTTCGGCAGCCTCGGATTTTAATCGCAGACTGAATGCAAAAGGAATTAAGGACGCTGCCGAAATGGCGAAACGATTGGTCAATCAGAATATCCTGATTGATCAGTTTGCGTCCAGCCCGGCCCTCCGGACAAAGGAAACGGCGGAAATTTTTATCAGCAAATACAACCGCAAATCAGATGAAATCAATCTGATTCCCGCATTATATCAGGCGTTGCCCGAAACATTTGAAGAGATTGTGTCCGGCCTGGACGATCAGTTTAATCGGGTTGCCATTTTTGCGCATAATCCGGGCATTACAGACTATGCCTCCTCCCTGACCAAAACACCCGTTCCGCATATGTCTACCAGCAGCATATTCGCCGTGACTTCAGATGTTAAAAGCTGGCAGGATTTCCCTATTGCTGAAAAAACCTTTCTTTTTTTCGATTCACCCAGGGCTGCAGATTAAGGGATTGTCTAAGAATTCCGCCACCTTCTCTTTCAGGAACAAGTCATCCGGGAATTCAGGAAAACCAAATGTTTCCTCATGAAATATTTCAATGCATCTTTCCAGATCAAAATCTTCCAGCGATACTGTGAATGCCCATTTTTTTTTATGCAGGTAAGCCCCCAGGTATTCCTGCTCCGGCTGCCCTGCCGTTGGAATCAGAATTGCCTTTTTCTTTAACCGCGCCAGATCCATCAGGGTGCTGTATCCGCTGCTGCAGATCACGAATTCCGATCTATTCATTAAATCATTGAGGGGGCCTGAAGCCAGGTGGTTATAAATATAAACCTGCTGGTTAGAGAGGTTTATTTTTTCTTCAGTTCCCGGCAAACCCCGAACCAATACGGCGTGGCCTTTATATTGTTCCACGAGCCGGAGTATTTTGTTTTCAAACAGCTTTCGCTGCGGCTCCGGACCAGAAATCAGAATCAGTAGTGGATTAGTGATGACTTCTGTCTTTTCCCGCTTGAACCGGGAAAGGATGCCGCAGTATTTTACCGGAATCTCGGGCAGGCGGGGGGGATGGGACAGGATGCCCGCCAGTGCATCGGCGTTTTGAAAATCCGGAACCCAGCATTCCGAAAACCGGTTGATAAAATGATGATTTAGCTTTAAAAGGATACGGTTTGCCCAATCGCCTAGTCCGGACCTTATGTATAGCTGATGCGTAATAAAAATACTGTGAATATGGCTGTGGTAAAATCCATACCGACTATCTGAAATGACCGCATCAATCGGCCTTGACCTGCATAAGGTTTTCAACCATGCTTGCTCCTTTCGGACGCTCCTGAGAATACGCGGAATCCTGAAAATCAGACTCCAGACTAAGCCCTTCCCTTTTCCCTCCAGCCGGATCCCATACCCCGGAATTTCGAGAAATTCCAGCGTTGGAAATTCAGTTTGCAACAAAAATTTTTGCGGCCCTCCTGCGGCCACCAGTACCTGAATTCCTCTTTTTTTCAAGGCATTAATTATTGGAATACAACGGGTTGCATGACCCAATCCCCAGTCCAGCGGCGCAATGATTACATTCCTGGTTAAACGATGGGGCATGTTAATTTTCTAAATATGGGACTAAAAAGCTAAGAATAACCACAAAGTTTTTCTAAATTAGTGTAAAGAATTCTATGAAAACCCCGGTTACCCTATTGATTTTTGTATTATTAATGATTAGCATTGTAGGCGCAAGCTGCAATTCAAGCAACCACATCGGTGGAAGCAGTAAGAAATGCGGATGCGGTCTGAACAAAGGTATGGTCGGTTATTAAAATCTAATTAAATGAAAACACCGGATAGAGATCTACTTGTCCTCATGAAAGATGAGTTTGTAACGGAGCAGTTCATGGCCTGCGAACTGGAAAAGTTAAACGATCTTCTCTACCGTTATGAGACATTGGAAAATTTCTGCGTCGCTCACGAAGTTTTCGATATCAACAGCTATAAAATTCTCAGGGGCTCCCGTTATATACAGCGCGTGGTCAGACAACAGGAACTAAAGCCCTTTCAGTTTCTCTGCAACAAAAATTAATTGATCCTTTTTCTTTACTTCTCCGCTTAACTGTTTAACATGAGCGGCATGACCAGCATAAGCAGATCTTCCTGCTCATCCTGATCCACGGGTTTAATTATTCCCGCCTTGGTTGACGTGGACAATTCGATCCTGATCTCTTCGGACGATGTTGCATTCAGCATTTCAATGAGAAACCGGGCATTGAATGCTATGGACATGTCCTCCCCATCGTACTGGCATTTCATCCGCTCATTTCCCTCAAAAGAGAAATCTACATCCTGCGACGCAAGCTGAAGCTCACTGCCGTGAATGCTCAGTACAACCTGGTTGGTGCTTTTATTACTAAAAACACTCACCCTGCGCAACGCATTCTGAAAATCAGTCCGGCTTACGATCAGCTTGTACGGATTGTCTGACGGTATTACCACTTTATAATCCGGAAACCGGGCATCAATCAGGCGGCAGCTCATCTGGAGCCCACCATAGCTTACAAACAAATGATTGCTGTTGTAAGAAAGTTTTACGTGTTCATCCGTTGAGGGAAGGGCCGACTTCAGCAGATTCAGCGGTTTTTTGGGAACGATCAGTGATTCGTTTTTGGCACACTCAATATTTTTCAGCTTATATCGGATAAGGCGGTGAGCGTCGGTGGCCACAAACTGGATCCCGGAAGTACTCATCTCCACCAAAACACCGGTCATGGCTGGTCTCAGATCATCATTGCTGACTGCAAAAAGGGACTTGTTAACGGCCGCGATAAGGGCAGAAGCCGGCATCTCAAACAAGCTGGTCTCGTCGGCAGAAGGATCCTTCGGAAAATTATCCGGATTTTCCCCCAATACCTTGTATTTGCCATTGTCGCTTGTAATCTCCACTCCGAACTGTTTGTCGATCGTAAAGGTCAGCGGCTGATCTGCAATATTCTTCAGGGAATCCAGAAGGATCTTGGCGGGGATACAAACCCTGCCGGTTTCTTTGGCTTCCGCATCCAGCTTAACTTTCATGACCGTTTCCAAATCCGTTGCCACGATGGTCAGCTTGTTCTTCTCCACCTCAAATAAAAAATCTTCCAGAATCGGTAATACGGTGTTGGCGCTGATGACACCGCTGATCTGCTGCAGTTGTTTGAGCAAAGCCGAGGACGAAACAATAAACTTCATGAATCGGGACTTTGGAACGAAACTACTGATTTTTTCTTATAGCAACAGGCGAATATCGCATAGTGAATATCTTGATCCCAGGTGTGCATTCGGGTTATAAAACAGGTTGAAAATGCGTTGTAAAACAAGGAACCGAACCCGGGTTGATTTAAATTTGGGCCAAATGACCATTCAGGGTTCAGCATTCAAGCCCGGCAGGATTTCGAAGGAAAAAGCACTTCAAAAGCTAAAACATTATTGCGCTTACCAGGAACGCAATCATCAAGAAGTGAAGCAAAAACTATATGCCCTTGGCTTATTCAAAAAAGAAACGGAGGAAGTGATCTCCGATTTAATCCAGGAAGGGTATCTGAATGAAGAACGTTATGCCATTCAGTTTGCCTCCGGCAAGTTCCGGGTGAAAGGCTGGGGAAAACAAAAGATCCTGTATGAACTGAAGCAGAAAGGAATCAGTCCCTATTGCACTGGCAAAGCACTGGAAGCGATAGATCAGGCTGAATATCACAAAAGTTTTAGCCGGCAGGCCAACAAAAAATGGGATTCGCTCCACGCTGAAAAGAATATTTTTGCAAAAAAAACCAAATGGCGGAACTATCTGGTGCAAAGGGGTTTCGAGCCACTATTGATTAAAACATTTACATTTCCAGTCAGGCCTGAAGCTGATTAATCTTAAATTATATGCGAAGTCTCAGCATTTCCTTAGTGCAGACCGATCTTTTCTGGGAAGACAAAATTTCGAACCTTCAGATGCTCGCGGAAAAGATATCGGGCATCAGGGAAAAAACGGAGGTTGTTATCCTTCCGGAAATGTTCAGTACCGGATTCAGCATGAATACCGCCGGCCTTGCGGAGACCATGGACGGACCGACCATGCAGTGGATGAGAAGAATGGCGGCGGAAAAAAAATGCATCATCACGGGAAGCATAATAGCCAGGGATGCCCGAACGTCTGAGCCTCATTTTTATAACCGGCTCGTATGGATGCTTCCAGACGGCCATTACGGCTATTATGATAAAAGGCATCTGTTTGCTTACGGCAAAGAGCACCAACACTATACTGCCGGCAAAAGCCGGCTCATTGCATCGGCAAAAGGATGGAAAATCAACCTCCAGGTTTGCTATGATCTGCGGTTCCCGGTTTGGCTTCGTCAATCCAACCCGGCTCAGGCTTCCCCTGGCAAAAAAAAGAATGAACCTGAATATGATATCCTGATTTTTGTGGCCAACTGGCCTGCCGCGAGAAGCCACGCCTGGAAAACATTATTGCAGGCGCGCGCCATAGAAAATCAATGTTTTGTTGTCGGTGTCAACCGTACAGGGACCGATGGAAACGGGTTAATCTATGCCGGGGATTCCCTGGTGGCCGGTCCGCTTGGAGAGATCCTGCATCCTCTTTCCGGAAATGAAGAAATCATTACCATGACCCTCCACAAAGAAATGCTGGAATCAGTTCGAGGCCAGTTTCCTTTTCTGGAAGATGCAAATCACTTTTTAATTCAATCCTGATTCATGAAACAAGCTTACCTGGCGGATGCTGTTTTTACCGGAAAGGACATGTTGAAACGGCATGCCGTTCTAACAGAGAACAAGATGGTTACCGGCATAGTAGAAGCGCGTGGGATCCCATCAGATTATGCCCTTACGGAACATCCGGATTGCCTGATTGCTCCTGCATTCATCGACCTGCAGATTTACGGTGGCCTGGGTAAACTATTCTCCCATTCCCTGGATTTCGCTTCCCTGGAAGCCACTTATGCCTATTGTCTTTCCGGGGGTTGTACGCATTTTATGATTACCATGGCCACCAACTCAACAGAAAATTTTTTAAAAGGAATTCAGGTGGCGGGAGAATATATGTCTTCCGGTAAAAAAGGCTTGCTGGGAATCCATCTGGAGGGGCCTTATATTAACCCGGTAAAAAGGGGTGCACATATTGAAAAATTTATTAAATCGCCCACCCGGGAGGAAGTCGATATGTTCCTGAAAAAAGGCAGGGGCGTTTTTAAAATGATCACCCTGGCTCCCGAACAATGCAGTGATGAGATCGTAAAATACCTGATGGATCAGGGCATCCTGGTTTCTGCCGGCCACAGCAACGCAAGCTATTCAGAAGCCACCCATGCTTTTGATCTGGGCATTCCCACCGCCACCCATTTCTTCAATGCCATGTCTCCGCTCCAGGGCAGAGCACCGGGAATGGTGGGTGCTATTTATGCGCATTCAAAAATTATGA
Organism: Bacteroidota bacterium; assembly: GCA_030706635.1. GTDB lineage: Bacteria > Bacteroidota > Bacteroidia > Chitinophagales > Chitinophagaceae > Puia. The sequence goes on from JAUZOD010000003.1 coordinate 55,088, forward strand.
GCAGCGTGATATGCGACGGCGTGCATGTTGATTTTGATTCCGTCAGGCTGAGCAAAAAAATTATGGGCGAACGATTGTTCTTTATCACCGATGCGGTTACCCAGATTGCAGAGGGCTACTATGAACATGTCTTTCAGGGTGACCGGTACACACTGCCTGACGGAACACTCTCCGGATCCTGTATGACCATGATGTCCAGCCTGAAAAATGCTGTAGAAAAGGTGGGCATACCTCTCGGCGAAGCACTGAAAATGTGCTCCGTCTATCCGGCTTCCCTATTGAAGGATCCGATGCTGGGGAAAATAGCCATTGGGGGGCCGGCTGATTTCTTATTGATTAACCAGCAGTCGCTTACCCTTAAAGAAATAGTGAATTAATCCGGCATCAGGGATTGCTACGATAGATGGAAAGAAGCTTCTGATACAGGTAATTGTCGCTTCCGGCCGACCATCCCGACTGTTGGTAAACAATTTTATTTTTATAGATGATCATAGATTGCGGAAGATTATTGGAATGAAGCGCTCTCCGCAGATCACCATATAAATCCAGAAAGACATCAAAGGTCCATGAGTTCATATTGTAAGTTGGCCTCAGCTTATTTGCCGCCTTGCCTTCATCTACACAAACGCCAAGAAACCGGAACGGAACAGACGATTTCCAATTGTCCAGCCCGGCATTGATCGCGTTCATTTCCTGGACACTTTCATCTGAAGAGGTGGCCCAGAAACAGATCAGAAAAAGAGAGTCTTTTTTTGCAATTGTGGAAAAAGGAGCAACAACGCCTTTCAATGTTTTTAATCTTGCCTGCGAAAGAGAATCCTGGGCTTCAACAACCGTGGCACTGAAGAAGAGCAACAGGAAAAGTATTTGTTTCATCACCGCACTTTAATGAACAATTATTTATCGGTTCTGAGATTTTCGCTGATCAATAAGCTCCCGAACTTTCATCGATTTAAAATCTATGCCAAGCTGTATCGCTCTGGCAGAAGGAGTTGCCCATACGTCGGGCATGATACCCCGGCCATCCTTTTCCCGATTTTTGTCAATCACCATCCTGAATCTTGGAAGCCTGAACCGGACGCCGGTATTTGGTAAAGTTACATCCTGGATGATCCAGGCGGAATTGCCGTAATGGCCCCCGCCGGTTTCCTCACCCACTACGGTCACGTTCTTCTGCCCTTTTATAGCCCCGACAAACAAGGTGGTTGCCGAAAAAGAATTGCCGCCAATCAGGATATATACCTGACCGTTAAAATGATCTTTTTCCCTGGGTGAAAACTCGTGCCTTTCGAAATATCTGAAATGATATTTCCCATCTGGCTCCCTGCGGGTTACGAAACGGGTGAGCAGATTATACCAGAAGTCTTTCCCGATGTATTTGTTGTATTCCCTTGGCGCTTTCACAGTGTATAGAGAATCCGCCAGCCTGAATTTCCGGTCAATCAGGTACCGGGTCAGCAGGGTGGATATTCCGGCATCTCCTCCGCCGTTGGACCGGACGTCTATCACCAGGTCGGAAATGTGATCCCGTCTGATTTCCCTAAAGGAATTCCTGAAAAATTTTCTCAGATGATTACTCCGGTCAAACGTAGCTACAGACATGAATGCCGTTTTCATCACCGTATCCAGCTGCAGATTTACAGAAGAGAAATACTCCAGGCTGGGCTGTTTCTTTTCCCGCTTTTTATTTCCGGGATCCAGTCCGGAATGGATCCTATTTAAAGTGTCCGCCTTGAAATTATACAGGGGAACAAAGGCCTGCCTTTCCACACCAAGGCTGTCAATGTAGCGGACGTCAAAGCTGCCCTTTTCGCCCAATACTTCTTTATACAAATGCGCAAAAGTAAACCCTGTACTCAGGGTTTGGAATTTCCCGCAAGCACTATATCCATCTGTTGTAACATAATTAAAAAGCGTATCTGTAAGCTGACGGGCATCGTACCCGTTGATACTTTTTAAAACCGTTCCTCTCCTGAAAATGGGATCCCGCCGCCAGAGATTGGCTGTAATGACCATGGAGTCTGACCAGAACTTAAGGGCAAACGGAAATGTGCTTTCCGTTGCCGTATCCAGATAGCGGCTATAGGCCTTCGACGTTTTTATACTGGTATGGCCACAATCTATTTTTGCAATTACATAACTCAGATCCGTTCTGAACTGTGGTTCCGTCATGGAATCCCGCAAGGCTGAATCGCCTTCATTAAAAAAATAATTCATGCTGTCTTTGGTCGTGTACCAATAAAGACTGGGATGTGCAGATTGAAGGATGCCGCGGAATATCCTGTAGTCCGATCGCAGGGCTTCGGGAGAATATTTTTTATCCGGGTCAAACGGTTTCCGTGAAGCCGTGCAGGAGACGAGCGTCAAGCCAGCGATCCACAGGAGGCAGGTAATTTTCAGAATACGGCTTGTTTTCATAAGTGGGCAAAAAATACTCATTTTGTAAACGCATTCCAACCCTGTGCCGTAATATCAAACTGGTTTCCCCCCTTGGTAATGATTCTCGTGCCCTCCTCCGGAGAGGTCATATAGCCAATTACGCTGATCTTTTCATTTAGCACCAGTTTATCGTAATCCGTCTGTTTGATGGTAAACAACAACTCATAATCTTCCCCGCCGCTCAATGCGCAAGCGGTAGGATCCAGCTCGAACTTATAAGCTGCATTGCGGGTTTCTTCCAGAATGGGGATTTTCTCCTCGTATATTACACAACCCAGATTACTTTGTTTACAGAGATGAAGGATCTCGGAGCTTAATCCGTCGCTGATGTCCATCATCGCTGTCGGAATGATCTGTTCCCTTTCAAAAAAATCAATCACGTCTTTTGCGGCTTCCGGTTTGAGTATCCGGCCGATAACATATTTTTCACCTTCCAGATCGGGTTTTATGTCGGGATTCTCGAGAAAGATCTTTTTTTCCCTTTCCAGAAAAACGAGTCCAAGGTAAGCTGCACCCAGATCTCCGCTGCAGCAGAGGAGATCGCCTTTCTGTGCCGTACTCCTCTGAACAAATTTGTCGGGGCTCACTTCGCCGATGGCGGTAACTGAAATGATAAAACCCTTTTGGGAGGAAGAGGTATCGCCGCCAACCAGGTCCACTCCATATTTTTCACAAGCCGCATATACTCCATCGTAAAATTCATCCAGGGCCTCCACGCTGAACCGGTTACTGAAACCGAGTGAAATAAGGATCTGGGTGGGATGCGCATTCATAGCGTAGATATCACTCAGATTAACTACCACGGCTTTATAACCCAGGTGTCTGAGCGGAGTATAGATTAAATCAAAATGGATATTTTCTATGAGCAGGTCGGTGGTGAATACCGTCTGTTTCCCGAAATGGTCTATAACCGCAGCATCGTCCCCCACTCCCAGAATCGACGAAACATTTTTCAATTCAATATTGCGGGTGAGGTGGTCAATAAGGCCAAATTCTCCCAGGGATGAAATTTCCGTACGTAGGTCCATGATGCGTTTTACTTTTTACAATACCTGCTTTCCCGTATCCCTGGTTATTCCGGCAATTGCCCGTCAATCCATTTAAGCAACTCATCATGGATCTTACCATTGGTCGCCACAATCTGGGGCTGATACAACGAATACCGCGATCCGGTAAAATCGGTTACCCTGCCGCCAGCCTCTTCCACAATTAAGAATCCGGCAGAGCTGTCCCAGGCGTTCAGCTTATGTTCAAAAAATCCATCAAAACGACCCGCCGCCACCCAGCAGAGATCCATTGCGGCAGAGCCCAGCCGACGGACCGGAACACCTTTCCGGATCAGGCGGGAAAACACGTCCAGGGGACCATTCGGCTGATCCAGATATGTATAGGGAAACCCCGTAACCAGGCAGGCTTTTGCGACCTCCGTTTCCTCCGACACCTTAATCGATTGGTCGTTCAGCGTGGCGCCGTATCCTTTTTGAGCAAAATAGAATTCATTAAAAAACGGGTTATAGACAGCGCCCATCAGCATTTCACCCTCGTGCTCTAGGCCAATGGATACACAGCAGAGCGGCAGGCCGTGCGCAAAATTAACCGTGCCATCCAGCGGGTCAATAATCCACTTGTATTTTGAGTCCGAAGGCATGTCCCCGGATTCTTCGCTGAGAATATAATGATCCGGAAATTCTAAACGGATAATGTCCATAATAATTTTCTCCGCCGCATGATCCGCCTCCGTAACGAGATTGTTTACGCCTTCCTTATTGGAAATCTGAAACCGGGTACCGTAATATTGCTGGATCACTTTGCCCGCGGCTTCAGCCGCTTTGATCAGAGTTTGTTTCAATAACATGGCGCAAAGATAATAAAGGGGCGGCAGCCTTATGAACAGGAATGGACTTAACCGGATGTATTTTGCCGGCTACCTGAAAAAATCGTACTTCGTGTTAATCTTTATCCAGGATGATTCTTTCTGTTGTCATCGTTAATTTCAATGTAAGATATTTTCTGGAACAATGCCTTCATTCCATAAAAAAGGCGATTGGCCAGAGTGCGCTCCTTCAGGGAAAGACCGAAGTCTTTATTGTGGATAATGCCTCTTCCGATGGAAGCATCGCCTTTCTGGAGCCCCTGTACCCCGGGTTTCGTTTTATTTCAAATACTGAAAACAAGGGATTTGCCAAATCAAACAACCAGGCTTTGGCGGACTGTTCCGGGAAGTATATATTATTTCTCAATCCGGACACCGTTCTGGCAGAAGACAGCCTGGATCAGTGCCTTTCATTTTTTGAGGCGCACCCGAATGCAGGGGCGGTGGGCGTGAGGATGATTGACGGCTGCGGCCGTTTTTTAAAAGAATCCAAACGCGGATTCCCTACGGCCACCGCTTCTTTCTTTAAAATGAGTAAACTGGCCGCCGTCTTTCCATCTTCCCGTTTTTTTGCTGCCTACTACGCCGGCCACCTGGATCCAACCAGCAATCATCCGGTGGAAATCTTGTCCGGCGCATTTATGATGGTGCGGAAAGACGTGCTGGATTTGACGGGTGGTTTCGATGAACAGTTTTTTATGTACGCAGAAGATATCGACCTCTGTTACCGCATCAGCAAAGCGGGATTCCAGAATTATTACCTTGCTTCCACCACCATCATTCATTTTAAGGGCGAAAGTACACCCAGGGACATTCGCTATGTCCATCAGTTTTACCTTGCCATGAAGCAGTTCATGAAAAAACACTTTCATGGATCATCTTCTTCCCTGCTGCTTTATTTCCTGAACCTGGGGGTTGCTTTGCGACAGCGTCTCGCTGCGGCCGCGGTTGCGTTCCAAAAAAAATCCATTCCGGCAGCATATGCTGGTCCTGTTTTTATAAAGGTCGCTCCGGAAAATCTATCGGAGGTGAAAGAAGCCTTGCAGCATTCGGGGATAGGCATTACCGATAAAGAAAACACTGCAGGAGAATGGCTGTTTTTTGAAGGCGGTGATAATTCCCTGAAATGCATCATCCGGGAAATGGATAAAGCATCCCGCAGGATATCCTGTTTTATTCATGGCTCCGGAACGCACGCCGCCGTCGGTGACGGCCCTGGTGGTATCAAAACAATTCTTTTACCCGTTTCGTAAATAAATGACCTTTGTAAACCATTAAATAAAGGGTATGCCGAATCTGAAGGATATTAAAAATCTGTTGCAGAACAACCGCATTACTGAGTTTGTAAAACTCAATAAACTTTCGTCCCGGGACATTATTGAGTTTACCAACCGGTACACCAATTGGGCAGGTAAGCTGTTCCAGCATCTGGATGTAAAACATGCAGCACGTGTTTTTAAATTCATACGGCGCAAAAAACAGGAGATCATCATTAAATCGCTTCCTGATGAAAAAGCGGCCGAACTGCTGAATGCGCTGCAGCCCGATGACAGAACCGCCTTCCTGGGTATGCTTCCGGGTAGTGCCGTAAAAGAGTTATTAAAAGTCCTTTCTCCGGAAACCCGCGCGGAAACACTGAAGCTGCTGGGATATCCCGAAGGATCCGTCGGTCGTTTGATGACTCCCGATTATATTGCTATTAAAGCAACCAACACGGTACGGGAAGTACTGGATATGATCCGCAAACTCGGACAGGTAACCGACACACTCAATTTTCTCTTTGTAATAGATGATCACGGGGTATTGATTGACGATATCAATCTCAAAGAATTTTTAATTGTTGATCCATCCCTGTCCGTTGAAAAACTCATGGACCGCCAGTTCCTGGCCCTGTCAGTAAATGATGCGCAGACCGAAACGATTACCATTTTCCGGCAAAACAGCCGGTTTGCACTACCGGTAGTCAACGAGGCGGGTGTGCTGCTGGGGGTGGTAACAGCCGATGATGTGTTGCGACTGGCTGAAAAGGAAAATACCCGCGAGATCCAGCGGATAGGGGGTTCTGAAGCATTGGATGAAGCCTACACTTCCATTTCTTTTGGCCATCTGGTGAAGAAGCGGGCCGGCTGGCTTGTCATTCTGTTCCTGGGCGAGATGCTAACGGCCACTGCTATGGGCTTTTTTGAAGGAGAAATTAGCAAAGCCGTCGTACTAGCCTTGTTTATTCCGCTCATTATCTCCAGCGGTGGTAATTCCGGATCGCAGGCATCCTCCATCATTATCCGGGCCATGGCGCTGGGAGAAGTTAAATTCCGCGACTGGCTATACGTCATGCGTAAAGAAATCATGTCCGGCGTGGTGCTCGGTTCTATCCTGGGCGCAGTGGGCTTTCTGCGCATTGCACTCTGGCAACGGTTTCATTTTTATAATTATGGGGAAAGCTGGTTTAAGGTTGCGTTAACGGTTGCCTTTTCTCTGCTGGGTGTTGTGCTGTGGGGAACGATATCGGGTTCGATGTTACCCATCCTGTTGAAAAAACTGGGGGCCGACCCGGCCGCTTCTTCTGCTCCATTCGTGGCAACTCTGGTAGACGTGACCGGATTGATCATCTACTTTTCGGTGGCCGTATTTATACTTAAAGGCAGTCTGCTCTAAGGAGATTTATTTGCTTTTATAAACAGGAACCGTACTGCAGGGTTCTCCATACATAATGCTTTTAACTACCGGACGGAGCAGGCGGGTGATTTCCAGGTAAGCAAACTCTCCTATTGGTTTTTCGCCGCATCCCTTCACCACAACCCTTTTGTCTTTATATTCTGACGGATCAATGGCTCCGATCCTTTTCAATAATATTTGCCGGAGCACCATTTGTTCATCCCCCTGAATAACGTCTTTGGCCACGGGCTGAAGATAGCTGGCTACCAGCATATAGGCCCATACCGGGATAACGGCATCGGCGGAACAGTAAACCCCTACGATCTGATCTTTATATTGATTCCAGTCTGTACTCTGAAGTGCAGTACGAAAATCTTTTTCCTTAAGGATAAGCTCCATAAAAAGGAAAGATTTCAGATCAAACATCACGATCTTTTCTTCCGGGAAGTATTTCTCCAGATCCAGGGTCAGCAGGGCGCTCTGACTTATCTTATTGACAATCTCTTCCTCCATAATATGCCTGTATCACCCGCAAAGGTAAGTAGTTCCGGGGTTGACCGTTGACGGATTTCAGGTGTGAATCCGCAATTGACATCCGTCATCATGCTGCCCGATTTAAGTTTGAAGCCTGCACAGAAAGTCCGTCAACGGTCATCCGTCAACCGTCAACTAAAGAAACTTGGCCCGGTTATCCTTCACTTTGGCCGTTTTTTCAAGCGCATCCACGGCCGCACGCTGGATGATCGACTCCTGGGTTTGCAACATGCTCTGGCGGATCTGTTCTATATCGCCGTTATAACTTGCTTTTGCTCCCACTTCTCTGATCTTAAGGACAAATACCCCTTCGTTGCCACCTACGGGTTGCGAAACGGCCTTCCCCACGAGTTGTTTATCAAAAGCATATCCCACTACTTTGGGTTCTGGTCCAACATTGGGGATATAGGGAGAAGAAAACAAAAGGCTGTCCGCTTTGGCAACGGTCCGTCCCGTGGCAGCCGCAACGGCTTCCAGTGAAGTGGCAGACGCAATCTTTTGGGAGATCTGTTCCGCTTTTTTCTGATTTCTCAGAATGGGCTCAATGATTGGCCTTGCTTTGGCTTCAGTCATATCTCCCTTTTTATTGATCTCGGTTAGAATAGCTACTACATATTTATCTCCTACAGAAAAAGATTCGGAGACCTCGCCCAGCTTGGCATCGAAGATCCAGCGGACGAGGGAGCGGCTTGATCCAAGACCCGGAATGGTAAAATCTGTCGGGTGAATATCCTGAGCGGGGATTTTCTGGAGGTTTGCTTTTTTAACGTTTTCGTCAAAAGCGGCCTGGCTTCTGCTTTCGCCGGCAAACTGGCTGGCCAGTCCGGAAGCATTATCATCTGTCTCCGTACTGGGTTCAATTTTCCGGGCAAAATAAGCAATCTTATACGCGGGCTCAAAATTCTTCTGATCCTCGATCTCAATATAATGATATCCGAATTGGGTCTTAACTATCTTCCTTTCGCCCACCTTGCCGCTAAACACAAAATCCCCAAACTCCTTCACCATTTGTCCGGGTGCAAAATAACCCAGGTCGCCGCCTTTGATCCGGGTGCCCTCATCGTCAGAAAGATGGTATGCAACACTGTCAAACCGGGCGCCTTTATCAATCAGGTTTTTAATGCTGTCTATTTTCTTTTTTGCGGTACTGTCGTCCAGTGTTGGCTGATTCGTTTTCAGATTCACCGTGGCAACGAGTATATGACGGGCTCTCGCGGAGTCCGGCAATGTTTTAATATCCATGATCCGGGCAATAACATAATTCGGTCCATCCAGGTAAGGTCCGATAACGGATCCTTTGGGAAGCATGCTCAGCGAATCTTTTCTGGCTCCCGTTAATCTGGATTTGGGCGTATAGCCGTCATGATAATTGATTTCTGTGCCGTTGCGCGCCAGAAAACCTTCCACGTCTGCTGTTGTGCTGAATTCCTGTTTCAGATTCGTTACCTGTTGCTTTAGGGCATTACTGTCTGCCGCCGTAGGCGCTGCATTAAAAACCACATACCGGACGCTGCGGGAATCCTCCTGCTGATACTGATCCAGATGCTTGTCCAGATAGGATTCAATTTCCCCATCAGATATGCGGATTAAGCTATCCGGGATGGTTTGATAAGGCACATTTACGTAAGAAATGGAAGAGACCAGGCTGTTATCAGCGTTTGCCTTTTCAACCATCCATTTGGGGATATAAGAACTTTTGGCCAGTATGGAAAGATATTTGTCTTTCAATCTCATCTTGACGAACTGGGGCAGGGCCTGTTCAAAAAAGTTTTGGGCCATGGCATAGTTCTGGTCCGTCTTTCTGTTGCCTTTATAAATTGTCCTTAGCTGATTTATTCTGGCAGCGGCCTGCTGAGGATCAAAAACACCCGTATTCGGATCTGTAAAGGCGCGCTTGATTTCCGGAAGGGCGTTCGGACCAACGAGCATGTCGTTCAACTCTTTGTCGCTTACGTCCAGGCCCAGTTTCTGGTACTCTGCCTTCAGCACGGCATCTTCTTTAAATTGTTTCCATACCTCTTCCCGGATATTCTGTTGCATCATATCGTTCACCGGGTATCCCTGACTTTTATATTGGTCTTCACGTTCTGATATCTGTTTCTCGAAATTGCTGTAATCGAATTCTTCTCCATTTACAGAACCTACACTTCCTGAACTGGCAGCCAGACGGCTATTGCCAACGGAAGAATCCATCAGTAGAAATCCGATCAGGCTCACTCCAATCAGGCCAAAAACCAGCCATGCGGCTTTATCTCTGATTTGCTGAATAATAGACATATTATATTTGTAGGGTTTTTGAAAGGATGGCAAAAATAGTTGAAAAATGGTTATGAACAAATTGTGGAAAACAGGGAAAGGCACAGCCATCCTCATTTTAAGCGCATCGTTTGACAATGTCTGGTTAAATCTTCCGGAATTTAACCCGGCCCTCGTGAAACAACGGTAAAACAGTGGAACACATGCTAACAGGCCCTGGTGAATAAACCCTATTTATTGGTGTAAAACACAGATTTTTAACCCGGATTTCTGTGAAAGGAATGAGAGTAGAATTTATAATGAAGGCGTCGTTTTTGGTTTCCGGTGAACAAACAACTACTTGTTCCGTTTTTTATTATATAAGTGTTATTAAATACTTATCCTGAACCCGGAATGGCTGATCGTTTGTGAATCAGGAAGAAATGCAATACAGGCGTGGATTTAAGGGTGTGGGTTGGATGTGGATAGCGGTGGACAATAAAATATTTATTCAAAAGCAATAATATTCTGGTAGCGTTTTCCACTAATTCAGGTCTATAATAGTAATAGATCTATTTAAATAAATAATGTATTATTATATATTATGGCAGTTATAAACATTGATGATGCCAGGATGAAAGTTAACCGGAAGGGATTCCTTGATATACCGGTTGATCCGGAGTTGGATCTTTTTAAAGAGATAGACCGGCTGAAAAAAGAAAAAAATGCCGTGTTGCTGGCGCATTATTATCAGGATGCCGATATTCAGGATGTGGCGGATTTCATCGGGGATAGCCTTGGGCTGGCGCAGGAAGCCGCCCGGACCAAAGCGGATATCATTGTATTTGCAGGAGTTCATTTTATGGCGGAAACGGCAAAAATTCTGAATCCGGATAAAAAAGTGTTGCTTCCGGACCTGAACGCAGGCTGTTCCCTGGCGGACTCTGCGCCGGCCCCTCTGTTCCGGGTATTTAAAGAGAAATACCCTGATCACCTGGTGATTTCCTACATCAACTGCTCCGCTGAAATTAAAGCCCTTAGCGATATCATCTGTACTTCCTCCAATGCGCAGAAAATTATAGAAAGCCTTCCGCAGGATCAGAAAATAATATTTGCGCCGGATAAGAACCTCGGGGCTTATCTGAAAAAGAAGACCGGTCGGGATATGGTGCTCTGGAACGGCGCCTGCATGGTGCATGAAATTTTCAGTGTGCAAAAGATAATGGAATTAAAAGCGAGGAATCCGAAGGCTAAATTTATTGCCCATCCGGAATGTGAAGAGGCTATTCTGCGGATGGCCGATTTTATCGGATCAACTACGGCCTTATTGAAGTTTTCTCAAACGGATCCGGCCATGGAATTTATTGTGGGTACGGAATCCGGTATTTTGCATCAGATGAAACTGGCTTCACCGGAAAAACTATTTATTCCGGGGCCGCCGGAAACCAATTGTGCCTGCAACGATTGTCCGCACATGAAATTGAATACCCTGGAAAAACTGTATTTGTGTATGGCTTACGAAACGCCGGAGATCCGGATGGAGAAGCCTTTGCTGGATGCGGCCAGAAAGCCGATCGACCGGATGCTGGAGATCAGCAAACGTTACGGACTCTGATCATCTGCCCATGAAGACCATTAGAATTTGAATATCTGTTGGGTTGACGCCACTGATCCGGCTGGCCTGTCCCAACGTTCTCGGTTTTATTTTTTTGAATTTAATCAGCGCTTCGGTGGAAAGTGCTGAAAGGCGGTCATAATCGAAGGTTTCAGGAATAGAAAGTTGTTCCAGCTGTGAAATCCTTTTTACCAGTTCTTTTTCTTTTTTTATATAGACATCGTACTTCAGCTGAATTTCTGCCTGCTCCAGGCTGTCCGGGCTGAATGGCTTCAGTTTTTCCTTTAATGCGGGAACTCCTTCGCTTATGATGGAAATGCTCACGTTGGGCCTTAAAAGCAGGCTGGCTGCTTTTTGCTTTTGAAGCATGGGTGATAGATTCATTTCACTTAGGAAAGGCTCCGCCAGCTCGGGAGCAATGGAAAAATCGTTCAAAATTCCGGAAATTGATTTAACCTCATTTTTCTTGATATCTACTGCTTTTAGTCTTTCCGCGGAAGCCAGACCCAGGCGGTGGCTCTTCTCAGTCAGGCGGAGGTCTGCGTTGTCCTGGCGCAGCAGGGTACGAAATTCTGCTCTTGAGGTAAACATCCGGTAGGGTTCTTCGGTGCCTTTGCTGATGAGGTCATCTATCAGGACGCCGATATAGGCTTCGCTCCGGTCTAAAATAACGTGATCAAGATAATTGATTTTTTGATGGGCATTAATACCCGCCATTAATCCCTGGCAGGCTGCTTCTTCGTAACCCGTAGTTCCGTTTATCTGACCGGCGAGAAAGAGATTATTCAGGATTTTGGTTTCGAGATTGTGTTTTAACTGAGTGGGCGGAAAATAATCGTATTCGATGGCATATCCAGGCCTGAACGCTTTGAAATGCTCGAATCCTTTTATCATACGAAGCGCTTCGTATTGCACTTCTTCCGGCAGAGAAGTACTGAAACCATTTACATATATTTCTATAGTATTCCATCCTTCGGGCTCAATAAATAGCTGGTGCCTGTCTTTATCTGCAAAGCGGTTTAATTTGTCTTCTATGCTCGGGCAGTATCTTGGACCTGTTCCGTCGATCCTGCCGGCAAACATGGGGCTCCGGTCAAAACCCGTTTTGAGGATATCATGCACCTGCGGATTGGTATAGGTAATCCAGCAACTTTTTTGTTTGGAGGGTAATGGTACGTTGAGGTAGGAAAAGCCGGTTGGATGTTCATCCCCGGGCTGTTCTTCCATTTTGCTGTAGTCCAGGCTTCTTCCGTCAATTCGGGGCGGAGTGCCGGTTTTCAGGCGGCTGCTTTCAAACCCCAGGCTTCGCAACTGTTCTGTGATTCCGGTGGCGGCTTTTTCTGCCATCCGTCCTCCCCCAAATTGTTTTTCCCCTATATGAATGATGCCATTCAGAAAGGTTCCGTTGGTTAGCACGACCGATCTGGATTTAATGCGGTTCCCCATGCCGGTGATTACGCCGGTCACCGACTGGTCTTCTATCAGAAGTCCGGTTACCATGTCCTGATAGAAATCGACGTTCGGGGTGTTCTCAAGCATATTACGCCAAACTGCCGCAAACAACATTCTGTCATTCTGAGCTCTTGGGCTCCACATCGCCGGCCCCTTTGACTTGTTCAGCATCCTGAACTGGATCATGCTTTTATCCGTAACAATTCCAGAATAGCCACCCATAGCGTCTATTTCCCTCACGATCTGACCCTTGGCAACGCCGCCCATGGCCGGATTGCAGCTCATTTGCGCAATGGTTTGGAGGTTCATGCTCACCAGCAATACCTTGGAGCCCATATTGGCTGCCGCTGCTGCAGCCTCACAACCGGCATGACCAGCTCCCACGACAATGACGTCATACGATGAAAACATCCCGCAAAGGTATATCAGAAGGCGAGTTTTGGGAGAGATGATTTTGAGAAACCCGGCGCGCGCCTTCCGTGTTCCACGTGGAACACAGGGTGCGGTTGTATTTATAACTAGGGAGGGTTTTTAGGCAGCCATTCCCCCCGATTCAGGATGGAGTTCCTGTTTCTCTTTCACTCGTGCCCTGGTGAGCTTTTTACATGGCCCTTTGATGTAGAAAATCCTTTTCCAGGAAGAACCATTCCGGCACCAACCTTACCCTGAAAGGATCCGTTGGTGTCATTGATCAATTTACCCGTGAGGAGTAGAGAATCTCAAAATATACATTTTGATATTGAATCGCAGTGAATGTAAAATGTATAAAAAACTAATGAAGTTTTAATTAAATAGATAAAGAAATGGGGCGTTACCTGCGTTTTGTCCGCGTTTAATCTGCGTTTAGTCTTCGTTTTGTCTGTTCTATATAAGATGTCTTTTCTCTTCATATTATTCGCTGCGAGGATAGAATCTCGGCTTCTTGGTATCCACTCTTTTCGAACGCTTTACAATTTGTGGCTGATCATAGAATAAAAGATGTTCGTTTCCGGGCTATTCGGAATCTCTGTTTATTAGCCTGGGTAGGAGAATGATCATAAAGGTTGTCTCTAATAGCGGTGGGTTAAGTTAAGTGCAGTTATAATCAAAAAAGAAAAGCTGGGTTTATTCTGTTGTTGTTTCACGTGGAACATCATTTAAAATATCGGATTAAGCAATCATCCTCTTTGCGTCTCATCCGGGCCTGCTCTTTTCTTGTCTTATCCTTATAGTGGCACAGATGCAGGGCTCCGTGGAAGATTACTCTGTGAATTTCCTCCCGGAATGAGGAATTGTGGACTTTTGCATTTTCGCGGACCCGCTCCACGCTAATGTAGATCTCTCCGGAGACCTTGTTGTCCTTGCTCTTTGAGCCGGGAAAGCTGAGTATGTCGGTATAATAGTCGTGTTTTAGAAATCTGCGATTGAGATCCAGGAGGTAATCGTCATCGCAAAACACATAAGAAAGGTCCGTCAGCTTGTACGACTCCTCCTGGAAAAGAGAATGGAGAAACAGCTTAAGCTTCTTCCGCTGTGGAAGTTTGAAAGGGATAAGAAAATGAAAGCTTATCTGGGTTTTGGTCTGCATCATGCCATTTCCGAAAATCGTAAAGTCTATTGAAAGAACAAAGCTACTTTTGTTCCTACACATGAAACGACTTTCGGAGTTAAGAACCGGATCAAGAGCCAGAATTCATTCGTTCGAAAAAAATGACCTCTTCCTGAAATTGATGGAAATGGGCTGTGTTCCGGGCGAAATCATAAAAGTGGAAAAGGTAGCTCCCCTGGGCGATCCGATCTCTATTGCGGTGGCCGGGTATCACCTGAGCCTGAGACTTGATGAAGCAGAAAATATCTTTGTGGATCCCATATTCTCCTGAAGGCGGGTTTATAATATGGTTTATTAATTATATGTTTAATACATTTGTCTATAATTAATTAAATGAAGGTTGGATTATATTTTGGGTCGTTTAATCCAGTTCATCATGGCCATTTGATCATTGCCAATCATGTGGTCCAGTCAACGGATCTGGACCAGGTCTGGTTCATTGTTTCTCCGCAGAATCCGCTCAAACCGGCCAAAGGTCTTCTTAATGAATATCACCGGTTGTTCCTGATAAAGGCAGCCATAGAAGGGGAAAAGCACCTCAGGGCCTCAGATATCGAATTCAGGTTACCCAGGCCATCCTATAGCATTGATACCCTCACGTACATCAGCGAGAAGTATCCGCAGCATGAGTTCTCGATCATCATGGGGAGTGATGGGTATCAGAATCTCTCAAAATGGAAGAATTATCAGCAGCTGCTGATAACGGTCCCTTTTTATATTTATATCCGGGCGGGATACGAAACGCTCCCGGAATATGCTGGTGCCCGGACCCACATATTGGACTCGCCGCTGCTGCAGATTTCGGCTACCCATATCCGCAATATGGTCAGGGAGGGGAAATCAATCCGGTACCTGGTTCCTGATGTGGTGAAGGAGGAAATAGAAAACAACCGCTACTATTTATGAGTATCAAGTTTTTTTCGCTCTTTCAGGGGGAGCGATTTTACAACCAGTAAATAAGAGGCATCAATCATTTCCCAGACCAGACGGGCCGGAACATTGCCATTCAGCAGAATGGTATTCCAGTGTTTCTTGTTCATGTGAAATGCGGGAATCACAGAGGAATATTCTTCCCGAAAGTTTTCTGCCTGCTCCGGATCACATTTCACATTGAACTGCAGGGGAACACTATCCAGCGCCAGCAGTAAAAATATTTTTCCGCTCACTTTAAAAACCAGGGTCGATTCTCCGAAGGGAAAAGATTCTGTCACGGATTTTTTCTTCAGGCAATATTTTCTAATGATCTCCGGATCCATATCAGGTCAAATGATTTACATTTAAAGTTCCGAATAAATTCTTTAACTATGAGATGCGTGGCCGGCCTGTTGTTTATTCTTCTTCATTATACCGGCGCGGCACAATCCTATCAAAAAATTCACGCGCGGGCGATCATGATTGACACGCACAATGATTTCCTGAGCAAGGCCGTGGAGAATCATTACGCTTTTGACAGCAACCTTCAGGGGATAACCAATTCTGATCTGGCCAGGATGAAAACAGGCGGGGTGGATGTGCAGGTTTTTTCTATTTTTTGCGATGAACATTATGGTAAAGGATCCGCTTTTGCGTATGCGAACCAGGAACTCGATTCTTTGTATGCGGTCGCAGGCCGTAATCCGTACCGGATGCAGATCGTATATAATTACAGGCAGTTGATGAGCGCTGTGAAACATCATAAGCTGGCGGCATTATCCGGCGTGGAAGGCGGACATATGATTGAAGATGACCTGTCTTATCTCGACAGCTTTTATAAGCGGGGTGTGCGTTATATGACACTGACCTGGAACAACAGCACATCCTGGGCCACTTCGGCCTCCGATGAATCAAAACACGCGTTTGTTGTGACCCCTTACGGGTTGAATGAATTTGGGAAACAGGTGGTAAAAAAAATGAATGAAATGGGTATGATGGTCGATGTATCCCATGTTGGCGAAAAGACTTTCTGGGATGTGATTCAGACAACGACTAAACCCATCATCGCGTCGCACAGTTCAGTGTATGCAATTTGCCCTGTTTTTCGCAATCTGAAAGATGACCAGATAAAGGCCATTGCAAAAAATGGCGGCGTGATCCAGGTTAATTTCTATTCGGGTTTTGTGGACAGTAACTATATGCCACGATTAAATCAGTTTTTAAAACTTCATAAGATGCAGCAGGATTCACTGGCGGCGCTTAAGAAGCCGCATGATGAAATCCTGGACTATTTGTTTTCACATTATAAACAGGAGATGGAAGCCCTTCGGCCACCGCTGTCCCTGCTCATAGACCACATTGATTATATTGTGAAGCTGGTGGGTGTTGATTACGTAGGCATCGGCGCTGATTTTGATGGCAGTGAATCGGCGCCGCAGGGAATGGATGGGGTTCAGGATTATCCGAAGATCACACAGGCCCTGGTTCAGCGCGGGTACAGTAAACAGGATATATTCAAAATCCTCGGGGGAAATTTTTTGCGGGTTTTTAAAGCGAATGAAGTGATTCACTAACGGTCCGGGCTGAATGCTCCGGAGAAAGGAATGCATTCTGTCTCCCTCAGAAATCCAGGAGTTTTTGTATGGTTTTTTCCAGGCGTGCATTCGCCAGAAAATTTTTCTCCAGGTCACGGTTAAAAGGGACCGGCGTATCCAGGGAGGCACAACGAGCAACCGGGGCATCGAGGGCTTCAAAACAGTGTTCTCCGATCCAGGCACTGATCTCTCCACCAAGGCCGCCGGTCAGCGTGTCTTCATGCAGGATCAATACTTTTCCGGTTTTTAAAACGGCCTGCCGTATGCCTTCATAGTCCAGTGGCAGCAGGGTTCTCAGGTCAAGAATATGAAAGGAAACACCGGCTTGTTTTTCTGCAGCAGCGGTTGCCCAGTAAACGCCGGCACCATAGGTAATGATGCTGATGTCTGTTCCCTCCCTGATAACTTTTGCTTTCCCGATTTCCGTAGCGTAATAGTTTTCCGGCAGGGCGCCGAGGGTACTTCTGTAAAGGCCCTTGTGTTCAAAAAAAAGAACCGGGTTGGGATCATTGATGGCCGCAATCAGCAAGCCTTTCGCATCTTCCGGGTTGGAAGGATATACTACTTTTAGTCCGGGAACATGGGTAAACCAGGCTTCATTGCTCTGGGAATGAAAAGGACCCGCTCCCACTCCGGCGCCTGTTGGCATACGGATCACCACATCGGCATTTTGTTTCCATCGGTAATGGATCTTGGCCAGATTATTTACGATCTGGTTAAAGCCCACCGTTACAAAATCGGCGAACTGCATTTCCATCACGGATTTAAATCCCTCCAGGCTCAGCCCCAGCGCAGCGCCCACGATGGCACTCTCGCATAGGGGTGTATTGCGTACCCTTTCCCTACCAAATTTTTCCAGAAAACCCTCGGTGATTTTGAAGGCGCCTCCATACTCGGCAATATCCTGCCCCATCAGGATCAGGTTTTCGTGCAGCTCCATGCTTTGCATGAGGCCTTCCCGGATAGCGTCTATCATCCTTTTTTCCGTTTTGCCCCCCGAAGCTTGAGCGGAAGAGGGTGGGTCTTCGGAGGTTTCAGCGGATTGGCCCTCCTTCGCTAAAGGTGCGGAGGATGGGAGGCCCCCCTTCGCTGAAGCTTTGGGGGGCGAAGCATAACAATCCGCCAGTTCTTTTACGCTATCGGCAACAATTGGTTTCTCCACAACATCTATCGCCTGTTCAATTTCCCTGCGGAACACATCCCGGATCCGGTTTATCTTATCTGAATCCAGAACGCCTTGCTGCAGCAGGAACATTTCGTAGGAGGATAGCGGATCTTTCTGGCCCCAGCGTTCAAACAACTCAGCCGGAATGTATTTTGTTCCGCTGGCTTCCTCATGGCCCCGCATCCGGAAGGTCATGCATTCAATCAGATAGGGTTTTTTTTTGCGTATGCAGAATTCACGTACGCCCTGAAGCGTGTCATAAACTGTGAGGATATTATTTCCGTCAATCTGTACCGATTCCATTCCATACCCTTTTCCTTTTTCCGCCAGGCTGCTGCAGCGGTATTGCTCAGACACCGGCGTGCTTAATCCATAACCGTTGTTTTCAATAACAAAGATCACCGGGAGATCCCAGACGGCAGCCAGATTCAGGGCCTCGTGAAAGTCCCCCTCACTGGTTCCGCCTTCGCCGGTGAAGGCCAGGGCAACTTTATTTTCTGCTTTCAGTTTGTAGGCTAGCGCCACCCCGTCTGCCACCGCGAGCTGCGGTCCAAGGTGTGAGATCATTCCGCAAATATGGTGTTCCGCTGATCCGAAATGAAAACTTCTTTCCCGTCCCTGGCTGTACCCGGCCTCGCTGCCCTGCCATTGTAAAAAAAGTTTTTGCAGTGGCATGTGCCGGCCCGTAAATATTCCCAGGTTCCTGTGCAGGGGCATGATCCATTCGTCCTGCTGTAAAGCGGACACAACGCCCGCGGATATTGCTTCCTGCCCTATGCCGCTGAACCATTTGCTGATTCTGCCCTGCCTGAGCAGGACGAGCATTTTCTCTTCGATGAGCCGCGGGTACAACATAGTTTCGTAGAGCCCGGTCAGCTGGTCGTCAGATAAGTCTTTACGGTCAAATTGCATATAAGGCCTTCTGGGTTAATGAATGTGCACGTGATCCGGAAGAACGCTAATCATTCTTTTTCACGGATGTTTTGTAGAAAAAGGAGGTTAGTACCGACAGCAGTAAACTGAACAGCAGGGCCCACCAGAATCCATCCACCCGGAAGCCGCTTACGAATTTTGCCGCTAATAATATGATCAGTGCATTGATCACAAATAAGAACAACCCGAATGTAAAAAGAGTTATCGGCAGGGTGAGAATGATCAGGATGGGCTTGACAAAAACATTCAGCAGTCCCAACACGATAGCGAGCAGGAATGCTGTAACAAAAGAATTTATGTGAACGCCGCTGAGGACATAAGACAATCCAAAAGCAACGACAGCAGAAATGACAATTCTCAGGAGTATGTTCATGACCGCAAATTTGTATAAGTGAAAATACAGATTTTAGTCACTTATATTACGACCAGCTCATAAAAATCATCCGGCTTCAGGTATTTATTGGCGAGTTCCTGAAGATCCCTGGGGGTAACGGTTTTGATCACATCCACGCTGCCGTAGAAATAGTCTTCGGTGAGTCCGTTCAACACCAGGCTTTTCCATCTTCCGGCCACCTGAAAAGGACCGTCCAGATCACCCAATAAAGTGCCAATCATGAAATTCCGGGAGGTTTGAAGTTCATCATCAGGCACCGGATCATCGCAGAGGCGTTTCATTTCGTAATAGACTTCTTTTATGGTGGCTTCAGACACTTCCTTTCCTGCCTCCGTGGAAATCATCAGATCGCTTTCCTGAATCAGGTTGGTCAGATAGCTGTGGATACCGTAGGTGTATCCCTTGTCTTCCCGGATATTGGCCATCAGCCGGGATCCGAAAAAGCCACCGAAGAGATTATTTAAAACCAGCATTTTCTGAAAATCCGGATGGTGCCTGTTGGGGAAGTTGCGGGATATCCGGATGGCGCCCTGAACTCCGTCCGGGTCATTGGTTATCCTGTATTTTTTTTGCTTCGCAGGTTGCAGGGAAAATTCCGGAAGATCCGGTCTGACCGATCCCCGGAGCGGCAGTCCGCCAAAATATTTTTCAAGCTGTGCCTGAATGTTTTCAGGAAGCAGTCCGGCGACAAAGATCATGCAGCGCCCCTGCTGATAAAAGGTTTTATAGAAATCCCTTACCTGCTCCACCTGCAGGGCCTCATATTCTGCCATAGAGCTGTATCTGCCATAAGGGTGGGATTCACCAAAAAGATAAGTATCTATGAGTCTGCTGGCGACGAAATCATTTTTCCGGAGATTGACCTGAAGCCGTTGCTGCATATTTTTTTTGTAGATGGCCAGCTCTTCCTCCGGTAAAACGGAGTCGCTGATCAGCTCAGCCACTGCGGGCAGCAATTCATCAACATGTTTATTCAGACAATGAAGGGTGAGCTCTGCAGTTTCGTGAGCGGCATGCCGGCTCAGATAGGCTCCGTAGTATTCAAAGTACTCATTGATTTCGTAAGCGGTTTTAGACCGGGTACCATTTTTCAACAGAAAGTTGGCGGCAGATGCAACCAGGTTGACCGGCTCAAAATAGTTTCCTGCATAAAAAACAATATTCATCATCAGGGTATCCAGGGTGCCCATGTTCACCAGAAAGACATCCACGCCATTGCTGAGCGAAATTTTTTCGTGCGGTGGCAGGTCAAGGTGAAATTTTACCGCGTCTGTAATTCCCGGCGCAGTTTTTCTGTTCAACATTCAGTATTCAGTTAAAAGGTTAATTGTTGCTGCAATAAAACAGGGTACTGCTGTTTTTTTCGTCAAAGATTGACATGCTGGCATCCAGGATTTCTTCCCGGGTCACGTCCTTGTATTTCTGAAGTTCCGTATTCATGAATTCCGCATCTCCCATCAGTTCATACATGGCGAGGTTCGATGCCCTGTTCATCAGGCTCATGTCTTCAAAAAGAATGGCTGATTCGGTTTTGTTTTTTACCTTGATCAGTTCTTTTTCTTCAATTTTACCAGACTGTAATTTTTGAAGTTCTTCATCAACTGCTTTATCTGCATCCTCCATCCGGACGCCTTTAATGAGCTTGCCTTCAATCACGAGCAAACCGGGGTCGGTTGATCCGAGATGATAACATTCTATATTACTGAAAAGTTTTTTCTCTTTGATCAGGGCCTGAAAAAGCCGCGAAGATCCGCCGCCCCCCAATAACTCTGAAATGAGGTCCATGGCGTAATATCCTTTATCCGTTCTGGAACCCACATGATATGCCTTATATAAAGCATCCAGGGGCACATCCGCTTTGACGTCCATTTTGCGGGCGGCAACCTGGGTAGGTTCTGCGGGAATCTGCCGGTTGTATTTTTCGCCCGCGGGAATGCTGCCGAACCATTTTTCTGCAAGCTCCAGCGCTTTTTCCGTCTTTATATTGCCCGCAATAACCAGGATGGCATTGGCAGGACAGTAATGTTTGAAAAAGAAACGTTTTACATCACTGAGTTTTGCATTTTCTATATGCGAAAGTTCCTTGCCGATGGTCATCCAACGGTAAGGATGTACTTTGTAAGTCAGTTCCCTGAGTTTGAACCAAACATCACCATAGGGCTGGTTAATATAATGTTCCTTGAATTCCTCTGACACCACTTTGCGTTGCACATCGAGGCTTTTTTCACTGAAAGCGAGGGATAACATGCGATCACTTTCCAGCCAGAAAGCAGTTTCAATATTTTCGGCCGGAATCTGGATATAATAGTTCGTGAGGTCATTGGTGGTAAAGGCATTGTTTTCACCACCGGCCATCTGCAGCGGAGTTTCAAAGTCCTTAATGTTCACCGAACCGCCGAACATCAGATGTTCAAATAAATGAGCAAATCCCGTCTGCGCGGGGTCTTCGTCACGCGCTCCCACATCATATAATACGTTCAGCACAGCCATGGGCGTGGAGTGGTCTTCGTGCACAACAAAACGCAGGCCATTGCTTAACGTAAATTTCTTAAATTGAATCGGCATGAATTGTTCTTTCGTTTCTGTTGAAAAGAAGGTGCAAGTTAACAAGACTTCAATAACCGGAAAGGAAAGATTTAGAGTATGCTCTTGATCTTCATGGTCAGTTCTACCAGGCCTTCGGGTCTGCTGACGATGAATTTAATTTTGCTGCCCGCGTCCTGCATCATGGATTTATAAACCTGGAGATTCTGAGAGGTATTATTGTTGATGCTGATCACCACATCGTCAACCTTGAATCCGGCCAGTTCAGCAGGGGAATCTTTCATCACGTCCCCAACCCGGATTGCTCCGTCGGTCCAGTACAAGGCCAATCCCGTATAGGAATAATCAAAAGGCTCCCGAAAACGGGTATTTGGCATCAGGTAGAGTATTTTTTTGTCGTAGTTCAGAATGACGTTAAATCTGCGCAGCAGATCGTTGCCAATGAGGCCGCCGAGATAAGGATAGGAAGTGATGTTGTATTCATCGCCAAAAACATGGGTGGGTACATTCCTGAAATGGTATGGGCCCAACCGGAATTCCTTTACGGTCGTGATCTTCATATCGGCTTTGCCCCCCATACCCTGGGCCTGGGTGGGCCACATCCTTTTACCCGGGTTGAAAATAGAACTGTCGTTTGCAAAATCAGAAGAAAGCAAGAGGCAAAGCCCGGCACCGGTGTCGAAATAAAAACGGCTATGACTTTCTGCTCCATCTTTGAGGTAGGCCGGCTCTACAGGGATGTTTACAATGGAAGGTTTTAAATAAAAGCCGCCCTTTGGATATTTGAAACTGCCCCGGGTATAGATGGAAACAAGATTACTGTCGTAATCAATCTTAACGATGTATCTGGAAAAAAAGCTAAAACCGATGATCCCGTCTATCCGGTCGCCATAAACGCTGCTCAGCACACCGTAGTCGCTTACATGAAAGTTCAGACTGTCCACCTTTAATGATCCGATATTTATGGCCTGATTATAAATAAACTTCACTTTCCGGACGCCTCCAATCCCAATGATAAACCGGTCGGTGGGTGTGGGAACAATATTCAGCCGCTGACAGGCCATTGAGTCCAGCGAAATGCCTCCGCTACCGGTGTCCATGATAAAATTGAGGGTATCCGGGTAACCCGCCAGCTGCATTTTGATGACCACAACCCCGCCGGTGAATGTGGTAAAAGGAACCTGGGTAATTAACCGGGAACGCGTTGCCGGCAGGGGTTTCTGGGCCGAAACAGGAAGACAGTAAAAGTGCAGCAGTAAAAACAGGCTGGCGATTTTCCGGCAGGCAGCAACTGGAAATTTTGGATAGTGCCGATTGTGGATGCTCATATAGGTAAAAGCAGATCTCTCTGAAAAAGGCCGGGAAAACGAATCCGCTTCCGTATAAATCTACATAATTTTTGCGTGGCGTCCTTGTCGCTCATATAAATTATAGAATTAAAAAAGGCCTGCCATACCTTTGCAGATTCAACAAGCAAAGGGATCATGGATTTGTCAAACTTATATTCGAAAGCGCTGGACTTCGGATTCTTAACCGTGGAAGAAGGGGTTATTCTTTTCAAACTATCGCCCCTGACCGAACTGATGTTTGTAGCCGATGAACTTCGGAAAAAGCAGGTCACGCACGAAAAAGTAACCTGGCAGATTGACCGTAATGTGAATACGACCAACGTGTGTATTGCGAATTGCAAATTTTGTAATTTTTACAGAATACCGGGCCATCCTGATGCTTATATAACCGATATAGAGACCTATAAGAGAAAAATCGAGGAAACTTTTCGCTGGGGTGGAGACCAGTTATTGCTGCAAGGTGGCCATCATCCAAAGCTCGGGCTGGACTTTTATACGGACCTGTTCCGACGGCTGAAGACCCTTTATCCCCGATTAAAACTACACACCCTCGGACCCCCGGAAATAGCCCATGTCTGCAAGCTGGAAAAAAAGTCGCACCGCGAAGTGATTGCGGCTCTCCGGCAGGCCGGAATGGATTCGTTGCCGGGAGCGGGTGCTGAGATTCTGGTTGACCGGGTGAGACGTCTGGTAAGTAAGGGCAAATGCGGAGCCCAGGAATGGCTGGACATTATGCAGGAGGCGCATCAACAGCGCATTACTACGTCGGCGACCATGATGTTCGGGCATGTGGAGACAATTGAAGAGCGGTTTGAGCACCTGGTAAAGATCAGGGAAGTGCAGTCCAGGAAACCGGAGGATGCCAAGGGGTTTCTGGCTTTCATACCCTGGACATTCCAGGATGCCGACACCCTGCTGGCCAGGATCCGGGGCATTCATAATCTCACAACACCGGAAGAATATATAAGAATGATTGCCATGAGCCGGATCATGCTGCCCAATATTAAGAACATACAGGCTTCCTGGCTCACCGTCGGGAAGGAGACCGCCCAGATTTGCCTTCACGCAGGAGCCAATGATTTTGGGAGTATTATGCTGGAAGAGAATGTGGTGAGTGCGGCCGGGGCACCTCACCGGTTCACCAGCAAAACGATCCAGCATGCCATCCGGGAAGCCGGATTTGAACCGCAGTTGCGAAATCAGCAATATGAGTTCAGGCAATTGCCCGCCGTAATGGAAGAACAGGTGATTGATTACTAGAGATTCCCCACCAATGAACAACAGGGATCCGGATCGCTAAGGGAATACCCTTAGCGCTCATTAAAAAGATTGAATTTTTGCCGCTCAAATAAGTTAAAATCATCATTTCTGCGTTAAAAGGATGAATCCTTTACCATGCAGAGCCCCTTCAGGAAGCTAGTACGAATATCCATTGTATTATTTGCCATCGTTTTATTGTGTAATTTCTTTGGGTATTACCTGGGACATAAGAAATCGGCAGAGAACGAGCAATTTGCAACAGCCCGGACCATCTCGGGGCGGCAGCAAACGCTCAGTCAGACGATCGCTAAACAGGTAGTCCTCATTGGAGGATCGGTCTATGGGTATTCTGAAACCCAGCGCGTCCGCGACAGCCTGGCCGTTGTGCTGAACCTGTTTAAGAATCAGCAGGAAGATCTTCAGGCCAGGATTGATCAATCTCCGATGCCGTTTCCTGCGAAGGTGTTCAAAGTCAGGCTTTTACTTTCCTATATCAACCCCTATTACAAGGGAATTCTCAAAACAGCGCACCAGGTGCTGGTGGAAGACTCCACGATCCTCCAGATCAACAAACGGATGTACCTGCAGCAATTGTTGGAAAATGAAGCCAGGTTCCTCCCTCTCATGAGAGAGATCACGGGCCAGTACGCCGTGATCCTGAATGAAAAAACGGAAGAAGCCTCCGCCATTGAAGCCGGGAAATTCATTTCTCTGATTATAGCCATCGTTTGCCTGATCATCCTGGTGCTCGAGCCGGCATTCAAGCGCGGAGAAAAAAATTTCCAGGATCTGCAGTCCGCAAAAAATGAATTGCTGGTAGAAAAGAAACACCTGGACTCCCTGCTACAATCGCAAACCAACTATCTGATCCGGATCGACCGGGAAGGCAAGTTCACCTATTCCAATCAGGCCTTCCTGAAAGCTTTCGGCTACCAGGAGGAAGAAATTCTGAACACATTGTTTTTTGCGACGATATTCCAGAAAGATATGATCCGGTGCCGTCAGGTAGCCAACGACTGCTGGAACAATCCCGGAAAAATTGTCAAATTACTAATCCGCAAACCATTCAAGAATTCCAAATTGTTTGTATGGACAGACTGGGAGTTTCTGGCATTGAGTGATGAAACCGGTGAGGTAAAGGAAATACAGGGTATCGGATCGAACGTAACGGATAAGGTGATCGCGCAGGAAGTAAAGGAAGAAGCTATCCAGACCTTGTCTTTTGCCATGACCTATGCAAAAATGGGATCGTGGAAGGTTGATTTTGAAGGACAGGTCATTGTTCTCAGTAACGAATTCAAGGCCTTACTGGTGATTGAAGAAGAGCCGGCGGAAAAAATGTCGCTGCAGTCTTTTCTGGATGAATTTGTGGTGCCGGAGGATCAGGTTCTGGTAAAGGATAGGTTCGATGAAATTTTCCTGAATAAAAATAATATCGGATTTGAGATCACTTTCTCTTTCCGGGTAATAACGCGCCATGGCTGGATGAGATATCTTTTTCTGAAGGGAAAAGTGCTGGATAAAAATGGTTGTTTTGGTATCACACAGGACATTACCGCCCAAAAGGAATCTGAAAATGCGCTGATCAACAGCGAACAGAAGTTCCGTCTCCTGGCAGAAAATTCGGAGGATATCATTAGTGTTCATGCAGCTGACGGCACCGTTTGGTATCTCTCGCCTTCGGTAACCCATGTACTCGGTTATGAAGTGGAAGAAGTGATTGGAGGCGCCATTCTGAATTATGTGCATCCGGATGACCGGCATAAGTTTTTCAAACAGCAGAAACCCGGAACGCTTCAGAATAGAGAATCCATTATTGTCCGTTACCGGATCTGTAAAAAGGATGAAAGTTATTTATGGCTTGAAACAATTATCAAACCGATTGTAGATCAAAACGAAGTCATTAAACTCATCTGTACTTCCAGAAACATCACGGGTCAGCGGATAGCCCAGGAAAAACTAAAAAAGAAAGATCAGCTGCTGTATGCCGTTTCCCAGGCTACGCACCTGCTGCTGAGTAATACCGATCTGAAACAAGCCATAAATTCCAGTATCGAAATACTGGGAACGAAAACATTGGTAGACCGGGCCTATGTTTTCAAGAATAAATACAACGCGGAAAACAATCGTTGGTATACCGGGATCATCAATGAATGGAATGCAGACAGCAGAGCCAGCCGGCTGGGGATGCCGCAAATGCAGCAACTTGATTTTGAAGACATTTCAACCATTATCGGACCATTGAGGGAAAATAAACCCTTTGTAGGTTATGAGTGGAAAGAGACAAACGAAGAGTTGCTGACCATTTTTGAAAAACAGGGAGTGCGGGCCACGCTTTCCATTCCCATTTTTATAAAAGATTTTTTCTGGGGTTTTGTCGGATTTGACGAATTCGATAATCAAAGGGAATGGACCGAAGGGGAGTTCTCTATTCTTCAGTCATTCGCTTCTTCTCTCGGCGCGGCCATTGAACGGAAAACTATCGAGGATGAATTGGTGCAGGCCAAGGAAGTGGCGGAATCAGCCAGTCGCACGAAAAGTGAATTCCTGGCGAATATGAGCCATGAACTGCGCACACCGATGAACGGCATCATTGGATTTACCGACCTCGTACTGACCACTGAACTTCAGAAGACGCAGCGGGATTATTTGAAGAATGTAAAAAAATCGGCTTACGGACTGTTGGAAATCATCAATGATATCCTGGATTTCTCCCGGATTGAAGCAGGCAAACTGATTATCGATAATACCCTGTTCAAACTGGACGAGCTGGTTGAAGAAACAATAGATATACTCACGCTGAAAGCGTTTGAGAAAAAACTGGAAATGCTTTACCGGGTGGATCACGATATTCCTTCCCAGCTCATGGGCGACCCGGTGCGCATTCGTCAAATCATTGTGAACCTGCTGGGAAACGCCATCAAGTTCACCCGGGAAGGAGAGATTTATGTTTCGATCCGAAAGGAAGGAGACGTGTACTGGCATGAAGGAAAGAAATATCTGAATTTTGTGATCCAGGTGAAAGACACCGGGATCGGCATTCCCAAAGAAAAGCTTCAGAAAATTTTTGAAAGCTTCACCCAGGCCGATAATTCCACTACCCGCAAGTACGGTGGTACAGGGCTCGGGCTCGCCATCTCCAAAAGCCTGGCGGAACTCATGCACGGAAATCTTTTGGTGGAAAGCGAACCGGGTTCGGGCAGCGTGTTTTCCCTTTGCCTGCCTTTGGAAGTGGCCAACGATCAGCCGGAGATACAGATTCAGCCAAAACCTTTATTGAAGAAAGTGCTCGTGGTGGATGATAACATCACAAACCTCCACCTGATGGAGGAAACGCTTGGCTATTTTCAGATATATTGTGAAACCTGTGCGAGTGGTCAGGATGCCCTGGAGAAAATTGAAATAGCAAACGCATCAGGAGAACCGTTTGACCTGATCATCACTGACCATCATATGCCGGGTATGGATGGAATTCACCTGGTGAAGGAAATCAAACGATCCATTCCGGGCGCCAGGCAGCCTTTTATACTAATGCTTTCTTCCCTGGAGAAAAGCCTTTATCAAAATGAAGCCGATAAAACCGGCATCGATAAATTTATTTCGAAACCGGTGAAGCTGCATGAATTGAACAGCACCCTGCTTTCCCTCTTTGAAAAGAATATGCAGAATGACATGCTTCATCCGTCTTTCGATTCCATTGAGAGAATCTCCCAGGCTGCCAGCATCCTGGTAGTAGATGATGATCCCGTAAATATGTTGCTGATTTCAGAAGTGCTGAAAAGAATGGGCTTTGACATCATCCAGATGCAAAACGGCAAGGAGGTGATTGAGATGCTTCCACATTACGAACCAGTTTTGATTTTTATGGATGTCAACATGCCGGAAATGGATGGGTACACAACCACCCGGATCATCCGGAAAATGCAAACAGCCCAGTCCAGGATTCCCATCATTGCCCTCACGGCCGATGCCATGAAAGGGGATAAGGAAAGATGCCTTGATGCAGGGATGAATAATTATATATCCAAGCCGTTTAAGCTGGAGGAGATCGAAGCGGTGTTGAGGGAATATGTGCTCCTGGTATAAGGGTTACTGGATAGCTACAGCAACACTCTCTATTTTGTCTCCGTCGTAAACATGCAGTTTGACTTTCCAGGAAGCCAGGTCTTTTTCCAGGCTGAGTTCAATGCGGAGACTCTTCATATCACCGACCGCAGGAAGCAATTCAAAGGCAATGGTATTCCGGTCTCTTATTTCCGTGGGGGTCCGGTACTGGCCGCTCAGAATAAAAGGTTTCTGCCCATCCACTTTTATGATGGTATTCTCGATCTGCTCGTAGATCTCTTTAAACTTTCCCCTTGCCGTGATGAAATCCTTTGTATGGAGGGCCGTGCAGCTCCAGCTGTAAGTATCACTGCTGGAGATGTTGTATTTGGAAACGGTACAGGAGCTGGCTCCCGGAACCACAATGGTAGATTTGTATTCCGTCGTATTCGCATGTTGGGAGATCATTTCTCCCTTTATGTTATGGAAACGGTTGGGATAGTCCCTGATCACTTTCTCCAGCGCCTGGTTGGTTTTGTTTGAAAAGACATCATCCTGGGCAAAGAGGCTGGCAGTGGCCAGCATCAGCGGGATAGTAAATAATATACTTCTCATGGAATGGATTTGGGGTCTAATGTAATGAAAAACTGATGGAAGTACAATAGCAAAAATACGGGGATGGTTTAACATCATTTTACATAATAAACCGGCCTGGTTCACGTTAAAATGTTCCATATTTACTTTCTAGACCTATTTTCTAATGAAAACACAAATCAAACTGGAGACCCAGCGGACCTGGGTTTACCGGAAGAGTTACCGGCCCTCGGGCAATATTTATCATTTCCTCAAAACGGTTATGGTCGTTCTGGTGGAAGGGCAATCTCCCTATGGGGCTTCCCATCCTTATTCCCGAAAGAAAAAGTAACCTCCTTTTTCAAGCCTTATTCAGATCGCCCGAAGTTTTATGGATTTGCGGCTTTAGCTGGCGGAGCAGGCGCCGGTTCCGGCTTTAACTGCTGCAGCTGATGCTGCATATTTCTGGGCATTCCCGGCATCCCACTCCTTTTTGCACTGGCGCCGGCGCGGTTTAGATTATACGTGAAGGTCAGCATGAAATACTGCATGAGTACGGTGGATCGAGTATCCAGGGTATAATTGTCACCAATGGTGCGGGTTATGCTTTGATTCTGGTTCAGGATATCATTCACCGACAGCTTGATTTCCGCATTCTTTTTTTTCAGGATCTCGCGGGCAATGCTGGCATTCCACAAGGGAATGGTCTGATTGAACCCTGCCGTGCGCCCGCTATTGATATACTCGTTGAAATCGGTGTAAACGACCCAGTCCCTGATAAAATACCAGGATATGTCTGCTGTATAAGTCTGTTGATAGTAGGTGCTGTTCTGGCTTGCCTGCGCGGAATAGTTCACCTGATTATAGGACAGGCTGCCATTCAGCCCCAGGTTAAGCTTATCATTGAAATCCAGATTCACACCGGCTGTCTGGGTAATCACGAGCGTGGAAGAATAATTCGGTTGTCCGTAGAGGAGACTGGGTGTATGATTAAAGGAAACGGAGTTGTTGAAATTGAAATTGCTGCCTTTGAATTTTCCTTTCAGGGGAATCCCCAGGGTAATGAAAGACCTTCCGGAATAAGTTCCGCTCATGTTTACGGGTTTAGTTATCAGTACGCCCGGCCGCAGAGAATCTATGCTGTTCACGATATTATTATATTGGTTGTCGAGGATGATATTGACGGACAAGAACTTGTAGGTAGACGGGTTAAAAGTATTGTACCGGATGTTCAGATTATTCTCGAACTCTTCCTTCAGCGCGGGATTACCCGTCTTGATCTGCAGGGGATTTGAGACGTCCTCCACATTCTGCAGCTGGGCGATACTGGGCTGGTTCGTGTGACCCCGGTAACTGATGCGGAGGTTCTGCGTTCTGCTGAACTTGTAGTTGAAATTGGCGACAGGAAAGAGATTGACAAAATTTTGCCTGATGGTTGTGTCTTTTGCTGTCAATGCCTGTATGGTATGGCTCTTGAGATCGGAAAACTGCACACCCATGCCCAACTGGAAATTATATTTTGTTTTCACCACCCGGAAGTTCAGGCCGACACGGTTGGCATAAAAGCCATTTCCAAAATAATTGGTCAGCGGCGCATTGATGGCTGTATATTTTTTTGAAGTCGAATCGTAGTTGAACGCTTTATTATCCGAAGTCCCGTAATTATTGGTATAGGCGTAATTCAATTCAAGCAGCTTGCCGGCGCCCAACGGCTCCGTGTAGGATACACTGAGCACATTATTATTTGCCCGGGTGAGCTGTGAATTTTGCAGGTCCTGCAGGAGCGTGCTGTCGAAACTGCCATCGGTGTGGTAAAACTGGAGCGGGGAGAAATTGGTTCCGTTTCCCTGGCTGTGGTTGATGGTATTGTTCAGACCGAGCGTAAGGGTACGGCCAAGTGTGTGAAACCGGTGGCGTAGCAGTAATTGCTGGTTGAAGCTTGTTCCGTTCTTTACGCTGCTGTTATTTGTATAGCCCTGATTGGCCAGGTAGTTCAGGGAATCCTTCATCGCCTGGGTAAACAGCGTATCATAATTATTAGACTCGGAATGTTGCAGGGTCAAACTGGGGATATACAATAGAGACGTATTGCTGTCCAGTGTGTACTCCAGTCTGAGGTTGAGCCGATGGTTCCGGTTGATGTTCTCGCTCGTGCTGTTCTGCGTGGCGTTGGTGGCCGAATCGCCATCGTTCGTAAAGAAGCTATGCTGGAAGCTGGATTGGCCGACGCTGTTATCTGTGTTGGAATAGAAATAACTGCCTGTTATCTGCAGCTTTTCGCCGATCTTATCGGTATAATTGAGACCGCCGGAAATGGCTCTGGTGATTCCGGTCTGGCTGGTGCCGCTGCCCAAAGACACGGTGTTGCCACGGCCTCCGCCACGGTAACCTCCGCCAAAACCGCCATTTAAATTGATGCCCCCACCACCCGCACCGCGGGACCCGTAACCGCCCATGGATGTGACGATATCGGAGAAATTGAAGCCCTGAACGTTGATATTATTGGCTGCACCGATTACCGAGAAGCGCTGATCTTCCCTGAATTTGTTGAAGGTGAGCGTGCTCTGGTAACGCCCGTCCGTACCAAAGCCGCCTACGCCGCGCCCGAAATAGCCCTTCTTTTTGTCTTTTTTTAATTTGATATTGAGTGCCTTCTGACGGCTTCCATCGTCGATTTTTGTAAATTTCGCCTGATCGCTCATGTCATCAAAAACCTGAACGGATTCGATCATGTCTGCGGTGATGTTTTTTGTGGCCAGCTTGGGGTCGGTGCCGAAGAATTCTTTTCCGTCCACATAAACCTTTTGTATCTGTTCGCCCTGGGCCGTAACATTTCCGTCTTTGTCCACCTGCACGCCTGGAAGTTTTTTCAGCAGATCCTCGGCAAAGGCATTGGGTTTTACCTTAAAAGCCCCGGCATTGTATTCGACGGTATCCTCCTTTATTTCAATAGGCGGTCTTTCCACAATAACCGCATCCAGCACCTCGCTGGACCTTTTTAAAAATAATTTACCCAGGTTTATTTGGGGATGCGCATCATCCAGGGTGAATCTTCTCACAATGTGGTCGTATCCGAGAAAACTGATCGTGACGCGGTAAGAGCCGTAGCGGAGATCCTGTATCTGGAAATTTCCCGACCGGTCTGTAATAGTGAAACCTGAAATACTCGAGTCGGATGTGCTCTTTACCGTAACCGAGGCGTCGGAGAGCACTTGACGGGATGAAGAATCGGAAAGCTGGCCTTTGACCAGTCCGGAAGGGCCTTGCTGTGCGTAGCCGGAAACAAAAAAACCCGGTAACAAAGCCAAAAGCAGCAGGAAACGGGTATTCATACTTCCAACTTATATTTCCAAGATAAGAAGAATAGGAAGGCGGGAAAGAGAAAGTAGGACTAGAGGTTGAAAACAGGCGGCAACGGGTGAATGGAAAATCATTAACTAAACAGATATTCCACATCTTCCCGGGAAAGGCTTTTCACGAAGCCGTCGTCGTCGGCAATGAGGTCTTTGGCCAGCAGCCGTTTTCTGTCCTGCAGCTGAAGAATCTTATCTTCAATACTGTCTTTACAGATCATACGGTAGGCAAAGATGTTTTTCGTCTGGCCAATACGATGGGTACGGTCAATGGCCTGCTGTTCCACGGCCGGATTCCACCAGGGATCTACGATATACACGTAGTCTGCGGCCGTCAGGTTAAGCCCGACGCCGCCGGCTTTGAGGGAGATCAGGAATACCCGGCAGCTTTCATTATCCTGAAAGGAGCGAATGGCTTTTTCCCTGTCCACGGCGGTGGTACTGCCATCGAAATATTCGTATTCGATATCCAGGGCAGTCAGTTTTTCCCGGATCAGGGCGAGCATTCCCAGGAACTGCGAAAAGATGAGGGCCTTGTGATTTCCTATGTTTTCCGAAATTTCCCGGGACAGTTCATCGAGTTTGATGGAATGATTAGGGTATTTTTCCGTTTCATTCAGGATTGCCGGGGAATCGCAGATCTGCCTGAGTTTCATCAGGCCCTGCAATATGGTGAGCTGGGATTTTTGAATGCCCTGGGACTCGATGGTTCCGAGAATTTTATCGCGGTAGTCATTCCGATAAGCATCATATACTTTCCGTTGTTCCTCTTCCATCTCGCAGAACAGGATGGTTTCGGTTTTTTCCGGAAGATCGCGGGCCACCTGTTCTTTAGTTCTCCTGAGGATAAACGGATATAATAATTTCCGCAGATGATCTTTCCGGTCGGGTTCCCCAAATTTATCAATGGGGATGGCAAATTCCTGCCGGAAAAACTCAATGCTCCCCAGCATGCCCGGGTTCAGAAAATTCATCTGCGCAAAAATGTCGAACGTATTATTCTGCAGAGGGGTACCGCTCATGCACAACCGATGTTTGGCGCGGAGCAGGCAGGCTGCTTTGGTTACTTTGCTGGAAGGATTCTTAATGGCCTGGGACTCATCCAGTACCACATAATCAAAGGGTATGTCCATGAGCAACTTGATGTCGCTCCGCAGGGTACCATAGGTGGTGATGAGTACTTCAAACCCATTCAGCGATTCCTTGTTCCGGAGTCTTTCGCCACCATGGTGAATGCGATAGGTAAGACTGGGTGCAAATTTTTTAATCTCGTTTTCCCAGTTAAAAATCAGGGTTGTGGGGCAGACGACCATGGCCCTCAGGTGACCGTAATGCTGTTTGTAATGATGTAGAAAAGAAAGCGCCTGTATGGTTTTACCCAGTCCCATATCATCAGCCAGTATTCCTCCCCAGTTCACTTCGTGCAAATAATTCAGCCAGTGAAAGCCATGCACCTGATAGGGGCGGAGAACATGGGCGAGGTGTTCCGGCGGATCAATCTCCCTGATGGTTTTAAATTCTTTGAGCTGTTCGTATTTTTTTTCCAGGTGAATGATCAGCTCTTCTTCATTCCTGTTTTCATACAGCTCGTCGATCACGCTCAGGTGATAACGGGAGAGCCGCAACTCGTTGCTTTTGCCTTCCCCCACCCGGAAAAGCAAAGCGTATCGTTTTACCCATTCATCCGGAAGAACACCCAGGGTGCCATCATTCAAAGGCACAAATTGTTGTTTATTGGCCAGTGCTTTTTTAACATCGGCAATGGTCACTTTCTGGTCCCCAAAGAGAATGTCCACCCGCGCATCGAACCAGTCGGTACTGCTGCTGATGTGAATTTTTGTTTGCGGGCGGGACGTGTTGAACCGAAAATTTTTAAGGGCATCAAATCCCTGCACGGTTACTTTCATATCCTGCATGGCATCCATGAACAGAAAGAACCAGTTGTTTTTCAGCACATCGCCGCCGCGTAGTGCCAGCCCTGCCGAACCCTGGGGTTGTATGAACTGGGAATGCAGGGACTGAAGCTGGGCAAGGAAGGCGGATTCTTTTTCTTTGTTGCGCTGAATGAGCAGGACCTTATCTCCGTCTGCCACCACCAGTTCATCTTTACCGGTTGCTGTGGTTTCAAATCCTTTGTAAACAAAAATCGGTTGAAACAGGAGATAGTCACCCTTTTCCTGAAGCAGGATTTTTTTCTCGGGATCTCCGCTCTTGACCTCTTTTACGAGTTCGCTGTCAAATTCTACATGATATTCCTTTTGAAGCGGGAGTACGGTTTTGCGTAGCTGCACGGGCCATTCGGATTTCGGGATTACCAGCTTTCCCTCTTTGAATCCCGAAAGGACGGCTATATCCTCCGGTTTATTCCACAGATATAAATTGTTATTATAAAAGAACAGTACGTGACTGCTGCATTTGTTCAGATTCAGGTCAATGGATTGTCCGGTAATACGGGTATAGCATTTTACTTCCACCTGATTTTTTTGAACAGACACCTTAAAAAAAGGTGTTAGGGCATCCGGAGAAATATTTACCGACTCGAGATTAACCGACTTGAACGGCTTGTGTCCGTTCAGGAAAAAAATAAAAGGATTCTCGTAAAGCTCGGAAAACAGTTTCCTGAATTTGGGATGGAGGTATTCAATGATGAGCGCCTTGGTGTCATCCGGTAACTCTTCTCCTTCAGCATGAATAATATTTTCCCACATACCACTGAAGGGAGAATTGCGGTTGAGGTACTTATTCACTTCCTGCTCCTGGGTTTTCCGGATGGCGTAGACCAGTTGACGATCGGTCTCATTGAATTTCTCCGTATTGACAAATTTTGCCAGTTCCAGTTTCTCCACCTTGCCGACATAAGCTGTTTGCTGATCATTGCTTTCTCCCGATACGGCTTCCAGCAGAAACCCGGGATAAGGAGCATGGTTAAAATTAAACACCACGCCAAGCCGCTGCGCTGAACCGGCATTGGTTTCCGGCTCCATCACCTCTGCGACCACTTCCTTTTCCGTCCGGATCTTCGGCCTGGACAGGAAAGCGGGGTTCACCCTTTTGATGCTGATATCGAGCAGCCGTAAAAAGGGTTTTCCTTCTTTATAGGTAAACTCAAATTTTCCACTCAGATCATCTGACAGGGAATAGCCATAGGCCTCCAGTAATTTATTTTTTTCTTTATCCCAATTGCGGATCGTATCAAAATAATACGGGCCGTGGGTCTGTAATAATTGCAGAAAGAGAATCACTTTTGGAAGGCCAAGCGGGTGGCTGCTGTCAGGATAAGAAGAGCTGGTATCAAAATTGCGTTCTTCATTTTTTCGGATGAGAACGGGATAATCCACGCCCTGAATATGAACCTGTGCTTTTACCGTTTCATCGGCAGCATGCTCTATGGTAGCCTTTTGAGATTGCAAATATTCTCCTGCTTCTTCATAAACCTCCGGAGAACAAAGCAGCCGGATGGTTTTGAGATCAATGGCCTTCATCTTTACCACGGTGTGCGACTGGTCGTAATGAACTTCCTCGGCTTTCAGCATGTTACGGTCCAGCAATTCCTGTAACTGAATGAGTGCCGCCGCTTCGTGCCGGCAGATATCGCCCAGGTTATAAGGGCAACTGCATCTTACCGAGAGGGATTTTGCATCGCGGAACTTTTGAACAAACACTTTATAATATGTGGCGTAGCTGTCGTCTTTTATCCGGAAGGTTACAGATTCAAACAACTCATCGTATTCAATGAGCTCAACGTATCCTATGGCGTGGATTTTTTTTCCCCGCCGGATCACTTCATCGGTACCGTTGGTGTATACGTATTTAATCAGGTGCGGTAGCGCCATTCAACTTGTCTGTTTACCATCAACCTTTTACAAATGAGGGTAATTCCATTCAGAAAAGGTTAATCTGCAAAAGTAACGAAAAAATCTTTGCGGTAAAAGTTTTCGGAGGCTTAACCTTCACGAGAAGGCTGGTCCTGACCGTCAACCCGGGGGATTCCGGGTTTTTGGTGAACCGGCTTTTTTTGCAAAAGGATAAGCGCTGTTAAAGCCACTATGCCGGCGCCGATAAATAAATATTTTTTTGGGAAATAGGTATGCCGGGAATGCAGAGCACCTGTGCCCGGGGATTCACGGGCCCCTATATCCGAAGCTTCACCTGCGGGACGCGGAATGCCTTCTATGTCTGTTTTGATAAAAGGCTCCGGAACAGCCTGGTCAATGGCAGATCCGGAAGGGTTTAAACGGCAATCCACCGTATCTGATAAAATGCCGGATGTTATGGGATCTTTTGTGTAGATATTATTACTGGTGTCTGTTAACTGATCTCCGGTATTTTGTTTTATCAGAGGATTTGCATTATCGGTGATGTTGTTAAAGCTCAGATTATTTCGCACCTCCAGAGAATAGCCATTTTGCGAATAGAATTGACCGGCGACCACCAGCACGGAAACGTAATGAGTTGCGTTCCTTTTATTTCCGGTCGTATTATTTAATACATGCATATTTCCCCCGCGGCAAAAAGGGACGCTGTTGCCCGTAGTGGTGTCGCCGGCGGAAATCCGGGTGTCGATCGTACCGTAGGCATCGGTGCTCAAATCGATGCAGTTATACATATAGCTGTTTGCCCGGCCATTCAGACCCACATTCCATATACGCCATAAATAGCCAAAGCCCCCACGGCGATAAATATTCCGCAAGGTTCCGTTGCCCGTCATCTGGAAAATACCTGCATCGTGTTTACCGTTGGGGCAGGGGCCCGTAATCCGCCAATCGCTTGCGAGCATCCGGTAAATGGATTGCCCGAGAACCTGGCAAACGTCGCTGCCGGTGGAATCAACGATTATCTTCAGGAATGCAATGCTGTCCACGACGTTCTGAAAGCTGGTGGTGGAAGCCCAGCTGCCGACAAACAAAGCTCCGGAATGGATCAGTTTCTGATCCGATATAGTGGTTTTATATAAAGCCATGGTTGCAGTATCTCCGTTATAGCTGGTAAAAAAATGACTGGCGTCCAGCGCATTTCCATCCAGGTTCCTGTATTCACAAAAGGAAATGGATAAATGGTTGCAGGGCGCTTCCAGGAAGAAAGCATTGCCTTTCATATTTTGAAAACGTATTCCGTATTTCAGTCCGGCAAAGCCGGCGCCGCAAATAGTTACATGCGTCAGGTTTCCGATATAAACGGATTGGCCAAAGTACAGGGCACCTCCGGAATTGATGATCGTTATGTATTTCAGATTGGAAAAAGATCCGCCTTTCTCATAATGGCCGGAAAGAATGGCCAGCGTATCTCCGGGATGAAGCCCGTTCATGTCTTTTTTGATGACAGCACCGGATCCGGTTCCGATATAAAAGGTGTTTGAAAGTGCCTCCTGAAAAACAAATAAAAGCAAAAAGCTGTAAAAGAGTTTCATGCCCCGGGGATATATTGTAAAGTAACTGTAATTTCAGGCAGGCGTCCAAATCAATCGCCCGGAAAGTATAAAAATTCCTTTTTGAATGCGGATTTATACTTTTTGGAATAGCATTTGCCAGACATACCTTTGTTCCCGGAATTCTTCGTAAAACGAACTCCATGACGCGAAGCTTTTTTCTCTTTCTTCCTTTTTTGTTTGCTTCTCTCCCGCATGTGCATGCACAAAAACTCCGGAAGGCTGACCGGCAGATGCTGACAGAAATTCAAACGGATATTCAGTATTTGTCCGGCAACAAACTGGAAGGAAGAAGAGCCGGTACCCCCGGCGAAAAACTGGCTTCCGATTACATCATTTCTTCCTTTGAAAAAACAGGGTTAACGCCATTGGGTGATCAGGGGAGCTGGCTTCAGGGCTTTGAAATCTATGATGGTAAAGACATCAGCCGCAGTCGTTTTTCCATCAACAACGCAGCGCTAGTTTTGAACAGGGATTATTTTCCCCTGGATTTCAGTGCGAATCAAAAAGTAACGGGTTCTCCGGCGGTTGCCCTTCAGGAAAGTGGTTCACCCTGGTTCTATGATCTGAAAGAGATTATAGAGTCAACGCAGAATAATCCGCATTTCGACATGGAAAAAGCGTTGCGGGAAAAAACAAAAAACTTCGCTGCGAAGGGGGCCACAGCGGTTATTTTTTACAATAGTTCAAAGTCGGATGATGGCGTTGAGTTTAATCCGGCGGAAGGTATTGCGCCGGAAGGGATTCCGGTTATTTATGTTACCCATGCGGGAAGAAAGAAGTACCTGACAGATATTTCCCAGACGCTTGATGTGGATATTGACATCAACATGGAGGAGAAAAAAAGATGGGGCCATAACGTGATCGGATATCTGGACAGGGGTGCCCCCTATACTGTGGTTATCGGTGCGCATTACGATCATCTGGGATACGGAGAAGACGGAAGCTCGCTGTATCGCGGAACGGAAAAGATGATCCATCCCGGAGCGGATGATAATGCCAGCGGAACGGCAGCGTTGATGGAACTTGCCCGTATGCTGCATAAAACCAAATCATTGAAAAGCAATTATCTTTTTATTGCTTTTTCCGGTGAGGAGTCGGGATTGCTGGGGTCGAAGTATTTTACACTGCATCCGGAATTGGATTTGTCCAGGATCAGCTATATGATGAATATGGATATGATCGGGAGATTGAATGATAGTTCACACACCCTCATTATCGGGGGTTTTGGCAGCTCCCCGCAATGGGCTTCCCTGATCAGCAGTACCGTCAACAAAAAAATATTTTCCATCCGGGAAGATTCCAGCGGAGTTGGCCCGAGTGACCATACTTCTTTTTATCTTAAAAATATCCCTGTCCTGTTTTTCTTTACCGGGATCCATCCGGATTATCACAGACCCACAGACGAGGCTGACAAAATCAATTATAATGGCGAGCTGCAGGTGGTGAAATTGATTTACAGCATGGCGGAGAAAATGGACGGCATGAATAAACCAGTTTTCGCCAAAACCCGGGATGCGCAATATGGTGAAACCCCTGCCTTCAATGTTACGCTTGGATTTATGCCTGATTACAGTTTTAATGGCAACGGGGTTCGCATTGATGTGATCAGTACCGGAAGACCTGCCGAGAAAGCCGGAATGCAGGCGGGGGATGTTATTATCCGCCTGGGAAAATATCCGGTGAAGTCACTCCAGACCTATATGGAGGCCTTATCCAAATTTAACCGCGATGATAAAACGACAGTGGAGTACAACCGCGGGACGGAAGTGAAAACGGCGGATGTTCAATTTAATTAAGCGGAAGATTTATGAAGCTCAGGCTGGACAATGAGTATCTGGAATGTGACTTTTTTGAAGGTTCCCGGTTATTGGGCATTGTGGCTCCGGTAAAAGGTTATCGTTTTTGCTGGCAGCTGAACCGGCAAATGAGGTTGGATTTCCGGATCACCAACCAGATAGAGATAAAACTTGCAAAAAAAAACCGGGAGTATTTTTTTACGGTTTATGAATGCGTCCAACCAAACAAAACGCTTGTTCACTATCTCTATAATAATCAGAATGACGGGGAGTACCTGCTGCCCGAATTCAGGCATCTCGATTTCTTCTGGTTGCTGAAAGGAGATTCGGTGTCAGACGAATTAATGAATGAGCTTCTGGGCAATATCCGGTCCATCACCGGCGTACAGCTGGTAACCGAATTAACCCAGACAAAAATAAAACACAGAGAACACCTGATATTCTGATCAGCTGTTCATGCTGGCCAGAAACTCCTCATTGCTTTTTGTACCGCGAAGCCTTTTCAGCAATTCATTCATTGCTTCTTCCGTATTCATATCGTTGAGGTATACCCGCAGCAGATTCATTCTCTGCAGAACTTCTCTCTCCAGCAGAAGATCATCTCTCCGGGTAGAGGAGGCCACCAGATCAATGGCGGGGAAGATGCGACGATTCGCCAGACGCCTGTCCAGTTGCAATTCCATATTACCCGTACCCTTGAATTCTTCAAAAATCACTTCATCCATTTTAGAGCCGGTATCTATGAGTGCTGTTGCCAGGATGGTCAGAGATCCGCCGTTTTCAATCTTTCTGGCAGCGCCAAAAAACTGTTTGGGTTTTTGCATGGCGTTGGCTTCCACACCACCGCTCAGCACTTTTCCGGAGGCCGGGGCAACGGTATTGTGTGCACGGGCCAAACGGGTAATGGAATCCAGCAGGATCACCACATCGTGACCGCACTCGACCAGCCGTTTTGCTTTCTGCAGCGCAACGGTGGAAACTTTCACATGTTTTTCTGCAGGTTCATCAAAAGTGGAGGCGATAACTTCCGCCCGCACGCTGCGCTCCATGTCGGTAACTTCTTCCGGACGTTCATCCACCAGAACGATCATCAGATAACATTCCGGGTGATTTACGGCTATGGCGTTGGCGACTGCTTTCAGCAGCATGGTCTTACCCGTTTTGGGCTGAGACACAATTAATCCGCGCTGGCCTTTACCAATTGGAGTGAACAAATCTATGATGCGGGTAGAAAATTCGCTGGGGCTTACAAAAAGGTTCAGTTTTTCGAACGGAAACAGAGGAGTAAGATAGTCGAATGGTACACGGTCGCGCACTTCTTCAGGTGACTTGTTGTTTATGGTCTCCACCTTAAGCAGGGCAAAGTATTTTTCTCCTTCCTTGGGAGGACGCACCGAACCGTAAACGGTGTCGCCTGTTTTTAATCCGAAAAGTTTTATCTGCGAGGGAGAAACATAAACATCATCCGGCGAAGAAAGGTAGTTATAATCACTGCTGCGCAGGAAACCATATCCGTCGGGCATCATTTCAAGTACACCCTCTGCCTGAATCACGCCATCGAATTCGATATTAAACACATCGTTCCGGCGTTGGGGATATACCTTATTCTGCTGCTGGTCACCGCTGTTCTGACGGTTTGATTCAGATGCCGATTCATTCTCCTCAGCATTTGATTCGTTGGAGCTTCCGGATTCTTCTTCCTGCGATTCCCCGTCCTGTTCGGAAGCCCTTCCCTGATTGTTTCTCTGGGCATCTCTTGGAGCGTCTCTGTGGGAATCTCTGTGCGCATCTCTCGGGCTGCCTCGTTGAGGATCTCTCTGCGCGTCCTTTTGAGGTTCTCCTGGTGAATCTCCATCGGAGGCGGAATCCTGACCGGGTTCCTCTTCGTCTCTTTTCCTGAGTTTTTTTACTATGGGCTTATCCTCTTTTTTCTTAATGTCTTTTTTAGGCTCCGGTTTTTTAGCTTTGGGAGCGGGATCGCCACTTTCCACATAAGCTTCTTCGCTGGAATTGGCTGTTGTGGTTTTTACGATGCGCTTGCGCTGTTTGGGATTATCGTCTTTAACATCCGGGTTTTCGCTGGAAACCACGGCTTGTTTATCCAGAATTTTATAAACGAGCTCCTGCTTGCCGAGTTTTTTTGGGCTGGGGATTTTCAATTGCTCAGCAATATCGAGCAGTTCGGGAACGAGCATGTCGTTTAGTTGAAGTATGTCGTACATAGTAAGGCTTGAGAATTACGGCAGTATATAGACTGCACTGAAGAAAGGATTTGTGAAAAAATGTATTTTGATTAGGACGAGCGGAATGACAAAAACTGATGGTTTGCGAGCAAAGGATAAGAACGAATCAGCCCGATTCCGGTGCAATGTTAGCATAAAAACGGAAAAAGCAAAAAAATATTTCAAGGATTATCTTTGCCGATCATTTATCAGAAAGCCTAAAATAACGCAATGTTCAATAAAAGGGTCAAAATCAGGGAAGCTGTTCAGATGGACGCCGGAAAAGAGGAAATCACGGTGATGGGTTGGGTTCGTACTTTCCGGAACAACCAGTTTATTGCCCTGAACGACGGTTCTTCCAACGATCAGCTTCAGGTGGTTCTGGAATTGGGGAGGTTTGATGACACGCTATTGAAGAGAATCAGCACCGGAGCATCCATTAAAGCTACCGGATTGTTGATTGACTCACCCGGAAAGGGTCAGAAAGTGGAATTAAAAGCCAGTTCGGTGCTGATTCTGGGAGAAAGTGACCCTGAGAAGTTCCCCCTGCAACCCAAAAAACACAGCCTCGAGTTTTTAAGGGAGATAGCGCATCTGCGGTTTCGTACAAATACGTTCGGCTCTGTTTTCAGGGTCAGGCATGGGCTTGCTTATGCAACACATCAGTTTTTTCATGAAAGGGGCTTTGTTTACCTGCATACGCCCGTGATCACCGCTTCAGATGCGGAAGGGGCCGGGGAAATGTTTAAAGTGACCACGCTGCCCTTCGATAATACGCCGAGAAATGAGGCCGGCGAGGTGAATTTTAAGGATGATTTTTTCGGTCGTGCCACCAATCTCACGGTGAGCGGACAGTTGGAAGGCGAGCTCGCCGCCATGGGTTTTGGGGAAATTTATACATTCGGCCCCACTTTCCGTGCGGAGAATTCCAATACAGCCCGGCACCTGGCGGAATTCTGGATGATTGAACCCGAAATGGCTTTTTATGATCTCGAAGACAATATGGACCTTGCCGAGGCTTTTATCCGTTATCTGATCAGCTATTCCCTGAAGAACAACCGGGCCGATCTGGAGTTCCTTGATCAGCGTCTGGCAGAGGAGGAGAAACAAAAACCCCAGGCCGAACGTAGCGAGCAGGGTTTGATACAGAAACTGGAATGGGTGGTCAGCCAGGATTTCCAGCGCATCACCTACACAGAAGCCATTGATATTTTGTTGCAGTCTCCTGCATATAAGAAGAAAAAATTCAAATATGATGTAGCCTGGGGCATTGACCTGCAAAGCGAACACGAACGCTATCTGGTAGAAAAACATTTTAAAAAGCCGGTCATCGTTACCGGTTATCCAAAAGACATCAAAGCATTCTACATGCGTCAGAACGAAGACGGAAAAACTGTTGCCGCCATGGATATCCTGGCCCCCGGCATCGGGGAGATTGTGGGTGGTTCTCAAAGGGAAGAAAGGCTGGATAAGCTGGAAGCGCGCATGCGCGAAATGCATATTCCCATTGAGCAGATGTGGTGGTATCTGGATACGCGCCGCTTTGGATCCGTTCCCCATGCAGGCTTTGGGCTTGGATTTGAACGGATGGTTCAGTTTGTGACGGGGATGACGAATATAAGGGATGTGATCCCTTTCCCCCGTACGCCAAAGAACGCTGAGTTTTGACCGCATTTTTCAGGTCCGGGGAAATTATAGGTTGACGGATGACGGTTGACGGATTTTAGTTTTGAATTCGCACCTGAATCCGGTCAACGGTCATGCGTCAACCGTCAACTGGATATTACCATTCAACCCCATCAGATACCGGTCATCCTATTTATTCTATCCGTCAATCCTTTTCAATTTGATAGTATAATATTCATAGTGAATATGTTATAACTAAATGCCTATAGTGGTTATAGGAAGTTAGTTCATTAAATATGGTACTTTGTCTTGCATAGTACTAAATAGTTTCTTACCTTTGATTCAGCAAGCGGATATAAGCGAATTTCAATAAAGGTTAAACGCGATATAAAAATCAAAGACATGAATATAGAAAACACACAGAGCCAGATGCGAAAAGGGATTCTGGAATTCTGTATTCTATCCATCATCCGGCGTGGAGAAGCTTACCCATCAGATATCGTGGAAGAAATGAAACGGGCGAATCTTCGCATTTTGGAAGGAACCCTATACCCCTTATTAACCAGGTTAAAAAATGCGGACATGCTCACGTATCGCTGGGTGGAAAGTAATTCGGGTCCCCCCCGGAAATATTTTTCCCTCACGGAAAAAGGCCTGGCATTTTATCGTGAGCTGGAAATGACGTGGAAGGAGTTGGCGGATGCGGTGGATACCCTGGCGAATAAAAGCGAAAGAATGTCTGAAAATTCATAATAATCGATCAATCCTCAAATAAGCATACAATGAAAAAGATTATCAACATAA
Source organism: Bacteroidota bacterium (assembly GCA_030706635.1). GTDB lineage: Bacteria > Bacteroidota > Bacteroidia > Chitinophagales > Chitinophagaceae > Puia. Next base: position 99,477 of record JAUZOD010000003.1, read on the forward strand.
ACTTTCACAGCCGGGTTATTCCGATCGAGGAAACAGCGTACGAAATTCTGCAGAACTACATGGATAGTTTACGTAAGCACTTCTTGTCGGAAGAAGGGGGCGATGAAATTGTCAATGACATCGAAAACCGGTTTGCCGAATTGTTTTCTGAAAGATTGAAAAACGGAGCCAGCTGTATTACGGATGATGACGTGAATGCCACGATCACCAATATGGGCCGGCCTGAAGATTTCGATGATGAGGAAAGCGGCAGGTCAACCGGAACAACTTCAAATACAGCCGGCGCCGGTACTTATACCGAGGCAAAAGCAGAGGAACCGCACCGCAGTTTGTACCGTTCAGAGAACGACAAAATGCTGGGAGGTGTTTGCGGGGGACTTGCAGCTTATTTGCGCATCGACTCCTCTGTGATGCGTATTATATATGCCCTGCTCATTTTCGCAAGTTTTGGGACGGCCCTGCTTTTATACATCATTCTTTGGCTGGTACTTCCGCCTAAATCCATGGTGACCGAAATCAAGAAAAGATTATACAGGAACCCGGATCAACGGGTCATTGGCGGTGTGGCCAGCGGACTCGCTGCTTATTTTAATATTGAAATCTGGATTCCCCGGTTGATTTTTGCTCTTCCGCTGATCATCGGATTTCTGACCTCTATTTTCCGTCACGTATGGTTTGATCTTGATAACGGGCCCGTATTTTTTACGGGAGGCTTTGGCGGAACCTTATTTGTTACCTATATCATTCTTTGGATTGTATTACCGGAAGCCAATACCGCGTCGGAAAAGCTGGAAATGCGTGGTGAGAAAATAGATCTTGAATCCATCAAGAATACCATTAAAGGAGATCTGGAAGGTTTCAAACAAAAGGCCAGCCAGGTAGGTGATGAAATGAAAAAGCAGGCACAGCAATTCGGTACGCAGATCAGGAATAAATCCGCAGATTTTAGCAGGAACATGTCTTCCGGCCGGTCCCCGCGCCGTGGCATCGGGCATGCGATAGGCGTTTTATTTAAAGCATTCTTTCTTTTTATCGCGGTCATATTCACCTTTGCCCTGGTCATGGCCCTGATCGGGTTGATCTTCACCGGTGCCGGTGTGCTCCCCCTGAAAAACTTTATCATTGGCGGATTCTGGCAGAATATTCTGGCCTGGGGAGCCGTTCTGCTCTTCCTCATTTTACCGGTCGTTGGTCTGCTCACCTGGCTGATCCGCCGCATCATCGGCGCGCGCAAAGGCAGTAATTACCTGGGTTATATTTTTGGCAGTCTTTGGATCATCGGCCTGATCTGTATGTTGTCACTCATTGCCTCTGTTTCAGGTGATTTCAGAACGCGTGCAGGCGTGAGCGAAGAGATAAAGATTTCTGCCCCGGCGAATGGCAAGCTCATCGTAAAAATGAACGATATAAAGCCGGTTGTTTACGAATCTGACTGGATGGACATTAACTGGCAGCACAATTCACCTTTTTTTGAGGTTACCGAGGATAGCCTGGTGCTGAATACCGTTCGCGTTGATGTAGTGAAAAGCGCTGACAGCAGCTGGCATATGCGCCAGGAAAAACTAAGCCGGGGAAATACTGTAGCTGCTGCGCGGAGCCTGGCCTCCCAGATTGACTTTAATGTAGAGCAAAGAGACAGCTCACTTTATCTGCCTTCCGGGTTCTCCATCAGGCCCAAACAGCAATTCCGGAATCAGCAGGTAATGATTGTGATTGAACTGCCCATAGGAAAAAAGATCAGAATGGACAGAAGTCTGGAAGATTTTCACTGGTTCGATTTCAACCGCAACTGGCGTCACCATGGCGTTGATTTCAATTGGGACGATAACTTTGAGAATAATAATAATTCCCTGGAGAGTGACGTGGATTATACCATGACCGATCACGGCCTGGAAAGAAGTTCAGGCAGTATGCGGCAGGAGGATCCTAAAAACCAGGATGAAGATCAACCTGGCAACGATGATCAAAAAGAGAATGCCCCCAAAGATGGGTACCGGTATCACAAAAAAGAAGTAAAAAAGGCTAACAAGGTAGTTTCTGCAGAATGCAGCAAGGATTGTGAAAACTTTTCTCCGCTGATTTTGTTTACGGGATGGAGCTGAAAAGGGTTGATGGTTGATAGTTGATGGTTGATGGCCTTTTGATGCGGATTCGCACCAGAAGGCCATCAACCATCAACTAACAATCATCAATGTTAAATGCTTATTTTCGCCCTTAAATCCCGCAAAACTTTATCTGCCTTAGATGAAAAATACAGCCTTTACGCAAAAACATCTGGATCTTGGTGCGAAAATGACAGAATTTGCCGGTTATCTGATGCCGGTGAGTTATACCGGCATTAATGACGAACATCTGGCCGTGCGCTCCAATGCCGGCCTGTTTGACGTGAGTCATATGGGTGAGTTTTTACTGAAGGGCCCGCAGGCGCTGGATCTCATTCAGCGCGTCACTTCCAACGATGCGTCAAAACTGACCGATGGAAAGGCCCAATATAGTTGCCTTCCTAATATATCCGGAGGCATAGTGGATGATCTCCTGGTTTACTGCATAAAAGAAAATGCACTGTATATGCTTGTGGTGAATGCATCCAATATTCAGAAAGACTGGGATTGGATCAGCAGCTATAATACCCGGGGGGTGGCCATGGAGGATATTTCCGACAGAACCTGCCTGCTCGCCATTCAGGGACCGAATGCAACGAAAATATTGCAACCACTAACGGAGATGGATATCCTGAACCTGCCTTATTATCATTTTGTGAAAGGAAAGTTTGCAGGTATTGATAATGTATTGGTTAGTGCCACCGGTTATACCGGAGCCGGCGGCGTCGAAATATATTTTGAAGACAAGGAAGGATCTGCCGATAAAATATGGGGTGCTATTTTTGAAGCCGGTTCATCGCAAGGGCTCAAACCCGCCGGTTTGGGAGCAAGAGACACGCTGAGGCTCGAAATGGGCTATTGCTTATATGGCAATGATATAGATGATCACAGTTCTCCCTTGTCTGCCGGTTTAGGATGGATCACCAAGTTCAGCAAGGATTTTGTTGGCCGTCCGGTGATTGAACAACAAAAAAAGGAGGGGTTAAAGAGAAGGCTGGTTGGTTTTGAAATGCTGGATCGAGGAATTCCCCGGCACGGATATGAGATTACGGATTCTTCCGGAACAGTTATCGGAGAAGTGACTTCCGGAACCCAATCCCCGTCCCTGGGTAAAGCCATCGGACTGGGATATGTTGACCAGGCGTTCTCCCCTTTGGGTTCCAGGATTCATATTAAAGTAAGGGATAAACTATTGCAGGCTCTGGTAGTTAAACTTCCGTTCTTATCCTGATCTGAACAATCGCCGACCTCAGGAAGCCGCCTGAGGGATTCTGTTCATTCACAGGAAATTATTTTTTTTATGCATGATTCAAAACCTTTATTGCATACCTGTGCGTCCCCGGCTCTCCTTCATTTATATGATGTTGCCCAGGCCACCGTCGTTATTATTGATGTGTTGCGGGCAACCTCCACCATCGCAACGGCCTTATTCAATGGCGCCAGATATATTATTCCGGTGGACAGTGTAGCCAAGTGCATAGAACTGGGCAGGCAGATCAGCTGCGTTACAGCTGGTGAACGAGACGGGAAAATTGCCGAAGGACTGCTTCATGGGAATTCCCCTTTTGAATATGCCCGGCCTTTTATTGAAAATAAGATTCTGGTGCTGACCACCACAAACGGCACGCGTCTTCTGCATATGGGGCTGGAAAAGGGTGCACGTGAGATCATCACCGGCTCCTTCTCTAATCTCAGCGCGGTGAGTAACTACCTGATCAATCAAAAGAATGATATTATCCTGGCCTGTGCGGCGTGGAAGGACCGGGTGAATATTGAAGATTTATTATTTGCCGGTGCGCTGATTGAGCGGGTCAAAGATCATTTCTCCATTCCCTGCGATTCATCTCATATTGCTGAAACGCTGTATAAGAAGGCCAGTCATGATTTGTTTGGATTTATGAAATCAAATCATGCTTCGCATTATGACCGGCTGATGGATTACGGGCTTGAAAAAGATATCCGGTATTGTATGGAGCAGGATCTGGCCAATGTACTTCCGATCTATGAGAACGGGAAACTCAGGGTTTACTGATGCATTTCCCAGGCGTCCATTTTTCTTTCGAATATATCGAGGGGCATGCATCCGTCTTTCAGCACTTCATCATGAAATGCTGAAAGATTAAAATAGGGTCCCATTTCATAGGCGTACCGGTTTCTCAGTTCGCGGATTTTCATGGCCCCTGTTTTATAACTCAGCGCCTGGGCCGGAATCGCGATGTATCTTTCTATCGCCGCAGTGGCATCCTCTTCGGTGATGGCCTCATTGTCCGTCATGTATTTGATCGCCTGTTCACGGGTCATTTTTTTCTGGTGCATGGCTACATCAACAACCAGGCGAATGGCCCGTTCAATCTCATCCCTCAGAGCGCCCATGTACTGATAAGGATCCGTATATAATCCCAATTCCCTGCCCAGGGATTCACAATAGAGCGCCCAGCCTTCGCCGTAAGCGCCGTACCATGCAAATCTCCTGAAATCGGGCAGGAGCGTGTCTTCCATCTGCAAAGAGATCTGATAATGATGTCCTGGAATGGCCTCGTGCAGAAAAAGCGATTCCATACCGGAAGTAGTATTGAATTTAGTGGCATCCGGTATCGGCACATAGAATATTCCCGGGCGTGATCCGTGAGGATCGCCCGGATAGTATTCCGCACTGGCGCTGGCAGCCCGGAAAGCCTCCGTCTGGCGGATCTCAAAATCCATTTTAGGAGTATGTCCGAAAAGATTCTTCAGGTTAGGGTCAATCGTCCGCTGAATTTTCCTGAAAGCACCCAATACTTCGTCCGGTGTCTTAAATGGCATAAAACGCGGATTGGTTCTCATGTAAGTAAAAAAAGAATCAAGATTGTCAGGGAAACCCGTTTTTGCTTTTGTCAATTCCATTTCTCCCCGAATACGTTTCACTTCGGATAAACCCGTTTGATAAATTTCTTCCGGCGTTTTATTGGTCGTTGTCCAATACCGGATCAGGTAGTTGTACAAAGTATTCCCGTTCGGAAGATCATCAAATCCAATGCTGCTACGGGATTTGGGTAGGTATTCATTTTGCAGGAAATCAGCCAGTCTTTTGTAAGCAGGGGACAGGATATCCCGTATGAGCTTTACCAGATCCCCGGTCACCCTTGCTTTATCCGGAGCGCTGAACGAAGCGGGTATAAGATTTGCAGGTCCGTAAAAAAGGCTTTTTGTAACATCACTGGTTACCATAGCTTCCATCTGCGGAATCATTTTGATCACAAGGCACCTGGGGAGCAGATATCCATTTGCAATGCCTTTTCTGAAATAGACAATAGCACTGTCTGTCCAGGCCGCAAATGCACTTGCACGACGTATCCAGTGATCATAATCCGTAACCGTTTTAAATGGCTGAATACCGGTGCCACTGCCCATCTGCCCCAGAAGCAGGGGTATGCCCTCAAATTGGTTAAAAGGCATGTATTGGAGATTGGGCATGATAACGGTATTGACAGAGAAACGGAGGTCGACCCCTTCCAGGCTGATTTCCATTTCTCTTTCAAAAATATCATAGCTGATCTGATCGTTTTCGCTCAGCATATCGCGGTTAAATTGCCTGATTCTATTCAGGTAATTGGAGTAAAAAAGTCGCAGCGTGTCCAGATAGTCATCGGTAAATTCTATCGGAAGCACATCATTGTACCGATTATTCCCATTCTGGGTAGCTTCGATGGGAATTATTCTACATCTGTCTTCGTAATAATTGTTAAAGACAATAGATAATTGCTTGTTATCCTGCATCGAATGCTGTGTATTCATGAGTTTGCATGAGGAAAATACGCAAACGATCAAGGCTGTCCGCAGAATGGAATTTGGCATTAAAATGGAGTTTGCAAACTAAAGCTAAACCATTTCGAAACTTCATTTAACAGGCTTAAATAAAAATTTCGTTGACGGAATGCGCTGGGTTTTTCATTTTTGATATATATTCGCGGAGAATTCACGCAAAACCTACCCCCTGTTAAATACCAGCCTTACCTTATGTTATCAGACTAGTTATCCATGAAAATGTAATATTGTTGAATAAAGTTCGCACTGGTAGCGGATTGGTACAACAATTGCTATTGCGATAATATATTTTTCTAAGGCGTATAGATCTATTCATTAACTCTCAATTAAAAATGATTCTTATGAAGTTTAGGCAAATTCTACTTTTCGCGTTTTCCTCATTGCTGCTCTTTTCCTGCGTGAGCACCAAAAAATTCAAAGCTGCCCAGGCTGCTGCGCAAGCCCGTTTTGATTCCTTAAGCGCTGAATACGCAAAGCTCCAGGGAGACCTGAAGAATTGTAATACCCAGACAGCAGACCTGACAAGCCAAAAAAATACGCTTCAGGGACAGGTTGATGACCTGAACAAGCAGGTTGCTTTCCTGAAGGACAATAATACACAGGCATTGAAACAAATGGAAGATCTTTCGGTGATTTCCAGTGCTCAGGCTGAAAGCATCAGAAAATCGCTGGAGAATATCGGTGCTAAGGATGCTTATATCCGGGATCTTCAAACGGCTATGGCCCGCAAGGATTCCCTGAATATGGCGCTTGTGATGAATCTGAAAGGGGCTATGGCCGACGTTTCCGATTCCGATGTAAATATTAAAATTGACAAGGGTGTTGTGTTCATTGACATCTCCGACAAATTACTTTTCAAAACAGGGAGTTCAACTGTTTCCAGCCGCGCCAAAACTGTGCTGGGTAAAGTAGCTAATGTGTTGAAGAATCAACCCGATATCGAATTTATGGTTGAAGGCCATACTGACAATGTTCCTTATAAAGGAAAAGGAATGGACAACTGGGATCTGAGCGTTCAACGCGCTGTTTCCGTAGTGCATATCCTGCAACATAAATACAATATTCCTCCTGCAAAAATGATTGCTGCAGGTCGTGGCGAATATGTTCCGGTTACCACCAATGACACTAAAGCGGGTCGGGCTGCCAACCGCCGTACAAGAATCGTGATCCTTCCGTTACTGGATCAGTTCTTCAATCTGCTGGAAAGAAAAGGATAATAATTTCATACGAATCAATTTTAAAGGCTCTGCATTTTGCGGAGCCTTTTTTTGTGGATGGTATATGGTTTTATAGTGTATGGATGAACATGAAGGATCCGGCTCCCTGACTGAGGGCAATAGGGGCCTGACATGAATTGCCGGAATATAGGGGTATTAAAAGTAAGGGAGATTAATGCATACACGCAGGAAGGTAAATGCCAAACAGGGTCGTCTATCCACTATCCACCATATACTATCCACCCTAGTATCCCCTGACGTTCTTTCCTTCGATATAATTGATGAAGGCTTTATTCACCACACGATTACCACCAGGCGTGGGGTAGTTGCCAGTAAAATACCAGTCGCCGGTATTGGTGGGACAGGCTTCGTGAAGTGATTCAATGGTCTGATAGATGACCTGAACGGGAGTCTGAATTTCCGGGGGTGTGATCAGTTGCGCAATCTTGTCTGATATCTCCTGTGTGGTAAATGGTTTATATACCTGCCGAACGATATTTTCGGTATGCAACTGACCTAATCGTTCGAGTTCTTTACAGTGCTCATACAGTTCCGTGAGGCATTTTTCTTTTCCTCTTTCTTTCATGAGTTCAATGGCTGCACGGAAGGCGATGAAATCTTTCAGTTTACTCATGTCTATGCCATAACAATCCGGATACCGGATCTGGGGCGCAGAAGATACAATAATTATTTTTTTAGGCTCCAGCCTGGCCAGCATTCTTACGATGCTTTCCCGGAGTGTTGTGCCTCTTACAATGGAATCATCAATTACCACCAGCGTATCCAAACCTTTTTGCACGGTACCATAGGTAATGTCGTAAACGTGCTGCACCATTTCGTTGCGGCTTACATCTGAGGTAATGAAAGTGCGCATCTTGACATCCTTGATCGCAATTTTCTCAATCCGGATTTTCCGGTTGATCATCTGGGAAAGTTTCTCTTCCGTAACTTCATTTCCCCAGGAGAGAATGCGCTGGATCATGACTTTTTTCAAATAGTCGTCCAGTCCTTTCCACAGGCCGTAAAAGGCTACTTCCGCGGTATTCGGAATAAAGGAGAAAATACTATTCTTTAAATCCTGGTTGATAGCGGTTAGTATCTGTTCGCTGAGGTTATAACCAAGGGCAATCCTTTCCCTGTATATCTTTTCGTCACTTCCACGCGAAAAATAGATGCGCTCAAAACTGCAGGCCCTGCGTTCCCGCGGCGCCAGTATCTGATCTATGGAATATTTCCCATTTGATTTTACGATTAATGCGTTGCCCGGCATGAGTTCAAGAACCTCATTTTCGCCCACATTAAAAACGGTCCGTATAGCGGAACGCTCTGAAGCCGCCACAATAACGTCGTCACTAACATAATAATAAGCAGGACGGATTCCGTGACCATCACGAAAAACAAATCCATCTCCATTTCCGATCAAACCGCCTACCGTAAAACCCCCGTCAAATAAAGGAAGCGCTTTCTGAAGCACTTTCTTTACATCCAGTTGCGCCGGCGACTCCTCATCAGCCTGCACAATGAAATGGTGAATAACTTCCATCATCGCGGCAAGATCGCTCTGCTTCTGAAACTCACCTGGTTCGATGTTGATCAGCGCGAACAATTCATCAGTATTTACCAGATTGAAATTGCCCGCGAGTGCAAGATTGCGCGCCGGCAGCGTATTTCTTTTAATAAATGGGTGACAGAATTCCACATTGTTTCTTCCCTGGGTTCCGTAGCGGAGATGACCCAGGAGCAATTCTCCCATCATGGAAATATGGCCTTTTAACAGTCCGGGATGACGCGTAATATCGGGTTGGTATTTTTCGAGGTCACTCACCTCCGTGTGAATTTTCGAAAAGATATCTGAAATGGGCTGATTGTTATTACTTCTTAACCGGTGAAGGAACGGATAACCGGGCTCTACATCAAGCTTTACTGAAGCTACGCCAGCCCCATCCTGACCGCGGTTATGCTGCTTTTCCATGAGCAGGTAAAGCTTGTTTAAGCCATACAATGCCGTACCATATTTTTGGAGATAATAAGAGAAAGGTTTGCGAAGCCGGATGAATGCCATTCCGCATTCATGTTTAATTTCGTCGCTCAATTTTATCTTTTTAATGGTGCGACGGAGCTTACGGTTCGTCGCTCATAGAAGAAAATGAAGCGCAAAGGTAATTCAATTAACAGAAAGCGGAAAGCGGAGGTTTCAGATATAGGTTGACCGGGTATTCATAAAGTTCACCAGGGAAGCCGAGTTCTTGAGTTTCAGCTTCTTGAGGATATTATGGCGGTGTACTTCCACCGTTTTCAGCGATATTTGCAGGGCATTGGATATTTCTTTGGAAGAATGACCCTTTTTAATCAGATTAATGATTTCCATCTCCCGTTCTGTTACCGAGTTAATTGCGGCTAAAGCCATGGGTTTCCGCTCCGCCTGATCCGACATAATATCCTTGATTTCACTGCAGATGTATTTATTTCCTTCGTGAACCTTCACGATGGCCTCCATCATTTCTTCCCGGGAAGAGTTTTTGGTCACATATCCGCTGGCCCCGATCTGCAGCATTTTTCTGGCATAAGATGGCTGGGAATGCATGGTAACGCCAATAATCCTGGATTGCGGCCATACTTCCCGTATCCTCCGGGTGGCTTCCATTCCTGAGAAAGGAGTCATATTGATATCCATCAGGATTACGTCCGGATGTTTTTGCCGGGTTAGCTTGATGGCATCCTCCGCATTTTCACAAGATGCTACCACTTTGAACCTTACGTCGTTATTAAGGATGTACGTCCAGGTTTCTCTAATCAGTTTGTGATCATCCGCTATTAAAATACTTATCATATTCGCGGGGTATTAATAATTGGGTTAAATAGGGTGATTTTACGAATAAAACGCGTGTTCAGGGCTTTATATATATTTGTAATATACTTATAAGTGGGATGAAAATATAGCAGGAAGACCTGTATTTTGAAGGTACTAGGTGTTTACACTTATATTAATTGGCAGTTGCGAATTGCCGGGTTTCCCATTTAGCCAGGTTGGGGCAATGCTGATAGTCCTTGTCAATCATGATGTAATAGGTGCTGATCCTGGCCTGGAACCACTTTTGGAGGGCGTTATTTTTCTTTTCTTCCAGCGCCCGCTGGGCTATAAAGTTATAGTCATCCCTGAAATTCTCTTTGTGGGGCTCCGTTTTGGACAGCAGGTAAACAATGCGAACGGCTTTTTTGCCCCTCTCGTCGGTATATAGCGTGGGTTTGGAGTACTGACCGGGTTTCAGATTTGCGTTTTTTAACAGGAGAACCATACCCTTATCCAGATTATCAAATTCCAAATAGTTTGAGCCATCCGGGGCCAGGATCATTCCTGCCGTATATTTCGCCATATCATCTTCGCTGTATCTGGCAACCGCTTCTCCAAAACTGAGGGTTCCCGCTTCGAGTTTATTCCGGATGGAGTCCAGATGGGCAATAGCCTCATTGGATTCTGTTTCGGTTATCTGGGGAATACGGAGAATATGACGGATGATGGCATCATCACCTGAGCGACTCACCATCTGGATGATGTGATAACCGAACTTCGATTTTATTACCGGGGAAATCTGTCCCTCCTTTAAGCGGAATGCATTGGACAGGAACACAGGATCCCATTGTTTATCATTTTTATTCAGCGAATAGGTACCTCCATTGTTTTTGGTTCCCGGATCATCGGAATACAGGCTTTCAAGCGTTTCAAATTTCCTGCTTCCGTCTTCCACCTGTTTCTTATAGCCGTTCAGTTCCTCAATGGCGAGCAGTTCAATATCCCGGCTGGCTTTCGGGTAAACGACGATTTGGCCGATCTGCATTTTTGAATCAAAAAACAACAGGCTGTCCTTGGGAATTTTATCGAAATATTCCCTGACTTCGGTGGGCGTGATTTTAATACCATCTACAATTTTGCTGCGCATACCGGCCGCCATCCTTTGTTCCTTGATGGGCTGACGAAAATCTTCCCGCATCTGATAAATGGATCTGCCGGAAATCTGTTCCAGGGCTTCCTTGCTTCCGTATTGTTGTACAAAATAACGGATGCGCTGGTCTATTTCCGCTTCCACCTCTTCATCGGTTACCGGGATGGAATCCTTTTGAGCCTGCAGCACCAGCGCCTTTTGGGTAAGCATACCATCGAGTAGGGCGCAATCACTTTGCTCCTGCCCCCCCTGTCTTTTGATATCTTCATTGGCTATAAAGATCTCCGATTTCAGCACGATCTTGTCTCCAACGATACCAATGATCTTGTCTGCCACCACTCTTTGCTGGCTAAAGCCAACAAATGCCAGGAGTATCGTAATGCCGGTTAGTAATATATTTTTCATAAACGGGAGCTAAGACGTTCAAAAATACGCCTGTTGGAAGATGTTAAAAGCCACCCAGGGGGATTTAACAAAATATTGCTGGTGCTTAAAATTCAGTTGACGGTTGACAGTTGACGGTTGACCGGCTCCAGTTGTGAATGCGCACATAAAAGTCCGTCAACTGTCAACCGTCATCGGTCAACCTCTTCTAAAGCGTTCTTTTTACTTCTTCTTCTTCGTATGCTTCAACGATATCACCCACATGGACATCGCTGTAATTTTTTATGGTCAGTCCGCATTCCATACCGGAAGGCACTTCCTTGGCGTCATCCTTGAAGCGTTTCAGGGAAGCCAATTCAGCCGTGGCGCCTTCGCCAATAGGATAGATCACGATGCCATCGCGAACCAGTCTGATCTTGGAATTCCGGTAGATCTTGCCGTCCAATACATAACAGCCCGCAACGGTTGCCTTATCAAATTTGAATACGTTCCGGATCTCCACATTGGCAACCACTTTTTCCTGAATCTTGGGTTCGAGCATCCCTTCCATCGCACTCTTCACTTCTTCGATGGCATTATAAATGATGGAGTAGGTTTTAATCTGCACGCCTTCATTCTCTGCCAGCTTACCGGCCTGCATGGAAGCCCGCACGTTAAAGCCGACCACGACCGCATCTGATGCAGTTGCCAGCAGCACATCGCTTTCCGTAATGGCCCCAACGGCCTTGTGTACCACGCGGACCGCAATTTCTTCTGTAGATAGTTTCTGAAGCGAATCACTCAGGGCTTCTACGGAACCATCCACATCACCTTTAATGATGAGGTTGAGTTCCTTAAAGTTACCGAGTGCGAGGCGCCGGCCGATTTCATCCAGGGTAATATGCTTCTTGGTACGGATACCCTGCTCACGAAGCAACTGCGCGCGTTTATTGGCCACCTCCTTGGCTTCTGCTTCCTCTTCATATACCCGGAACTTTTCACCCGCCTGCGGCGCACCATTCAATCCCAGGATGAGTACGGGAGAAGAAGGGGGAGCATCTTCCACTTTTTTATTTCGCTCATTGAACATGGCCTTCACCCGGCCATAATACTGGCCGGAAACGACCAGGTCGCCATTTGCCAGGGTTCCGCCCTGAACCAGCACCGTAGCCACGTAACCACGGCCTTTATCGAGGGATGCTTCAATGATGGTTCCGGAAGCTTCCCTGTCGGGATTGGATTTCAGGTCAAGAATTTCGGCTTCCAGCAATATTTTTTCGAGGAGAAGATCAATATTCAATCCTTTTTTGGCTGATATTTCCTGGCTCTGGTATTTTCCACCCCAGTCTTCCACCAGGAGATTCATACCCGCCAGCTGTTCTTTTATCTTTTCCGGATTGGCTCCGTCTTTATCAATTTTATTGATGGCAAATACCATGGGAAGCCCTGCAGCCTGTGCATGCGAGATGGCTTCTTTTGTCTGCGGCATGATGGCGTCATCCGCCGCGATCACGATCACGGCAATGTCGGCCGCCTTGGCACCACGGGCACGCATGGCTGTAAAAGCTTCATGACCCGGAGTATCAAGGAATGTGATTTTTTTACTGTTTGCCGTCGTCACCTGGTAAGCGCCGATATGCTGGGTAATACCTCCGGCTTCACCTGCCACCACATTGGCGGCGCGGATATGATCCAGCAGGGAAGTTTTACCATGATCCACGTGGCCCATGATGGTTACAACAGGAGATCTGGGCAGGAGTTCCTCCGGAAGATCTTCAATTTCATCTTCTTCCAATTCCAGGGCGTCGTCAATACCGATAAATTCCACTTTATATCCGAATTCGCCGGCTACCAGTTCAATTACGTCGGCCTCCAGCCGCTGATTGATGGATACCATCATGCCCAGGCTCATACACTTGCCAATGATGTCAGCATAACTCACGTCGATCAGGTTGGCCAGTTCACTTACACTTACAAATTCGGTTACCTGCAGTTTGTTGTCTTCCGGTATTTCCGCACCGGCATGCTCGGCATTTTCTTCCCGTCTTGCCCTGCGGTATTTGGCTTTCAGGCTTTTTCCGCGCCCTCCGGTACCTGCAAGCTTGGCCTGCGTTTCCCGGATCTTTTCCTGAATTTCTTTTTTATCAATTTCTTTTTGTTCGCGGGGCGTCGCATTACTTCTGTTTCCGGTGCCGGGACCCCTCAGGTCACGGCGTAATATAGGCCGTCCGGCGGCGCCAGGTCTGGCCTCCCGTTGTACCGGAGTTCCGGGGCTGGCGGCAGGCCGGCCCGTATCCCTCTTTTCAATCGGAATCCTTTTTCTTTTTCTTTTCTCGTCAATCTGTCTGGGCTTCTCTGTTTCTACGGGCAGTTCAATTTTACCCAGGATGCGCGGACCTTCAATCTTTTCCGCGCGGATATTTTCTATTGTGCCTGTTTCATCGGTCTTCCCGGTTTCGACTTCTGCAACGGGTTCCACCACCGGGTTCTGCTCTTCTGCCGGAGCAGATTCTTCTTTGGGGACAGGCGGCTCTGTCGTTTTTTTCTTCGATGTTTTTTTAGGTCTGGTAGAGGAATCTATGCTGGAGAGGTCAATCTTGTCTATTATCTTCGGGCCTTCAATATCCGGAATCTCAATTTTCGTGATCTCAGGTTCTTTTTTAGGTTCTTCCGCTTTCGGCTTTTTAGGCTCTTCCGCCTTTACGACTTTCGGTTCTTCCACCACCGGAGCAGCGGGTTCTTCTTTCACCACCGTCTTTTTGGGGTCTTTCCGGAAAAGAACGGCCTCATCCTCTTTCTTCCTTTTGGCTTCCACGCTGCCTTTGGGAAGATCAATCTGATTGCTCTTGATCTTGGCCACCTTATCTCCCTGAAACTCCTGCTGAAGGGAATGATACATGTCTTCCGTCAGCTTGGCCGTTGGTTTCAGATCGTCTTTACTAAATCCCTTACCTGCAAGAAAATCAATCAGCGTATCCCTGCCGATATTGAATTCCTTGGCGGCTGCCATTAACCTGGGTGTTGTCGTTTCTGCCATATTAAATTAATCCATGAACAGCCGGTCCGTTCATGGACCGTGGTCATGCGGTGATAAATATTTTATAATGAAAACCCATAATCATATAGCCATGATGTACAGGTTATTCTTTTTCGAATTCTTCTTTCAGTACCCGGCGCACTTCTTCAATGGTTTCCTTTTCCAGATCAGTTCTCCGTTCCAGCTCCTCCACGGTCAGATCCAGCACGCTGTGCGCAGTATCACATCCTATGCGTTTCAGTTCATCAATAACCCAGGTTTCAATTTCATCGCTGAATTCATCGAGGTCGATATCGAATTCCGTGGTTTCTCCTTCATTATCGCGGAACACATCTATGGAATACCCCGTAAGTTCCTGGGCCAGTTTAATATTCACGCCTTTTCTGCCGATGGCCAGGGAAACCTGATCGGGTTTTAAATAGACATTTGCGTGCAGCTTTTCGCTGTCTATGTCCATACTTGTTATTTTCGAAGGGGTGAGTGAACGCTGAAGCAGAAGCTGGATATTATTGGTCCAGTTAATCACATCAATGTTCTCATTCTTCAATTCCCGTACGATGCCATGGATCCGGCTTCCCTTCATGCCCACGCAGGCGCCCACGGGATCGATCCGGTCATCATAGGATTCTACGGCCACTTTAGCTCTTTCACCCGGCTCGCGAACGATTTTCTTAATTACGATCAGCCCGTCAAAAATTTCCGGTACTTCTATTTCCAGCAGCTTGGATAGAAAAGAGGGGCTGGTTCTGGAAAGAATGATCACCGGGGAATTATTCTTCATATCTACTTTCTTCACCACGGAACGTATGCTCTCCCCTTTTTTAAAATAGTCCTGCGGTATCTGCTCGGATTTTGGAAGAATGAGTTCGTTGCCTTCTTCGTCCAGCAGGAGGATCTCTTTTTTCCAAACCTGGTACACTTCAGCACTGATGATCTCACCGATACGCTCGCCGTATTTCTTTACCAGAACATTTTTTTTCAGATCGCCAATACGGCTGGCCAGGGTTTGTTTGGCAGCTAAGATGGCCCGGCGGCCAAAATCGAGGATCTCTATTTCCTCATACAAATCCTCTCCCACTTCGTAATCCGGTTCTATTTTAACCGCATCATTGTAAGCGATCTGGGCAAGGGGATCTTCCACCGCGCCATTCTCCACAATCGTCCGCCTCCGCATGATTTCAAGGTCGCCTTTTTCGGCATTCACAATTACGTCAAAATTTTCATCACTGCCGTATTTTTTACGGAGCAGGGTTTTGAAAACGTCTTCCACCACCTTCATCATGGTAGGGCGGTCAATATTTTCGGCCTCCTTGAAATCCTGGAAAGCTTCGATCAGATTGATACTTGCCATAACGGATCTTTTTATATCCAGTTAAAAAACTACCTGGACTTTTGTTGATTTTATATTGTTGAATAAATAGATATGATTACTCAGTTCCTGTTTTTTGGCGACGGCTTTTCCCGGAGAAGCTTTACCGGAAGATTCTTCCAGCACAACCCCCTCTTCATTTACCTCCTTCAGCTTTCCTTCTTTCCGGCTGCCATCCTGAAGTATGATTTCAACCGGACGACCCATATTCTTTTTGTACTGCCGGAACGACTTGAGCGGCTCATCCAAACCGGCGGAAGAAACTTCGAGCGAAAAATCACCCGCGGGAAACAGCCCGGTTTCTTCTATTTTCTTATACAAAGCCCGGTTCACCTGAACACATTTTTCGATGGTAATCCCCAGATCCCCGTCTAAAAAAATTTTCAGATTCTGGATGGGTTTTACCCTGATCTCCACCAGGAAATAGGCCGGGTCAGCAGCCAGTATTTCCGCCACCATAGATTTAACCGTCTCCGTCAGCGTTTCATTATGCATACGAAATAAAGAAGGGAACGATTGCGTTCCCTTCCTGTTGTATCACTTTTCCGGATGCAAATTTAACGGATTTAATTTATTCTTTCCAAAAATGCTGTTTTAAATTGTAGTTGCCTTTTTAACAGGCTTTTTGGGTCTTCTGCCTTAATTTTGCCGCTCCATGAATGTACTTTTTTTAGCCATTCTTTTTTACCTCCTGTATCGCTTTGTTACAGGATTCCTGATCCCTGTTTTCCGGACCACCCGCCACGTCCGTCAGCAGTTCAATCAGATGAATGGCCAGGCCGGTGGAAAGCCGCCGGGGAGTCCGGAAGGGGCCACGCGAGATGCTTCCGGGAATCCCCATAGGGATACTTCTCATCCTGATACCTCGAAAGTTGGAGAATATATTGATTTTGAGGAAGTTAAATAGTTAAATAACAACCCCATCGGTTCATAGCCCACCTGGCAGGAAGCGGTTACCAGTGGATATCGTTTATGCTCATCGCCGGGGGTAAATACAAGCCTTGCAGGCCGGCCCGGATTGCGCCCTCCACATTAATATACCCGTCATCCACGAAAAGTGTCTCTGCCGGATCAAGCTGGTTTTCCCGGACGATGATTTCGAATCCGGTTTTATCGGGTTTGCGGTGTCCGAGTGTATGGGAGTAATAAGCTTTTTCAAAATGGTCATCCAATCCCCGGCCCGGGAAAGCACCGCGGTAAATTTGCATGAACCTTTTATGGTGGATGGCATTCGTGTTACTGAAAAGAAAGATACGGTATTTTTTCTTTATCTCATCCAGCAGGGCAATCCGTTCAGGAGGGAAATGCAGCAACAATGCATTCCAGGCCTCAGTCACCAATTCATCGGACACATCCAGCCGGATCTCTTCTTTTATTTTTTGTATAAAAGCTGCATCGCTGATCTTTCCGGCCTCATGGTCTTTGAAGAAAGAGGCCGCGAAACCATGACCGAAATAATCGTTTATGTTTTTTACGCCCATCTCCGTGAAAGCTTTTTGGGTTTTCCTCACGTCGATGTCCATGATGACGCCGCCGAGATCGAAGATGATGTTTTTGATTTTATCCATTCCTTGGGGTTTGTTGATGGTTGATAGTTCCATCAACGAAATTAGCGTATACCGTTAAGAGTAATCTCCAAAACATCCCTCGAATTCCCACCCACAAAAACCTTAAACGCTCCGGGCTCGTAAACCCAGTGCAGCTGGCTGTTGACGAACTTCAGGTCGTCTGTATTCAAAGTAAAAACAACTTCCTTGCTTTCTCCTTTTTTCAGCCAGACTTTCTGAAATTTTTTCAGCTCCTTCACGGGCTGGGTAACACTGGCCACCATATCGCGTATGTATAACTGTACGGTTTCTTCTCCATCATAATTTCCGGTGTTGCTCACCGTTAGCTTGACCTGTATGGGGTGCCTGGGGGAAATCTGTGTGTGGTCCGGAACCAGCCCGCTATAGGAAAAATGGGTGTAGCTAAGGCCGTATCCAAAGGGATAGAGGGGATCATTGGGAATGTCCAGATAGTCGGACTTGAATTTGGGACTTCCTTTTCCATCGTAAGGACGACCGGTATTTTTTGCGTTGTAATACACAGGGATCTGTCCTACGCTTACCGGGAACGACATAGATAATTTTCCGGATGGGTTGTAATCGCCAAACAATACATCGGCGATGGCATTGCCGGCTTCCGTTCCGCCAAACCAGGCGTCGAGAATAGCATTCACGTGCTGATTTTCCCATTCAAGCGTCAGTGGCCTTCCGTTGAAAAGCACCAGCACAACAGGCTTTCCGGTTTTCACCAGGGCTTTCAGCAGGGTTTCCTGACTTTCGGGTATTGAGATATCCGCACGGCTGGACGACTCACCGGTCATGTCTGCGGCTTCACCGAGTACGGCCACTACTACATCTGATTTTTCTGCAGCTGCTACCGCTTCATTCAGCATGTCTTCAGGCTTGCGCGTTTCGGGTTCGATCTCCGGTCCAAATACATTGGTGTGGGCAACCAGAACGCTATCGTCTGAGATATTTGCTCCTTTGGCATACAATATATTAACGCTTGTGCCTGCAACATTCTTTATTCCTTCCAGTACAGAAACAGATTTTGACGGGTCCCCTGCAACGCTCCAGGTGCCCAGCATGTTGCGGTGGTTGCTGGCCAGCGGACCGATCAGCGCAATGGTTCCTGATTTTTTCAGCGGGAGCACCTGTTCTCCATTCTTTAGCAATACAAAACTGTGTTCAGCCGTTTCTCTCGCTGCGTTGCGATTTGTTGCCGAGAGAATTTCTGCAGACGCGCGTTCTGCATTCATCCGGCGATAAGGATCGGTGAAAAGTCCAAGCTTGTATTTTGCTTCCAACACCCTGCGGCACGCCTGATCAACTTGTTTCTCTGTTACACGACCTTTTTTTAGGGATTGTTTTAAGGTGGTCAGGTATCCTTCAGCCACCATATCCATGTCCAGTCCGGCATTCATCGCCAGAGCCGAAACGGTTTGGAGATCGCCCATGCCGTGCGCAGTCATTTCACTCAACGAAGTATAATCAGAAACGACAAGTCCTTTGAACTTCCATTCGTTGCGTAAAAGGTCCGTCAGCAGCCATTTGTTACCCGTTGCCGGAATACCATCGATTTCGTTGAAAGAGGTCATGACACTTCCCACTCCGGCATCCACCGCGGCTTTGTAAGGCGGGAGATAATATTGATACATTTTAATGCGGCTCATGTCAACAGTATTGTATTCCCTCCCGGCTTCTGCCGCGCCATACAGGGCAAAATGTTTTACGCAAGCCATCAGCGCATCCTTTTGGGCGAGATCTTTTCCCTGATATCCGCGGACCATGGCAGCGGCAATGGCGGATCCCAGGCAGGGATCTTCGCCCGAGCCTTCGGCAACCCTGCCCCAGCGGGGATCGCGGGCAATGTCTACCATGGGGGAGAATGTCCAGTCCAGGCCATCCGCACTGGCTTCGGCTGCAGCGATCCGGGCACTTTTTTGAATGAGCACAGTATCCCAGGTGCAGGACATGGCCAGCGGAATGGGAAACACTGTTTCAAGGCCATGAATTACATCCAGCCCGAATAACAATGGGATATGAAGCCTGCTATGTTGCACGGCAATGTCCTGGGCCTGCCTCACTTTCTCCGGTCCGGTAATTCCGAACAGGCCGCCTACTTTCCCCTGGCGGATCTTTTCATCCACGTCCTGGCTTACCACGGAGCCCGTGACGGCACCTCCGGGGGTTACCAGATTGAGCTGACCAATTTTTTCATCCACCGTCATTTTGCTCATCAGCGTACTGATGAACCCATTCATCTTGTTGTCCTGCGCCTGAATGTGGATTGCGGCGATCAGCAGGAAACAGGCCATAAATTGTTTTCTCATGAAAGGCCATTTATTATTTGAATAGATAAGGGGCGATTTCTTTTTGCCAGATGGCATATCCCTTAGGTCTCATGTGGAGCATATCATCCCGGTAAAGATCTTTTCTCAATGTGCCGTCCGCATTCAGCATCTTATGATAGACATCAACAAAATGCGCGTGGGTCTGGATAGAAAGATAGGTTTTGATGAGCAGGTTGGCTTCTTCCATTTCTGGCAGCAGGTTTTCCCTGCTGGGGCTCGGTTTCAGCGAAACGAAAACAATATCTTCTCCCGGCATTTTTGAACGGATGAGTTCAAACAAGGTCTTGAACCGCTCAAAAACAGTTTTGCCGGTAACGGTATCTGCCCCGGCCAGATCATTCTCTCCGCAATAGATCACGATCTGCCTGGGTTGATAGGGAAAGATAATCTCATCAGCATACCGGATTACATCCGGGAGGGAAGATCCGCCGAATCCGCGGTTGATGATCGTATATCCGGGAAAATAATTACTTACATCCTGCCAGAAACGGAAAGAAGAACTGCCGACAAAAAGAATCGCATCCTTTGGCGGGAAGCGGATGCTGTCCTGTTTTTTAAATTGTCCGATCTCATCGGAAAAAGGCTGGGTCATGGCAACGGAAACGGACAGCGAGATCAGGATCAGCAAAAAGACTCTGTATAGTTTCATGATGATTATTTTAATTTTTATTTTACTTCCCGTGCTTTCATCCCCGAATCTCCGGATCCATTGATGGCAAATTTACCAGTGGCATGTGACGATCCGGCCTGCGGTTTAATGCAATGATTGCAGGAACGGACTTTCAAATCCGAGTTTTTTTAAACCGGCACGGATATCCGGAATTTGCATAAAGAGTTTCCACAACAATCCGCTTCTGTAATTTTCTATCATCACCACAATCGGAGCTTCATCAATGGCGAGGTGTGTTTTGGCATACCAATGATGGGTTTCGCTGAAGCCGTCGGCAAAGCCGTATGGCCCCCAGATCCTGTCTCCAAGATCGTAATAAAAATGTTTCAGGGCCTGCATGGAATATTCAGGGGTATAAGGAAATGAAGAAAGCGCCGCGGTAGGCTGTATGACGCCCAGATCAACCTGTGGACAATGGGCCACGTATCCCTTGTAACTGTCCCCCGCTGTAAGTCCCCAGCAGTTCTCTCCATATCCGGCATATTTTTTTGGATTCTCTATGCAGTAAGCTCTGTTTATTAAGGTATGGTTTTTTACCTGTTCCCAATAGTCAATGCCGTGCTGGTCGGTGAGCTTCCGGGGGTCTATCCCCATGTAGGTGTATTGCTCAAAAAAAAGCGGACCGCCTTTATCAAAATTACCCAACGGTAATGGATAACCGTAGTATGATTTACCATTTTTCCAGCTTGCGCTTTTTACCCAGGTGTTTGTATAAGCATCCGCTGAAATGGGGTGGGAATGGGAAGAAGCGGCAACGATATAGGTAATTAGCGCTTCATCATAGCCATACACCGGGAAATTCATGTCAAATCCATTATTTGGACTCCAGTGCCAGTATAGTAGTTTATTGTCATTTTTTGTATGCCAGTCCCAGTTCGCGTTTTCCCACATCTCACTGACCCGCTTTTGAAAATATCGCTCGGGCAGGGTATTGCCGTTGAAATATTCTTTGGCTGCCAGCATGCCCATCATCAGGTAAGACGTTTCCACGATATCCGCGCCATCGTCCAGCCTCCCGAACGGAATGGTTTTTCCGGTAATCCCATTGATAAAATGCGGATAGATTCCATGAAAGCAATCGGCCTTCGTGAGGAAATCCGCGATCTGAATAAGCCTTCTCAAAGCTGTATCCCTGCCAATCCATCCGCGGTTGACGGCTACCACGGTAGCCATGATACCAAAACCCGTTCCTCCGGTGGCGCAGGCATCCGGTCCGAATTCATCTTTACTCAGATTGGGCTCGTCGTCCGCTTCATTGATAAAGTCCCAATAGTATTCTGCTTTTACGGTATTGTCTCTTTCCAGGGCCATGCCGCTGTTTGGATGGGCATGATGCCAGAAATAACGAAAGGTTTGCCGTTGTATAATGTCCAGCAGTGCTGAGTCGGAAATATTGCGAATGATCCCGACCGGTATGATGGAATCTCCGGCCGTCGATGCCGTTTTCCGGCTTTGGGGAAATGCGAACGTTATGGCCAGCAGAAAAACAATCGTTTGGAATAGTCTTTTTTTCATACGCTGTTTGTCAAATGTACTGCTGACCATCATTTTTTCAGCCAGGGACTTTCGAACCCCAGCTTTTCTAATCCGGCCTTTACTTCAGGACAGCTCATAAACAATCTCCATAATAAACCGGTTCTGTAATTTTCTATCATGGAAACGATCGGACCTTCGTCAATGGCAAGGTATTCGGTGGCATACCAGTTCTTTTCCTCACTGAAAGCATCCGTAAAACCAAACCCGCCCCATATTTTATTGCCCAGGTCGTTATAAAAATACCTTAATGCGTGCAGGGAATACTGCGGGGTATAAGGAAATGCCGAGAGCGCAGCCGTTGGCGTGATTACGCCCAGATCATTGGTTGGCGAATGCGCATCGTATCCTCTATAATCATCACTTGCCGTCAGGCCCCAGCAATTTTCTCCATAACCTTTGAAGTGATGGGGATTGATAACACAATGTTTGTAATTGATCAGCGTGTGGTTATAATTTTCTTCCCAGTAATCAGCGTATTGGTCTTTCAGTCCGTGCGGGTCGAGACCAATGAAAGAATACTGGGAGAAAAACAACGGCCCTCCGTAGTCAAATCCCAGGGGCAGCTTAACTCCATAAAATTCTTTACCGTTATAAAAGTGATTGCTCTGCGCCCAGCAGTTATGATACACTTTTGCATTGATGGAATAAGTGGGTGAGGAGGCGGCAAGCACATAAGTGATCAGACATTCATTCCAGCCCCGGATTTCGAAATTCATGCTCCAGCCGTTATTGGGACTCCAGTGCCAGTAGAGCAGGTCCAGCCCCCCGCGCGTATGCCAGTTCCATTCCGCCTCTCTCCAGAGGGAGTTTATGCGGTTGCGCAATTCATTTTCTCCCGCGTTCTCCCGATTGAAATATTGTCGCGCGCAAAGCAATCCTTCAAATAAATAAGAAGTTTCCACGATGTCTGCTCCATCGTCTTTTCTGCTGAACGGGATGGTTTTTCCCGTAGCGCCATTCATCCAGTGGGGGAAAATACCATGATAGCTGGATGCTTTTGAAAGAAAGCGCGTTTCCTTTAATAAGAATCTTACTGCTGTATCCCGGGTAATCCATTTTCTCTCCGTGGCAACAATAATGGCCATCACGCCGAATCCGCTTCCGCCGGTGGTAACCACTTCATCGCCATAATCAAACGATTTGTTGCTGCGCTCCCGGGCGAGGCCGCTGACGGGATGGGCGTAGTCCCAGAAATATTTAAAGGTCTGTTTTTGTACCAGGTCAAGCAGGGCGCTGTCTGACAAAACTTTTCTTTCTGAAACCTCAGGCCGGCTTTTGGAAAGGCTTTTTGCAGGCTGGGCATAGGAAGCTGAGACCGGCAGACTAAAGCAGACCCAGGCGAGGATTGCCGCCTTAAAAGAAAAGTATTTCATGCGCATCGCTTTAATTCAGCTGAGGGCTCTGGAAACCGAGATTCTTCATTCCTGTTTTGATTTCCGGGCAACTCATAAAGAGATTCCATAAAAGGCCGGAACGGTAATTTTCGATCATGATGATTTCAGGACCCTGATCTATTGCAAGATAAGAATTGGCGAACCAAAGATTGCTGAGATTGAAGGCATCTGCAAAACCGTATTGTCCCCAGATCTTATCTCCCAGCTTATAATAGAAAAATTTCAGGGCGTTCATTGACTGAGTCGGTGTATAGGGCAGAGAAGAAATAGCAGCAGTAGGCGAAATAACGCCAATATCATTGGTTGGCGAGTGCGCCGAATAACCGGATGCGTTGTCGTCGCTGGCGCTGAGGCCCCAGCACAGATTGCTGTAGCCGTTGAAATGATCCGGATTGGCGACGCAGTAGCTGTAGTTGATCATGGTATGGGCTGTATCCTGGGTCCAGTAATTCGCATAGGCATCACTGAGGTTATGGGGATCAATACCGAGAAAAGAATAATGCGCAAAGAAAAGGGGACCTCCCTCAACAGGTCCCAGGGGTAAGACAATTCCGTAATAAGCAACGCCATTCTTCATGCCCCCGTTCTGCGCCCAGCCATTATCATAAACGATCTTTGGTATCCTGTTAGAATCTATCGCAGATGAAGCGGCAAGGGCATAAACGATCATCGCTTCATCCCATCCGCTGATCTGCTGGCCGATAGCGAAATTAAAATCCGGACTCCAATGCCAGTACAAAACATTTTGTCCGTTTTGCCGGAACCAGTTCCATTCTACGCCATTGTATATACTGTTAATGTTTGTACGAAGAGAGATTTCATCCGGATCGGTTGTGCTGTTGAAGAATTGGCGAGCGCAGAGTAGTCCTTCGATCATGTACGATGTTTCAACAAGATCCGCTCCATCATCCTGCGCGGTGAAGGGGATCGTTGCTCCGGTGGCGCCATTCATCCAGTGCGGAAAGGCGCCGTGGTATCGCTGGGCCTTGCTGATCAGAAAATTGACGATAAGGTTAATGCGCGCGAGACCTTCTGCGTGGGAAATGAAATTCCGTTGAATGCCAACCAGGATGGCCATGACACCGAAGCCGCTACCGCCGGTGGTTACAACATCAGCGGAGGAATTCCGTTCCCGCGCGAGGCCGGAAACAGGATGGCCGAAATCGTAAAAATATTTGAAGGTTTGCTGTTGCACGAGGGTGAGGAGCGCGCTGTCCGATATTTGAGGGAATTTATCGGTTGAATCCAGCGAGGTGACAAAACTTAGTTTGGCTACCGTCTTTAAAGCGGAATCCGCTACTGATTTTATGCCTACTACACTAACTGTATAATTGGTTAAATGATTTAATGCGGTGGTGGGTTGTATAATCAGGGAACTGTCCCCATTACTAAAAGAATAATTATTGGCCACAACAGTATTGCCGGATACGAAACCGATGTTTCCGGCGGCGGTTGATTTGTTTATGGGTGCGGAAAATGAGAATTTAATCACGGGGTTAACAGCTAAGTTGTACAACGTCTTATTGGTTGACGGGCTATCGTTGGCGGTAGCCTTAACCAGGTTAAACGGATTGGTTCCGGGAGCGGGATTGGAAGCTTTTTCTTTTTTGCAGGAGAGAAAGGTAAATATCGTCAGAGTAAGAATGAATATTTTTTTCACAAGCTGAGCATTTACGTCACAAAAAAAATTAAAAGGCTGCCCGAAAGCAGGCAGCCTTTTAAAAGTCGGGTTCCTGAACAAATCAATTACCGGCCTACCTTACCATTGAGGTACAAGCCTGCCACTTCGCCCTGCGACAAGGCCTTGTCGTAGACCCTTAAATCATCCATCTGGCCCAAAAAGCTTCCGTGGGCGCCGAGGGAGGACGAAACCCCATACAGGCCGGCTGGCCAGGTGCCGATGATGATGTTTGTAGGAGGATCGGAGGTGAAATTAATGGCGCCCAATAAGGCTGTTGCAGGTGACCCTGATCCGAGGGGAAGAGGACCGTCATACATGGTGGTGGGGGTAACATATCCACCGGATGACCAGGCCGAATTTACACCGATGGGAACTCCATTTTGATAAAAGACATAAGTAGATGATCCGGCATCATACGTCATAACGATATGTTCCCATTTAGCCACGGCATTGGTATCATAAGACTCCATCGTAAAGCCTTTATAATTTGGTGACCCGGGATCGGTGAACCCATGATGTATTTTTACTGAATCTGTTCCTACCTGAGAAGGAGACGGTACGTCAGCTTCTAAAATAATTAAATTACCATCCTGGGCGGGAGTAGCTCCCGATAAGAAAAACATTCCGCCGGGTTCACCTGCAACTGGCAGTGCTGGTAAATTGTACCATACAGAAACGGAAAAACTACTTAAACTTGAAAATGCCGTACCAGGTGTTAGCGTAGCGTAGGCTCCGGCAGCGCCCTGGTAGGCCTGCTTTCTGAGACCTGCCGTAAAGGTTGCACCCGTGGTTGTTGCAGTAAGACCCCCCTTCGCGTCGTTGGCATTGCCATCGAAAGGCCAGTAGGCAATTAAATCACTTGGAGCAACCGAATCGGAAGATGCGTACCCACCTAACAATATTACGGTTGTGTCACCAGGACCCGTAGGACCGGAACTGGATTTTTTGCTGCAGGAAGGGAGCATGCCAGCCACCAAAATGGCTATTCCTATCATGGACATACTGAATTTTAGATTTCTTGTTTTCATACACTTGTTTTTATTTTAAAATTTACAATCTAACACGGTGATCCTACGGTTTCTTAGTAGTTGGGATTTTGAGTCAGCCTGCCTCCGCTCAATGCAATCTGGGTGCCTGGAATGGGCAATAATTCATTTTTACCTGCAACAAAATTTTTGCCAGCGGCCTGCATAACCTGCGCGGCGCGCCCCTGCCTAACAATATCGAAAAACCGGTCGTGTTCCAGGGCGAGTTCGATATGCCGTTCATTCCAGATGTCCATTTGGGTTGCCGATGTAGTAGTCAGCCCAACCCTTGCACGAACCATGGAAAGCGGCGTCATGGCGTCGCCGCCCACCTGCGTGGCCGCTTCGGCGTTCATTAACAGAACCTCGGCATACCGGAGAATATGTACATTTTTATCTTTTCTGTCCCGGTTGCCAAAAAATGATTCCAGTTTTTCACTGTGGTAAGCCTTATAATTATAATAGGGTGACTGTACTCCCGTTCCGGGGGGTATTTTAAAACCATCCCAAAGCGTCGTGGAGCTGTCCTGGTTTACAAAAATGATTGTCGCTGCTTTCCGCGGGTCGTTGGGTTCGTAAGAATTGATCAGACTTAGAGATGGGGTACAAAATCCCCACCCCAGATCCCCGGTCTGATCATATGGCCAGGTCGGATTATTCCAGTTGCCACCTGCACCCCGCGGTCCCTGGCATTCAGCGTATAGCGGAATACCGCCATCCGTGTTGTTGAACTGGCCGGTTTCAACTTCGAAAATGGATTCTGCATTGTTGTCTCCTTCCTGTTTCCAGATAGAAGCGTAGTCAGGAACCAGACTGTATTGCCCCGAGTTGATCACATCCTGGGTCAGGGTCATTACTTCCTGCCAGTTACCCAGGTACATATACACTTTTGCGAGCAGGGTCTCGGCTGCCCCTTTCGTGATGCGGCCTGGCGTTGCCTGAGCTTTTAATGGCAGGTTGGCGACAGCATATTGAAGATCAGGCACAATCACCTTATTATACACATCCGAGGCGGAAGCCCGGGTTACGAGAGTAGAATCGGAATCCGCTGCTTTTGGTCCATTGGGTACATATAATATAATGGGAACGCCCCCGAAAAAACGAACCAGGTTGAAGTAATAATATGCGCGTATAAAACGTACTTCGCCCCGCAATCGTTTTACCGTAGCGCTGTCCATTGCGGTGACCGCCAGTGCATTCATTGCGTTATTTGTTCTGGCAATACCGGCATAATAGCCACTCCAGAGTGCCGCAACAAAAGCGTTGGAAGGAGTCTCTGTAAAATTGTCCAGTTCCGCAATACCCGGCTGGTCCAGTGGAAAGCTTCCTTTATCCGCGTCATCAGACATGATGTTTGTTGCAGCTATGAAGCTGATACCATGTGTATCAAAATTCCAGCCACCGCCCGCATCAATAAATATCAGACTGCTGTAAACCCCGGTTACCAGGTCGTTGGCCACATTTGGATCATTGAGTGGCGTAGGGGAGGTGGTAGGCGCGTTCAGAAAACTTTTTTGACAGGATGCCAATACCAGCATTCCGATCAACACGCCATTACTTATTATTTTCGTTCTCATAAATTTTTTTTTCAACGAGCATTATTTAGAATCCAAGATTTACACCCACGGAAATCGTTTTTACCGCCGGATAGGCGTTCAGTTCGATACCGGCGTTTGTTGCCGAGCCGGTGGTCGGGGCTGCGTTTGTCAGGCTTGCGCTCGTGGGAATATTAGGTTGTAATTCTGGGGTAAAACCACTGTAGCTGGTAAACGTAAACAGATTTTGTGCCGCCACATATACCTGAAAACTGCTGAGAACCCGCGTCTTTTTCAGGATGGCGGGTGAAAGATTATAACCGATATTGATGTTATTTATTCTGAAATAGGATCCTGATTCCACAAAATAGGTGGAGGCGGGTAAGCTGCCTCCGTTAGCCCGTGGTTCTTTTTGCGAATGATTCGAATTGGTCCACATCTTCTCATAAGTGGACGCTTCAATATTATCTGAAAGGGATGACCGGTAAGCCTTCTTGCCATTATATATTTTTCCGCCCTGCGTTCCGTAACCGGAAACGGACAACGTAATATTTTTATAGTTTATGCCGATATTAACGCCGTAATAAGCTTTCGGCTGATAAGAACCTGCAAACACGGAATCGAGTTTCCCGCTGCTGTTATACTCATATTTGAAATCCCCGGGCTGGGCATTGGACTGGAGAATATTCCCGTTCTTATCCTTGTAATTATCCACATCATCGAGTGATTGAAAAACACCCAGCACTTTCTGCACATAGAAACTGCCGATGGGTTGACCATTGTCAGTTTTTGTCACATAAGCCTGGTTGGCCCCGATCGGCCCGTCTATATAAGGCTGTCCTCCGTTTAAACCCACAACCTGGTTTTTGTTAAACGTTATATTGGCGCCGATGGAGTAGGAGAAATCTTTGTTGATATCGTCGCGCCAGTTCAGGCCAAGCTCTACTCCGCGGTTTTCGACAGATGCGGCATTGGTCAATACATAACCTGCGCTGCCTGATGGGTTAAAACTACCCAGCGTGGATGGAACCAGCACGTTGATAACGGAGTTCTTGGTTGTTTTATCGTAATAAGAAAATTCTCCGGAGAGTCTTGATTTGAGCATACTGAATTCAACAGCTGCATCGGATTCTGTGCTGGTTTCCCATTTCAGGTTCTGGTCCACAATCTGGCTGATGGCGCTTCCGGAAGTTGAAGAACCTCCAAAGAAATAGGGAAGATTTTGTAAAAGCGTGAGTGTATATCCCTGGCTGCCGGTTCCGGTGACATCATTCCCGGCCTGCCCCCAACTGCCTCTGATTTTCAGGACGTCAAATATCCTTTGGTTCTGCATAAAACCTTCTTTGCTGATCACCCAGCCCACACCAAGGGATGGGAAATATCCCCAGCGGTTTTGCGCGGGAAACGTGGAACTTCCATCCGCCCTGAAATTTCCGGTAAACAGATATCTGTCCCTGTAGCTGTAGTTGAGCCTGGCGATGTAGGAATTTCTGGTCTGGATCGTGCCCTGGCCATCGTTGGAAAAGGGCAGGGAATTATCGGCGTTATGGATATACCATAAATCGGGATCTGCCGGAACCCCGTGGGCGGTTGCTTCGAGCGAAGTGCTGGTGATTTTTTCTGCCGTTGTACCAATTAGCAGGGTAAGATTATGATCTCCGAATCTCTTGTTGAGAGTGGCAGTATTATCCCATACCCAGTGCAGGGCATTGACGGAAATCATGGACAAACTGCTTGTCGGATTACTCTGGTTGCCACCCGCTGTAAGGAAGGTGGCCGTGTCTGCAAAAAACTGGTAGTTATAATTCCTGTTCGTCAGGTTATTCCAATCAGCACCCAGACTGCTCTTTAAAGTAAGCCAGGATAACGGTTTATATTCCAGGAAGGCATTTCCCTGAAGGCGGTTATTCAGTGTCCGGCTGTTGACATTGTTGATGTCCAGAATGGGATTGCCCACATTCTGATATAGCGATGTATTTCCGTATTTTCCATTAACCCGGCCCGCGATGATCGGAGCTGCCTTATAGGCATCGTTGTAGGCAGTTCCCAGGTTTACATTCTGGTTATTATTATTGCTGTATGAAGCATCGATGCCCAGTTTGAGATGATTCGCCAGTTGGAATTCGTTGTTTGAGCGGATGGTATAACGCTTGAAATCGTTACCGATAACAATTCCCTGGTTATCCGCATAACCAACACTCAGCAAATAATTGGTTTTGTCTGAAGCTCCGGATACGGAAACAGAATGATTTTGCTGAATGGCATTGCGTAAGATCTTGCTAAACCAGTCGGTCGAGTATCCGGTAACCGGAACGGTGGTAACTCCATAGGTAGCGTCGGAAACATAGTCGGCATATTGTTTCGCATTAGCCATTTTCACCAGATGCGTTGCGCTTTGAGTGCCTACATATCCGTTGTAGTTGATTTGCATTTTTCCTTTTACACCGCGTTTGGTCGTAATGATGATGACCCCGTTGGCGCCCCTGGCTCCGTAGATGGCTGTAGAGGATGCGTCTTTTAAGATGTCAACGGATACGATGTCGGTGTTGTTGATATTCAGAATATCGTTGGTGATTATTCCGTCTACAACATACAGGGGCTCGGATCCGCCCAGTAAAGAACCGGTACCCCTGATCCGTATCGAAGGCTGGGACCCCGGCTGGCCGCTTCCTGTGATCTGAACGCCGGCAACTTTTCCCTGAATGGCTTCTGTAGGCGTCAATACC
The DNA here is from genome assembly GCA_030706635.1 of Bacteroidota bacterium. Lineage (GTDB taxonomy): Bacteria > Bacteroidota > Bacteroidia > Chitinophagales > Chitinophagaceae > Puia. The sequence goes on from JAUZOD010000003.1 coordinate 129,778, forward strand.
TGTTGCTTGACAAGCTCTGATCCTTTAACTGTTGCAGTGGCGCCGGTGACGTCTATCTTTCGCTGCGTTCCGTAACCCACCACCACCACCTGTTCCATGGCCGCAGCAGACGGCACCAATTTTACATTTAATACATTCTGATTATTCACCGGCACTTCCTGCGTTATATACCCGACATAAGAAATCACCAGCACGGCGTTTTCCGGTGCGGAGAGGGTAAAGCTGCCGTTATTGTTTGTTGTGCTTCCGGCAGTTGTATTTTTTACCGTTACGGATACGCCCGAAAGGGGTTCGCCGTTTTCGCCGGTTACCGTTCCCGTTATAACAATATCATCATTCAGCTTATCAGCGGTCGGAGATATGACGATCAGTTTATCGTCGAGCATTTTATATGTAAGGCCGGTGTTCAGGAAAATATGGTCCAGCACTACGCGGATGTCCACATTGTCCGCATCAACATCCACCAGCTTATGAATAGCAGGTAACCGGCTGTTAAAAAGAAAATGATAACCGGTCTCTTTTTCCAGCGTGCCCAGCAACCGGCTGATCTCCACATTTTTTAGATGGAGCGTTACAGGCGACTGACCGGAGGCTTTGGCCGAAACCTGAAACATCGCCAGAAAGATCAACAGACAACTCAATTTCATATAACAGTTAATTTTCATTTTCGCTGAATTGAATGATCGTTAGATAAGTTATAGACAAGCACTTTATCCCCTTCCATGCGGTAGGTGAAGCCGGGTGATTTTTCTGAGGTTAGCCTCAGCGCATCCAATGCCTTCAAAACAGGTTCATTTTGAAAACTGCCGGTAAAATGCAGTGTGTCCAGTCCTTCGCTCATTAAACTGATGGAAACACCGTATTTTCTTTCCATTTCAATCGCGAGATCTTTGAACGAAATGTCATTAAAGGTCAGCCGGTTCTGTATCCAGGCAGTTTCGGCAATGCTACTGTCCGATCCTGTGGGATTCAGGCGATCAATTTTAATCAAACCTGCATCAGGAGCTTTTTCCGTAACACCTGCAGGCTTGTTTCCCTCCGTCTCCTCTTTTTTGAGGATTAGTTTTTGATTGGGTAACAGGATAATTTTTTTGGAAGAAGAATCAGAAAAACTCACTTCAATGCTTCCCCGGATCAGACTTGTCTCGATGGTCTTCTCTTCCGGATAAGATTTTACATTAAAAACCGTTCCAAGCACCCGGATATTTATTCTTCCGGTATGAATGATAAAAGGTTTTTGCGGATTCCTGACTACATCAAAATATCCTTCACCGCTCAGCGTCACCTCTCTCAGATCGTTTCCATAAGAAGAATCATAGGTCAACCGGCTGCCGGCATTCAGCCAAACCGTCGTTCCGTCCGGCAGCAGTAAATTCGTTTTGCTGCCGTTGCGGGTAACCACTTCGGAGATTGATTTGCGAACTCCTGCCTGGACGGCATCAGAGCGGTTTGTTTTCAAAAAATAAACCCCCGGGATGATCAGCAGGAGAATCAGCGCAGCGAAAACTAAGAGCTTGCGCCTGGAATGACGACGGCCTGACTCCGGGAACACTTCAGCTGGTTGCCCGGCAGCCTGCGGCGCCAGGTGAATAGACAACGACCGCAATCTCTCCAGATGCGCCTGCAGTGCTTTTTCGGCAAGCTCTTTTTCGGGTTGCGGTCTGGACTTCCACATGTCCTGCATGGCCTGCAGGGAATAATGCAGCTCAGGGTTTAGCCGCAGCGCTTTTTCCAAAGCAGACAAATCTTCGGGGCTGGCTTCTCCGGACAGCTTTTTAGCCATCAGGTTCCAGATTTCATCATTATGCATAAAAGAGGGAATTGACTGTAGGACAGTCAAAAATCAAAATCCCCCCAAGCGGAATAAAAAAATATCAGAATTGATTTGCTACACCCAGCGGGATGCTGCGGTGGATGTCGAAGTGGATGGCGTTGTGTATTTTTTTGATGGCGATCGCCAGTTGGTTTTCAATGGTCTTAACGGAGACATTCAGGATCTCCGCAGCTTCTTTATACCGGAAGCCGCTTTCTTTAACCAGCTTAAAAGCCATCCTGCAGCGGGGGGGGAGCGCTTCCACCACCTCGTGGATAAGTTTCAGCATTTCTTCCGAGATCATCAGCTGTTCCGGATCTGCCGTCATATTGCCGGTAATCCGGTGCGCGAATTCATCAATATCGCAGGTGATTTCCCTTTTTTGTTTCTCCAACTGGTTTAGGCTTAGGTTTTTGGCGGCGACAAAACAATAAACCCTCAGGTTGAGGATATTTTCCAGGGTTTTTCTGTTTTCCCAGATCTTCATAAAAACATCAGAAACAATTTCCTCAGCCACCTGCCGGGATTTGATCATATCTCTGATAAAATGAAACAGGGAGGGGTAGAATAAAATATATAGTTCTTTATAGGCCTGCTGGTCGTCAAACCGGGAAATCCTGGTCTGCAATTCTTGTATTCTCAGCTCAGCAACCGAATGCATCTCCCCTATTTTTTAGAAAAACAAGCCGGACAATATACCGAATAAGCAGAATATTTTAACAAATGACCACGAAAAGGCGCCAAAAGCTGCTTACTCCGCGGATTTTGGACCCGATATTATTTTAATTTCTGCTCCTGAATATGCTACTTTTGCAGCGCCTGAAAAGGCCGGACCCTTAGCTCAGTTGGTTAGAGCATCTGACTCATAATCAGAGGGTCGCTGGTTCAAGCCCAGCAGGGTCCACCCGAAATAAGGATTAAAGAACATATTGTAATTCAATGGCTCATGGTAAAAGCGATGAGCCATTTTCGACTCTGCTTTAACCTTTTATTAACCCTAAGGAAAATACATTTGTCACTCAATTGAAATTATGAAGAAGCTTTTAGGTATGGCCCTCATTTTATTTGTTAGCCATGCTGCTTTGGCCCAGGACTCAACTGCCGTAAAAAAGAAAAACACCAAACCTGCCGTTTTAACCCGGGACAGTACGGGGGTAACCAGGAAAAAGACCCCGGTTACTTATGAATCGCTGAACCTGGCTAACCGGCCCAACGATCATTTTATGATCCAGCTGGGTTATGATAACTGGGCGGGCAAACCGGATACCATCCGCACGACCGGTTTATCCAGAAGTTTTGCTTTTTATTTTATGATGGACTTTCCGTTTAAGACGGATCCGCATTTCAGTGTCGGCGCCGGATTGGGCATCGGCGTGAGCAATATTTATTTTGATAAACAGGAAGTGCTGGTGGAAGCCACCGGTAATGGTACACTGGCTTTTCCCGACAGAACGAACGGAGAACATTTCAAAAAATATAAACTGGTCAACACCTATCTTGAACTTCCCCTCGAACTCCGCTATGCCTTTAATCCGGAGAATACCAACAAAAGCTGGAAGATCGCGGTGGGACTTAAACCCGGGCTTATGCTCAGTGCGTACACCAAAGGGAAAAACTTATACAATGCTGCCGGACAACTCGAACAGGCTTTTATACAAAAGAATAGTTCCAAACAATTCTTCAATGGCACCCGTATTGCCACCACGCTGCGGGTGAGTTATGGTTTCTTTGGCATATTCGGCCAATACCAGCTCACCAGTCTGATCAAGAGCGGGGCGGGGCCGGCAATCAATCCATATTCCATCGGCATTGTGCTGAGCGGCTTGTAGGAGTGGTTTTTGCATTGCTTTCGAACCGGCACGCAGGTTCAACTTATCTTTAAAGAAATAATCATCATTTGGCGCTGGAACAACACATCATGCAGCCGGAAGAAAAGGCTGTTTTAGTAGCTGTCATGCAACAGGATCAAACCGAGCGTCAGGTAAAAGAATACCTGGATGAACTCGCTTTTCTTGCCGAAACGGCGGGAGCAAAAACCATGAAGCAGTTCATGCAGAAGCTGGATCATCCCGACAGCAAGACCTTTGTCGGCAAAGGCAAGCTGGAAGAGATCCGGAAATTTGTGATGGATAAAGATATCCGGGTCGTGATCTTCGATGATGAACTTTCCGGATCGCAGATTACCAATATAGAGAAGGTGCTGGATGTAAAGACCATTGACCGCTCCGACCTGATCCTCGACATTTTTGCCAGGCGTGCGAAAACGGCGCAGGCGAGGCTCCAGGTAGAACTTGCCCAGTATCAGTACCTGCTTCCGCGGTTGCGGGGCATGTGGAAACATCTGGAAAGGCTGGGTGGTGGTATCGGAACAAGGGGTCCGGGAGAAACGGAAATTGAAACGGACCGGCGTATTGTAAGAGATAAGATTACCCTGCTGAGAAAAAAGCTGCGCGAAATAGACAAGCAGGCCTTTACCCAAAGAAAAGAACGGGGTGAGTTCATCCGGGTTGCCCTGGTCGGATACACGAATGTGGGGAAATCAACCATCATGACCCTGCTGAGCAAGAGCGATGTTTTTGCAGAAAATAAATTATTCGCCACCCTGGATACCACCACGCGAAAGCTCGTTTATGAAAACGTGCCATTCTTAATGAGCGATACCGTCGGGTTTATCCGCAAACTGCCACATCATCTCATAGAGAGTTTTAAGAGTACGCTGGATGAAGTGCGTGAAGCGGATCTGTTGCTGCATGTGGTGGACATATCCCATCCGCAGTATGAAGAGCAGATCGGGGTGGTGAACAACACCCTGCAGGAATTGAAAGCCTTTGACAAGCCGGTGATCTATGTCTTCAATAAGATGGACCGGTATGAAGAGGATAGTTTCGACCAGTGGCTTGAATCGGGTGTGAAAGAAGATCTTTTGCGGGAGTTGCGGGAGAGGTGGGAAAGCGAAACCCATTCCCCCTGCGTGTTTATATCCGCCACGGCCAAGCGGAATATTGATGGTTTGAGGCAATTGCTGACGGATCAGGTGAAGACGCTGTACCGGCAACGGTATCCCTATCGCACGGAACAATTTTACTGATAGTTCTTTCGAGCGAAAATTCCTCCATTTCAGATTTTGTTAAAGGAGGAAAAAGCTTATTTTTGCAGCCCTTCCATGAAAAGGAGGCGAATATTCCCCTTTAGCTCAGTTGGTTAGAGCATCTGACTGTTAATCAGAGGGTCGCTGGTTCAAGTCCAGCAGGGGGAGCTGAAAATCAAGCACTTATAGAGTAATATCTGTAAGTGCTTTTTTATTTCCAAGCAATTTCCAAGCGGTTTTTGTTAAGGAATGTCAACAAATGATAGCGCTTATTTTGAAATTGAAATCTGATAGTGGCGTCGTTGTCTCTTTGGCGCTCATAGTTGTTCCTGAGAAAAAATGAATCTCATCCTCAGGTTCTTCATGAGCAGCTTTATTAGGTATTAAAGTATAATAATGGGAGTGAGGCTGAGGAAGTGTAATCAACTCCTGGCCGGATTGTCTCCGGAATACCATCCAATGAATCCATTGCTTGCTCCTGGCATTAGATAGCTATGGATTGACATTTTGGACTCAAATCTTGGATCCGAACCGTAAAGATCATTCTTCAACTAATCCCAATATTCTTCAACCAACCATTTCCCTTTTTCTTCTCCGTATTTTGTCTTCAGGTAATTTAAAACTTCATTCTTGTTATCAGAACCGAGTTTTATCCGGGCCTTTGCGACAATATTCATATCCTTCAATATCTTATTGTATTCCTTTAGTCTATTTTTAATTTCGATCATCGATGATTTATCCATAAGGTATTTTTTGAATAACGTCTGAATTTGAATGCGCGTATTTTGGTGGCGAATGATTGGGGGGCGTAATAGATAGCTATGAATTTAACTCCTGTATCATCGATCATTGGTCGACCCTTCATGCTGCCAAACCTTTTGCTGTGCACTTATACTTCATTTCAATTTGGCATACCCAACTTGGTCAGTATAAACTAAATTGTAATAAATATTCTCTTTGAATTCGTCAGCAACAACCTGTTCTGCATTTAATTTTCTGATTGAGGTTATCGTTTCTTCCTTTGCTCTTTTTACGAAGTCTTCCCAGGTTTCCGAAATTATTTTGTTACTGTACCAATTGAATACATAGTCAACTCCGTTCCTTCCCCTAATAATTCCAACTGCAATTTCACTTGGGCTGATATAGGTTAGCGGTAAGTTTCCACTTTGTTTTGACATAACAGCCCATACGTCCCCGCCAAGTATTGCATATCCATTGTCAGTTAACTCTTTAATTGCTTCATAAACATCTTGAAGTTTCCAAGCAAACTCATTGCTAATCGAAACGATGGCCTTATTTCTTACTGAGTCGGAAAAAATCATTTGTATCTAAATGTTAGGATTGCATGATTTGTCTTCAAATGTCACGAAAGCATGAAGCAAATCGTTTAGAGTCTTCTGATCCTTATTATTTACTACGGTCTAACGGTTAACTACAACCTGAATTATGCTCTAAC
>JAUZOD010000030.1 GCA_030706635.1 Bacteroidota bacterium
GCTGACTAATTACCCGGGTATATTTCCGCAATCATGCAGCGTGCACTGCCGCCACCATTGGTTTCAATCGTGTGAAGAGCGGAATGGATTATCCGGCTGTAGGCGGATAATTTTTCTATCTGGGCGCTGCTGAGCGAGTAATATGCCGCACTGGACATGATGAGGAATTTTTCTCCATGAACATTTTCAACCTGCAGCATATTTCCGGCAAAATGATTCATCTGTTGCAGGCTAATGGGGATGATTTCTTTTCCGGTTCGGAGGATCCTGTCTGAGACGGATTTTTTTTCTTCCGCATCCCGGACAGAATCAAGACATATGACCACAAACCGGTCCCCAACACACATCATGACATTCGTATGATAGACGGGTTTTCCACGCTCATCTGTTGCATGAAATACACAGGGCTGATAATTCAATTGCCTGCAAAAATCTTCCAGCACGAGCTGATCGGTGCGTGGAGAAATTCCTGCATAGGCGATCCGGTTATCGCGGTCAAGCACCATACTACCCGTTCCTTCGAGAAAATGCATGCTATTTTCGTAGTGGGTTAAGTCAATCTGCTTTTTTACGGAAAATTTTTTTATGATGGATTCCAATACAGCAGGTTTTCTTTCCTGCCGCCGGTTCGGCGCATACATGGGGTAAAGACACAGGGTCTGCTGATCATGAAACGAAATCCAGTTATTTGGAAAAATGGCATCCGGCGTATGCGGCTCCGGACTGTCTTCTACCACGGTTACATCAATTTCATGAGTCTGTAATTTACTCACCAGATCATCGAATTCACGAAGGGCACTTTCGGAAACACCGGTCTGATCTCCCTTTATCTGGAAACTATTATTTGCTGCCGTTTGTACATTGTAACCGAAATGCGCCGGCCGGATCATCAGCAAATGGGATGTGTTTTGCATATATTCATTTAAAGATCATCCCGAAGCAGGGGCATGCTCATGCAGTGAAAGCCCCCGCGGGCGCGGGAGAGCTCCGCCGATGGCATGAGGATCAGGGTATCGCGGACGTCATCGGGATTTACCAGCCCGCTTTCCATTTTTTGAATCAGATCAGCGGCATCGACAATATCGAAATCATTATTTCTGAAGGCTTCCACCGTTTTGTCGTTCCGGTCATAACCCAGCACCACCCCTTCTTTAAGCGCAAGCAGATTACACGAATCCGTCCATTGCTCCCGGGCATCAAAAGGAAATTCATTGTTGCCGGAATAAATGAATTTCACTTTCCCCGGGCTCTCCATATCCTGTTTGCTGATGTCTGTTAACAGATCTTCCAGGTTATCAAAATAGGTGGGGTTCTCCATGTCTTTTTTACGGAACTGGGTAATCTTCATTTTTTCATCCTTCTTTGTTCCTTCCAGCGCGCGTTGAACAGGGTCGGCATTCTCGTGTTTCATTGATTTCTTGGAAAAAACACCCAATAACACCCAGGCATCCCGCCTCACCTGGGTAAATACCGTATCGATGTGCATATAATCTCTTTTTTTCGGGATCCGGATAACGGTTATCTTTTTTACCACATTTTTTTCGAACAGCAGGTTGATCGCCTGGTGGGCAGCTTCCATCGTCGTGCGCTCACTAACGCCAATGAGTAAGTGATCTTTGGTGACCACCATTACATCACCACCTTCCAGGGTCACTTTTTTATCGTCGGACTCTTTAGGCAGTAAAAAATGATGATAACCGTCATTCAGTTCGAGGATATTTTGCTGGTAGGCTTTAAAATAAGGGTGATTGAAAAAAATGTATTTGGCCAGCAACGCCTCGCGGGTTCGGGCTTTTTTGGCTGGTTTGTTCAGCAATATGTAGTCATTCACCACGATGCCAATGTCCCGGGTAAAAATAAAATTCGGAATGGGCGCAAAAAGCATACGTCCGTTCTCGAGGCTGCCGGTGATAAAGGTTTTAGCCAGCGGAATGGGATCAAGCTCCAGCAATTCTTTCTGCGTATCGTAGGAACAGTTTTCAATGGCGCAGATGGACGCCGCCAGTTTCAGGCGGATTTCCAGATCCTGCAGGATCTCAGCCAGCAACCATTGCAGTTCAACCACTTTGTCTGACCGGAAGAAGTCCGGATGTTCTGGTTTATAAAAATTCCTTTTCTGCTTTTCGGAGTCTATCAATTTTAATTTGCCGCGGATGGTTTGCGGATCCAGGAAATAGAGAAGCAGCTTGGTATAAAAATCATATTCTTTCCTCCGGATGGTGTCCAGATGTACAATATCCTCAAAAAGCCAATCCTGCGCCTTGGAAGGGACAACCTTCCCGAGACCGCTATCGGGGCTGTGCACCAACAACCGCCTTAAACGGCCGACTTCTGAACTGACGCGGATCACATTCGGGTGTTTACTCATTGGGCTGTATTCGGCGGATGTAAAGGTAACAAAACCCCTTTCGGGTTCAAAACCTAACAGTTGTTAGTTTTGAAGTTATTCTGTTATTTTTGCGCACATCATTTAACAGGCTATGGATTTTTCACTTACCGAAGAACAAATCTGGATCAGACAGGCAGCCCGGGATTTTGCAATACGCGAATGTCTTCCTGGTGTTATCGAGAGGGACGAACATCAGAAATTTCCGATGGAGCAGGTATTAAAGCTGGCCGATCTGGGTTTTTTGAGTATGATGATTTCCCCGGAATATGGCGGAGCGGGTCTGGATGCGGTGAGTTATGTTTTGGCCATGGAAGAGATCAGTAAAATTGATGCCAGTGTATCGGTTTGCATGAGTGTAAATAATAGTCTGGTGTGTTACGGCCTGGAAGCGTTCGGAACCGAAGAACAAAAACAGAAATATCTTATCCCACTGGCCAAAGGCAAAAAAGGAGATAAATTATATACAGGCGCCTTTCTGCTCAGCGAACCGGAAGCGGGCAGCGATGCGACTTCTCAGAAAACAACGGCAGAAGACCGCGGTGATCATTATATTCTAAACGGCACGAAAAACTGGATTACCAACGGAAATACAGCCTCTGTTTACCTGGTCATGGCACAGTCCCACGCAGAAAAGGCAAGCAGGGGAATCAATGCCCTTATTGTAGAAAAAGAGACAACCGGCGTATCGGTCGGAGCCAAGGAGAACAAACTTGGCATCCGGGGCAGTGATACCCACAGCATTAATTTCAATGAAGTGGTGGTTCCCAAAGAGAACCGGATCGGAGAAGATGGATTTGGTTTTACTTTTGCCATGAAAACCCTGGCCGGTGGTCGCATTGGGATTGCTTCACAGGCATTGGGAATCGCATCCGGAGCCTACGAACTTTCCCTGAAATACGCAACGGAAAGAAAAGCATTCGGCACGGAAATTAAAAATCATCAGATCATCCAGTTTAAACTGGCGGATATGGCGACAAGGATTGAAGCAGCGAGGCTTCTTTGCCTGAAGGCAGCCATGGAAAAAGACCAGGGCCTGGATTATTCCATCAGCTCTTCCATGGCTAAAGTATTTGCCAGCGAAACGGCCATGTGGACGACCACGGAAGCCGTGCAAATTCACGGCGGTTATGGCTATGTAAAAGAATATCACGTGGAAAGATTAATGCGCGACGCCAAGATCACGCAGATTTATGAAGGTACCAGTGAAGTGCAGCGCATCGTGATCAGCAGAAGCATTTTGAAATGAATACAGCAGCTTATTATAACCTACTGGATGAACTGAAGCCGATGAACGTTCAGCTCCTGGCCGTTTCCAAAACGAGAACCCCGGTGGAAATACAGGAGATGTATGAGCTGGGACAGCGGGACTTCGGAGAAAACTATGTTCAGGAACTCGTAGATAAGCAGACCACACTCCCGGCTGCCATCCGATGGCATTTCATCGGTCATCTTCAATCCAATAAAGTCAAATACATCGCGCCATTTGTATACATGATCCAGGGCGTAGACAGTCTCAGGCTATTGCTGGAGATCGAAAAGCAGGCAAAAAAGAATCATCGTGTGATCCTTTGCCTTCTCCAGGTGCACATCGCCAGGGAAGAGACAAAATTCGGATTCAGTGAACGGGAATTGATGGAACTGGCGGAGACCATCCTGCTCTACAGGAAAGAAGACAAACTGGCCGGCATTCACATTGCGGGTCTGATGGGCATGGCTTCCCTGACGGAGGATCAGCAGCAGATCCGGGATGAATTTAAACACCTGAAGACCCTGTTTGACCGCATAAAAAAAACATTGCCGGAGGAACCTATCCAAACACTGAGCATGGGCATGAGCAGCGATTATCCCATCGCAATACAGGAAGGCAGCACCATGATACGCATTGGCACCGCGCTGTTTGGAGAACGGAGCTATACCAAAGGATAACTGCTGAACCAGTCAATCATTTTGTTTAATTTTGTGCCCTCATACGTAAGAAACACATGTCAGAAACTCCTGCAGAAGCAAGATCACTGAATTTTCTCGAAGAGATTGTGGAAGCCGACCTGAAAAGCGGCAAATGTGAAAGCATCCATACCCGTTTTCCGCCGGAACCCAATGGATACCTGCATATCGGACATGCCAAATCCATCTGCCTGAACTTCGGACTGGCCCTGAAATATGCCGGCAAAACCAATCTCCGGTTCGATGATACCAATCCGGTAAAAGAAGAAACAGAATATGTGGACAGCATCCTGGAAGATGTGCGATGGCTTGGATTTCAGCCTGCCCATATATTTTACGCGTCAGATTATTTTGAAAAGCTATTTGAACTGGCGGTCAGGCTGATCAAAAAAGGACTGGCCTATGTGGATGACAGTTCCAGTGAAGAAATCGCATTGCAGAAAGGGTCACCTACAGAGGCTGGTGTTGAAAATGAATACAGAAGCCGTTCTGTGGATGAAAACCTCCGGCTTTTTCAGGAAATGCGCGATGGCAGATACGCGGATGGTCAAAAAGTATTGCGTGCCAAACTGGATATGTCTTCTCCCAATATGCATCTGCGGGATCCGATCCTTTATCGGATAAAACATGCACATCATCATCGTACCGGGGATTCCTGGTGCATTTATCCCATGTATGATTTTGCGCACGGCCAGAGTGACTCAATAGAACACATCACCCATTCCATCTGCACCCTGGAGTTTGTTCCACACCGGCCTTTGTACAATTGGCTCATAGAAAAACTCGAGATCTTTCCGTCCAGGCAATACGAATTTGCCCGGCTTAACCTGACCTATACGGTGATGAGTAAGCGAAAACTGCTGCAGCTGGTGAATGAGCAATTTGTAAGCGGATGGGACGATCCCCGCATGCCCACCATTTCCGGGCTGCGCCGGCGGGGATATACGGCAGAGAGCATTCGGCATTTTACAGAACGCATTGGCGTTCAAAAAAGGGACAATCTGATTGATGTGTCGCTGCTTGAATTTTGCATCCGGGAAAACCTCAATAAAACGGCTCTGCGAAAAATGGTTGTTTTTGATCCGCTGAAACTGGTGATCAGCAACTACCCCGACACCGTGGAGATGCTAAGCAGTGAAGATTATCCTGAAGGGGCCGAAATAAACAGTTCCAGAGAACTGCCATTCAGTCGTGAGTTATATATTGAGCGGGAAGATTTCATGGAAGAACCGCCAAAAAAATTCTTCCGTCTTTCCCCCGGTAAAAGGGTCCGTTTAAAGAGTGCATATATCATTCAGTGTGAAGAAGCAATCAAAGATGCGTCTGGTAAAATAACCGAACTCCGATGCACTTATCTGCCGGAGAGCAAAAGTGGTGCAGATTCCTCCGGACTGAAAGTTCAGGGAACCCTGCACTGGGTGAGCGCTCCCCATGCCATAAATATTGAACTGAGGCTATACGACCGGTTATTTAAAGTTGAAAACCCAGGCTCAGAAGATGGAGATTTTAAGGAATATATAAACCCGGATTCCCTGCAGGTGCTGACCCATGCTGTTGCAGAACCCTCCCTCCGGAATGCCAAATTCAATCAGGGCTATCAGTTTATCCGCAAAGCTTATTTCTGTCTGGACAAAGACAGTTCTGAAGAAAAGATCATATTCAACCGGACGGTGAGTTTGAAGGATGCCTGGGCGAAGGAAGTGAAGAAAGGTTGAGGGCAGAAAAGTTGACAGTTGACGGATGACCGACTTTAAGTGCGGATTCGCACCCGATGTCGGTCATCCGTCATCCGTCAATAAAAAAATCAACATATTCTAATTATTTCCGCCACCGCCTCTCCGCCGCTGCATATTCTTCAACCGCCAATCCTGGTATTTCTTAAAGAGATCGTCTCCCAGCACTGCCTGGATCCGTTTGTCAGACTGGTCCGTGACTTCTTTCATCTTTGATTTCTTGTCGTCGGCGCTCAATGACTGATCCTGGAAGATTTCCCTGCGTTGGGGCATAAATTCCCGATTAATGGCAGTTACCGAATCTGCTTGAATATCTGTTAGTTGCAAGTCTGTCTTCAACTTTTGTTTCATTTCAGCAGCCCGGGCTGATGGGTCTCTTTGGGCAAGGGCATTAAGGGAAGTGAACAGAACCAGCATCAGGATGGTCCCGGTTATAAGACGTTTCATAAATCTGATAGTTTGTTGAATCATGATAAATGCGAAATATATGCCAGAGCTTTAAATTTATTCACCCTTTATTCAGGCGGTAAAAGGCTATATTCCGTCGGATCAATTAGAGCTTTAGAACTTTAGTAAATTGCGCTTATGAAGCAATATCAGGAACTGCTACGGCACGTGTTAGAAAAGGGGGTTTCCAAAGGGGACCGGACGGGTACGGGGACGATTAGTTGTTTTGGATACCAGATGCGGTTTGACCTGCGCGCGGGATTTCCACTGGTGACCACCAAGAAACTTCATTTGAAAAGCATTGTTTACGAATTGCTCTGGTTCCTGAAAGGGGATACCAATACCCGTTATCTGAAAGAACATGGCGTAAGCATCTGGGATGAGTGGGCAAACGAGCAGGGAGATCTGGGCCCTGTGTACGGTAAACAATGGAGAAGCTGGGAAGGCGCTGACGGAACCGTGGTGGATCAGATCAGCGAGGTCATCCGGCAGTTGAAAACAAATCCAAACAGCCGTCGGATGATCGTGAGTGCCTGGAATGTTGCAGAACTGCCGGACATGGCACTGATGCCCTGTCATGCTTTATTTCAATTTTATGTTTCCCCGGCCTCATCAGCCGGCGGCCGCGGAAATTTAAGTTGCCAGCTTTACCAGCGCAGTGCAGATGTGTTTCTCGGCGTTCCGTTCAATATAGCTTCATACGCACTGCTTACCCTGATGGTAGCCCAGGTTTGCGATCTGGAACCCGGGGAATTTATTCATAGTTTCGGGGATGTGCATCTATACAATAACCACCTGGACCAGGCAAACCTTCAATTATCCAGAACACCGAATGCACTGCCGGTTATGAAACTGAATAAGGAGGTTAAAGATATTTTCGACTTCCATTTTGAAGATTTCACCCTGGAAAATTACCAGCCTTATCCACCCATCAAAGCACCGGTGGCTGTTTGAAAAATAAATTGATATGAAGCTCTCCATTATCGTTGCCGCCGCTGAAAATAATGTGATCGGGAAAAGCAATCAGATGGTCTGGTATCTCCCGGAGGACTTCCGGTTTTTCAAAAACAGCACCTGGGGATTACCCCTCATCATGGGAAGAAAAACCTATGAGGCCATGGGAGCGAAAAACCTGGCTGGAAGATTCAACATCATCATCACCCGGCAGAAGGGCTATCTGAAAGAGCATCCGGACATACAGACCGCCGGAAGTCTGGCAGAAGCTATAGACCTGGCCAAACAAACCGACGCTAAAGAAGCTTTTATTGGCGGCGGGGGGCAGCTCTACGCGGAATCTATCCTGCTTTGCGATAAAATATATATAACAAGGGTGAAAGCGATCCTGGAGGGAGATGCATTTTTCCCCGAAATCCCAGGAGACGTATTTGAGCTGACCCATTCCAGGATCGTTCCTGCAGATGAAAAAAATGCCTACAGCATGGACTTCCAGACCTGGGAGAAAAAAAAACACATCTCACCATAAACAGTCAATCGCGAACATGTATTCCCGTACGAAGCTTGCCTTAAAATATTTGACATATTCCTGGCATGCATCCAACGGGAGGGGGCATGGCATTCATTCTCCATTCGTATATGAATTCGTAACGGAGGTATTGAACGACAGCAGGCCCTTTTATCCTTATATAGCCATTGAAAAGATCCGGACCGCAATGCTACGGGATCAACGGACGATCGGGTTCGGGGACTATGGAAAAACAACCCTGGTCAATGCAAACGTTAAGATTTCTGATATCGCGCACCGGTCATTATCCGGCCGGAAATTCGGGCAGTTGTTATTCCGGATCGTGAATCACTATCAGCCGAAGCGCCTCATTGAACTGGGCACATCGCTTGGCATATCGGGTGCCTACCTCGCTACGGCTGATCCCGCCGCCTTTCTAACCACGATGGAAGGATCAGATTCCATCGCAAAAATAGCCGCCGAAAATTTCAGCAAACTCAGGCTGCAGAATATCCGCCAGGTGACTGGGGATTTCGACAAAACATTACCTGCCGTCATTGCATCATCGGCTCCGTTTGACATGGTATTCATTGACGGCAACCACCGGAAAGATCCCCTGCTGAATTATTTCCATCAGTTTCTGAATAAAAGACCCCGGGATGCGATATTCATTTTACATGATATCCACTGGAGCCGGGAAATGGAAAAGACCTGGCAGATTATCCGGGATCATCCGGATGTAATGCTGAGTGTGGATCTATTTGCTGCCGGAATTATCTTTTTTCGCGATACTTTCCGGGTTAAGCAACATTTTAACATCAGATTCTAAACAGGATGAAGATTCATTTTTTAATGGAGTGGTTTTTTTCGAAGACAGGAAAAAAATAATCGTGCGCTAATGCTTGTATTACCACAGAAATTAATGACGGCCCTGAATAAACTGGCGCATTTTGACGAGGATGCATTCCGGGCTGTCCACCAATCTGACACGCAGGTTGTGTCGGTGCGTCTGAATCGGGCGAAAATTCAGATTGAAGAAGAAATCGGGGCAACAGCTCCTCACGGGCTTTCTTTTCCTTTGGCTGACCGCATACCCTGGACCAGCAATGGATTCTATCTTCCGGAAAGGCCCTCTTTTACCCTGGATCCATTGTTTCATGCCGGCGTTTATTACGTTCAGGAAGCATCCGGCATGTTTGTAGAGCATGCCCTGCGGAATACGGTTGATTTATCCAGCCCATTAAAAGTCCTTGACCTGTGTGCAGCGCCGGGAGGTAAATCCACTTTGATACAAAGTCTGATTTCAAAAGAGTCCCTGCTGCTGAGCAATGAGGTAATTAAAACGCGGGTACCCGTATTACATCAGAATATGAGTAAGTGGGGCCTGATGAATGGCATGATATCCAACAATGATCCCAAAGATTTCAGGCGCATTCCGGGATATTTTGATGTGCTGATGATAGACGCCCCCTGCAGCGGCAGCGGGCTATTCCGAAAGGATCCTGCGGCCATTAGGGAATGGACCGAAGAAGGGGTCAGGCTCTGTAGTCAGCGTCAGCAAAGGATACTGGCCGACGCATGGGATTGTTTAAAAGAAAACGGAGTGCTGATCTATTCCACCTGTTCGTACTCGACTGAAGAAAATGAAGATATTTTGGACTGCCTATTAAATCAATTTGCATGCGAATCCCTTCGCCTGCCCCTGGATGCTTCCTGGAATATCATCGAGACCCGGTCGGAAAAAGCCAATGGGTATGGCTACCGGTTCTACCCTGATAAAATCAACGGGGAAGGATTTTTCCTGGCTGTTGTTCAAAAGAAATCAGAGGTCAACGGAATTCAAAAGGTTAAAGAGAAAAGGGAAATGCCGAACAAACAGGAAGAAACTGCCGTACGGAAATTCATTCCCGACGAAGACAATCAGTTCATCCGGATGAGTGAATGGATACATGTCATGCCCGCAGGGTTGCTGGCTGATTTTTTGACGCTGAAAAACTACCTTTATATGAAGAAGGCTGGTGTAATGGCCGGAAGGATGGGCTCGGGAGAATGGATACCCGATCACGAACTGGCGCTGAGCACCGGGCTAAACCCCGAAATACCGGAACTTGAACTATCCGGCTCCGACGCATTGAAATATCTGCGCAGGGAAGTACTAACGGCAGATGTGCAAAAAAAGGGTTGGATTCCGGTGAGCTTCCGGCATCAGAAACTCGGCTGGGTAAAAATACTGCCGAACCGGCTGAACAATTACTTCCCTAAATCGTGGAGGATTTTGAAATAAGACCCGGAGAGGGGCCTGTTTAACCTGTTTTTAATGTTTTATTTGCAAGATTATTCAGGATCTTTACGTTTATCCAAAAAAAAGCCCATGAGGAACCTGCTCGCCGGACTGTTTTGCCTGATTATGCTGGTCTCTACAGGTTTAGCCCAACATGCACCCCTTCATATTGAAGGAACAGCTGGAAAATTTTACCTGATTCACACGGTGACCGCAAAAGAAAATTGGTACAGTATCGGAAGGTTGTACAACGCCAGCCCCCACGATCTCGCTACATACAATAATATGAGTTTTGATAAGCCGCTTGATATCGGTCAACAGATCAATATCCCGCTGACAACTTCCAATTTCGATCAAAGGCAGAGAAAGGGATCGGGAGAAGCACTGATTCCCATATACCATACAGTTCAGGAGAAAGAATGGGCGTTCCGGCTCAGTTCCATATACAATGATGTTCCGGTGAGCAATCTGGAAAAATGGAATAAGCTGAAACGCGACGACGTAAAACAGGGAATGGAATTGATTGTGGGGTTTCTGAAAGTTAAGACGGATCAGTCCTATTTTGCTTCCAACCAACTGTCAACTCCGGTCCAGCAGCCGCCGGCAGTTGCTACCGTGTCTGCAGAAAAACCAAAAGAAACGAGAATTACGGATCGGCCGGAACCACCGGTAAACGGAACCACCTCCAAGTCAACTTCCGTTCCGCCAGTATCCACTGCTTCTTCAACGAGTGGTTCCGAACACACCAACATCTATGCCGCTTCGCATGCCTCAGGAGGCTTTTTCAGCATCAGTTATCTGGGAAATAATAACAAATCATTCAGCGGACAGGCGGGTACTTTTAAAAGTACCAGCGGATGGACGGACGGGAAATATTATGCCCTGATGAATGGCGTGCCTGTGGGGACCATCATCCGCATCAGCAGTAGCGGAAAAATTGTGTATGCGAAAGTATTGGGTCAGCTCCCCGAAATGAAAGAAAGCAATGGCTTACTCATTCGGATCAGCAATGCGGCATCCGCAGAACTCGGCACGGGAGAAGGGCGGTTTTCGGTGGATGTGCGATATTGATTACAGACAGGAAGAATCTCCCAAAATCATTTCCCTGCGCGGTGACCCCGAACGGCATAAAACAGGATATAGACATAGCAGGGAAGCATGCACACATAGAACGACAGGCTATTGGACACGTGTAATTTATCTTTCAGCGAACTGTAAACAAGCGGAATGATGGCTCCCCCCGCAATGCCCATGACCAGCAACGCAGACCCTGTTTTGGTAAACCTTCCCAGGCCTGATATGGCCAGCGGCCATATAGCAGGCCAGATCATGGCATTAGCCAATCCGAGCAGGGCAATAAAAACAATGGAAGTATAACCATGCGTTAAAAATACCACTGTTGAAAAGAGGATGCCCAGCACTGCCGATATTTTCAGCCCGGTTTGCTGCGAGATGATCCTGGGAATGGTAAATATTCCGGCTATATACCCTGCCAGCATTGCTGCCAGGGTAAAAAAAGTAAAATATTTTGTGACATCTAGTGGAAGCCCCTGCGTCTTCCCATACGTTCCTATGGCATCTCCCGCCATTACCTCAGCGCCCACGTATAAAAAAAGACAAAGAACACCCAATACAAGATACGGGAACTGAAAAACACTTGACTTTCCCTTTTTGATTCCCGCATCCTGAACTTCCTGATCGGTATCAATTTCCGGCAAAGGAGAAAACCAGATCATGAAAGCCAGCAAAATCAATATTCCTGTAATGATGGCATATGGAGTGATGACCCTTTCTGCGAGCTCCTGTAATAAATTTCCCTTCTCCGTCAAATTGGAAGTGGTATTGATTTGAGTTTCCAGCGCCGTGGCATTCTTTAATACCAGGGCGCCCAGTATCAGGGGACTTATCATACCAGCTGTCTTATTGCAGATGCCCATGATGCTGATCCTCTTGGCCGCGCTTTCAATCGGCCCTATAATGGTGATATAAGGATTTGATGCGGTTTGTAACAAAGCAAGCCCCATACCCTGTACAAATAAACCGGTAAGAAATAACCCAAATGTCCTGGAATGCGCAGCGGGAATGAATATCGCTGAACCGGCAGCCATGATGAATAAGCCCAGCGACATTCCCCTCTTATATCCGGTTTTTTTGATCAGGAAAGAAGAGGGCAGCGCGAGGCAGAAATAGGCCATGTAAAAAGCAAAAGTCACAAAGAATGCCTGAACATCGCTGTCCAGCTGACAGGCTAATTTCAGAAATGGAATTAAAGTCCCGTTCAGCCAGGTAACAAAGCCGAAAATGAAAAACAAAACGCCGATAATAAAAACTGCCTGGTAATTCGTACTTCGGGCTGCGGAGGCAGCGGACTTGCCGTCCTGATTTAGTTTCAAGTTGGAATGATTAAGGTTTGAAAGGGATTATAAACTAAGACATTAGCCGGTGTTGACAGGAAATCATTTCTTATCGTGACCTCCGCCATCTTCCGGTTTCTTGCAGCAGGTAGGCAGTTTAGCATAAGCCTGGCCATCGGCCGTTACATCATCGGCATCGTAGCCGATATTGGCGATGGCTGCTTTTATATTCTCGATATTGGTGCGGTCCCACAGATAAGTGACTTTGGCAGTCTTTCTTTTATAGTCTACGACTATTTTCTGAACACCATCTTCACGGCTGATGTATTTTTCGATCCTGTCCTTGCATTCATCACACTGAACAGTTGGCACTTTAATGGTGGCAGTTTCAATGGCGCCCTTCCGCACAGGCTGGGCCTGGGTGAAAACCAAAAATGAACTAAATAATACAGAGAGAAAGAGTAGTCTTTTCATCTT
This sequence comes from Bacteroidota bacterium, assembly GCA_030706635.1. Classification (GTDB taxonomy): domain Bacteria; phylum Bacteroidota; class Bacteroidia; order Chitinophagales; family Chitinophagaceae; genus Puia. The sequence continues at coordinate 13,088 of JAUZOD010000030.1, forward strand.
TAAATTTAAAATAAAAAACCAAAACTAAAAAAAGAACCCATTTTTACTTCCCCCAGCCAGCCGGATCTTCACGCCACTTTAACAAAGCCGACTGCTGTACGGCGGACACGATGCCTTTTTCAACGGCCAGCCCGATCAGTGTAGCATAATCGGTTAACGATTTTGTGGGTATTCCGGCGGATTCAAATGCTTTTTTCCCCTGATCGAAACCATAATTGAAAATAGAGACCAGGCCCATGACGTCCAGACCGGCCTGCCTCAGCACTTTCACCACCTGAAGGCTGCTTTTACCGGTGGATATCAGGTCTTCGATTACGATGATCTTCTTCCCTGGCTCGTAAAATCCTTCTATCTGATTTCCCATGCCGTGTTCTTTCGGTTTGGCGCGTACGTAAATGAAAGGAAGTTTAAGCTGGTCCGCAGCCATACAACCCCAGGGAATTCCAGCGGTGGCAACAGCAGCAAGCCATTCGGCTTCTGCAAATTCTTCAAAGATCAGATTGCACATTTCCGATTTGATAAATTCGCGGATATGCGGAAAAGACAGCACTTTCCGGTTATCGCAGTAAATCGGGCTTTGCCATCCGGAAGCCCAGGTAAAGGGCCTTTCCACACTGAGTTTGATGGCCTGTATTTGCAAAAGTTTTTCAGCAACCGCCTTTTCATTGGTCATGGCGTGAAGATAAAAAATCTAAGCGGTTTCCAACGGCATTGCTGTGCAGGTTTTATCTTTGTTTGCAATGAACAGGAAAGATTCAGCAAACAGGATTATCCTTGCGGGTGGGGGCCTGGTGCAGAACGAACTCGGCGAAGTACTCTTTATGTTCAGAAGGAATACCTGGGATCTTCCGAAAGGTAAGCTGGATGATGGAGAAAGCCTGGATGCCTGTGCCTTGAGGGAGGTCAGAGAAGAAACAGGCCTCGCTGATCTTGTTTTGAAAGAATTTCTGCTGATTACCCGTCATACGTACGAAGAAAAAGGATGCAGCCTGCTAAAAGAAACCCATTGGTACCGGATGAAAGCTCCGGGGAACCAGATGCTGATTCCCCAATTGGAAGAGGAAATCACCCGACTCAAATGGATTGGTCAGGATGGATTCGATGAGATAAAACAAAATACTTTTCCGTCCATCCTGGAGGTGTTGCGTGCTGCAGGATATAAACTCAGTTGATTTTCTTCCTGATGATGTAAACCGTCAGCCGGCTGGCGCAGATGAGATTTTCCTGCTGATCCACGATTTTTATTTCCCATACGTGGGAAGAGGAGCCCAGGTGCAGGGGAATTGCGGTAGCAGTTACAAACCCATCCCGGACACTTTTCAGATGATTTGCATTGATTTCCACACCTACGCAAAAAAATTGCTGCGGGTCAATCACCATGGCAGAGCCCACACTGCCGGCAGTTTCCGCAAGCGTCGCTGACGCGCCGCCGTGAAGTAATCCATAAGCTTGTTTTGTCCGTTGATCAACGGGCATGGTCGCCTTCAGATAATTTTCTCCTACTTCGATGAATCTGATGCCCATAAGATCATTCAGGGTGTCTTTTGCAAATTCATTCAGCATTTCCGGGCGCAATTCTTTCTTGAACCAGATGGACATATCAGGCCGTTTTATTTTTTAATGACTCGGCAACAACCTGTGGCAGGAATTGCATGGCGTCGCCACCATTACGAAGCACATCCCGGACCAGGGTTGAAGCGACTGAAGTGTATTGCGGTAAGCAGGTTAGAAAAACGGTTTCAATATGGTGGTCCAGGCTGCGGTTCATATCCGCGATGGCTTTTTCATATTCAAAATCATTGACGTACCGGATGCCACGAATGATGAAATGGGCCCCTACCTGCTGGCAGCATTTAATAGTCAGTCCGTCGTAAACCACCGCATCAACCTGCGGATTGTCTTTATAGATATCTTTTGTCCATTTCAGACGCTGCTCTTCTGTGAACATGGGGAGTTTATTGGCATTGCGTCCGATTCCAATCACTACTTTGTCGAACAGAGACAGAGACCGGCTGATGATATCCAGATGTCCGATGGTAATCGGATCAAATGTGCCGGGAAAAAGCGCTATCCGTTGCATATGCAGTTGTTTAAGGATTTGAGATGGGTTGTTTGCCCGCCAGCAGGTACAGAACAGCCATCCGGATCGCAACACCGTTCTCCACCTGTTGCAGAATAATGGACTGCTTGCTGTCCGCCACATCACTGTCCAGCTCAACCCCGCGATTGATCGGGCCCGGATGCATGATCCATATTTCTTTGGGTAAACCGTCCAGCATTTTCCGGTTGATGCCGTAAGCCAGGCTGTATTCCCTCAGGGAAGAAAACAAAACCTGGTTCTGACGTTCAAGCTGGATGCGCAATACATTAGCCACATCACACCATTCCAGTGCCTTCCGGAGATTATACTCCACCTGTATATCAAAAGCCTCCCGGATATGGACCGGGATAAGGGTGGGTGGCCCGGCAACCATCACTTCGGCACCCATTTTCTTAAGCAGGTATATATTGCTGAGGGCTACGCGGGAATGCATAATATCGCCGATGATCGCAATTTTCTTTCCTTCCAGTGAACCCAGTTTCTCGCGGATGGAAAAGGCATCCAGGAGTGCCTGTGTGGGGTGCTCATTGATGCCGTCGCCGGCATTCACGATGGCAGCTGGGATATGTTTGGCCAGGAAATGAGGCGCACCGCTTGCGCTATGCCGCATGACCACCATATCCACTTTCATGGATAAAATATTGTTGACCGTATCGAGTAAAGATTCGCCCTTCGATACAGAAGAACCGGATGCCGTAAAATTAATGGTATCTGCAGAAAGACGTTTTTCAGCCAGTTCAAAAGAAATGCGGGTTCGGGTGGAATTTTCGTAAAAAAGGTTTACAATGGTTACATCCCGAAGAGTGGGAACCTTTTTTATCGGTCTTTGTAAAACTTCTTTAAACTGGGTAGCGGTATCTAAAATAGTCTGGATGTCGGAAGCTTGTAAGTCTCTAATGCCCAGAAGATGTTTGGTACTGAGTTGCATTAAAACGCAAAGTTAGATTTTCGAAAGGCAATCACCAAAACAGTTGTCATATTCTATCTACAGAAGAACCACTTCATCCTTTCCGTCTCTCTCTTTCCACAAAACCTTAACCTTCTGGGTAATGATGGTGTCAATAAATTTGCCGGCATAATCCGCCTGAATAGGAAACTCCCTGCTGAAGCGGCGGTCAATCAAGACGCACAATTCCACTTTAGCTGGACGTCCGAAAGCCAGGAGGGCATCCAGAGCAGCCCGGATCGTTCTTCCTGTATACAGCACATCATCTATCAGGATCACGGTTTTATTTTCGATGGAAAACGGAATATCGGTCTGATTCAGGGTATGAAGTCCCTGGCGGACATCATCCCGGTAAAAAGTTATATCCAGTTTTCCGTAGGTAATCCGTCCTGGTGCGATTTGCTGATTGATTTGCCCCACGATCCGGTCGGAGAAAAAGATGCCTCTGGGTTGAATGCCAATGATGGCAATATCATCATAGCGGATGATGTTTTCCAGCAACTGATGGCTCAGTCGCTGTATGGTAAGGCCAAGCTGTTCTTCAGTAAGGATTGTCTTCAAACCCTGTATTTTATATAAAAATAGGAAATGGAGTTCATGAATAGGAAATGGAGTTCATGCTTCTGCTAAAAATGGATACCCATGATCGGTAGGAGGCTGAAATGTTTCCTTAATCGTTCGCGCGCTCAGCCAGCGATAAAGATTGATGATGGACCCGGCTTTATCATTTGTTCCGCTTCCCCGGGCGCCGCCAAAAGGCTGTTGCCCCACTACAGCGCCAGTTGGCTTGTCATTGATATAAAAATTTCCGGCTGCCTGTCTTAACTTTTCTGTTGCCTGTTCTATCGCCTGCCTGTTCCGGGAAATAATGGATCCTGTAAGGGCATAGGGGGAGGTCCTGTTTACCAGCTCGATGGTTCGTTCAAAGGCATCCTCTTCATAAACATACAAAGTGAGTACGGGTCCAAAAATCTCTTCTTTCAGGGTTACATAATCCGGATCGGTGGTTTCAATGATTGTTGGTTCAATAAAATAACCCTTTGATTTGTCTGCGCTTCCGCCGGCAATGATTTTTGCTTTACCGTTTGAGCCAGCCAGGTCAATATATCCTTTGATCTTGTCAAAACTCTTTTCATCAATAACCGCATTGACGAAATTCCGGAAATCCTCTACAGTACCTACTTTCAGCGTTTTAACAACAGCCTTTAGTTTTTCGCGGATAACGGGGGCCAGGTTGGACGGCAGGTATGCCCTCGAGGCTGCTGAACATTTTTGACCCTGAAATTCAAAAGCACCCCGGATCAGGGCAGTGACCGCCACATCCGGATCCGCATCAGGATGAACCAGTACAAAATCCTTTCCTCCGGTTTCGCCCACAATCCGGGGATAGGATTTATATTTGGTGATGTTTTCTCCGATCGTTTTCCAGATGGTATTAAAAACAGCGGTTGATCCGGTAAAATGAATACCGGCAAAATCCCGGTGGCTGAAACAAACCTGGCCCAGTTCGGTTCCTTCGGGATAAATCAGGTTGATCACCCCATCCGGCAATCCTGCTTCCAGCAATATCTTCATAAAGAAATGAGCACTGTAAACCTGGGTATCCGCCGGTTTCCAAACCACTACATTACCGCAAATCGCCGCTGAAGTCGGAAGATTTCCGCCAATAGCCGTAAAATTGAACGGTGTGATCGCCAACACAAAACCTTCCAGCGGCCTATACTCTAACCGGTTGTGTACCCCCGGCGGGCTAGTCGGCTGCTGCCTGTATATTTCACTTAGATAATGTATATTAAATCTAAGAAAATCAACTAATTCACATACCCCATCAATTTCCGCCTGATACACATTTTTGCTTTGCCCGAGCATAGTTGCCGCATTCATGTGCGCACGGTATTTACCGGCCAGCAGATCCGCGGCTTTAAGGAAAATAGCAGCGCGGTTTTCCCAGTTCATGGCCTCCCACGAGGGTTTAGCCGCAAGCGCGGCCCGGATGGCCGATTGTACATGCTCAACGGAACTGCGATGAAAATATGCCAGCGTATGAGAGAGCTCATGCGGAGGACGGATTTTAATTTTATTGCCGGAACGGAACTCCTTTCCTCCGATGATCATCGGGATGTCCTGCTCCTGTGCCTTAAATTCCCTGATTATTTTTTTCAGCGCTGCTTTTTCCGGAGATCCGGGCGCGTAAGCCAAGACCGGTTCATTGGAGGGAAGGGTATAATGAAAATAACCAAGATTCATGATTCGTACTTTGAGGAGTTAAACCAATTTAGCTTGCTATTTCTTTTTCTGTCATCAGATATGCTTTGATAAATCCGTCCAGTTCTCCATCCATCACCGGCTGAATATTCCCCGTTTCATAATCCGTTCTGTGGTCTTTGATCATCTTATAGGGATGGAATACATATGACCGGATCTGAGAACCCCATTCGATCTTCTTTTTGCTGGCGTTGTTGGCATTTTTAATAGCCTCCCGCTTGCGCTTTTCCTCTTCATAGAGCCGGCTTTTCAGCATGGCCATGGCCTTTTCGCGGTTTTCCCCCTGGGTTCTTGCCTGCTGGCATTCTACGATGATCCCGCTGGGCTTATGGGTAAGCCGTACTGCCGTTTCCACCTTGTTCACGTTTTGCCCGCCCGCTCCTCCGCTTCTGAAAAATGCCCACTCCACATCGGCCGGGTTAACTTCAATTTCAATGCTGTCATCAATCAGGGGATAAACATACACCGAGGCAAAAGAGGTATGACGTCTGGCATTGCTGTCGAATGGAGAAATACGTACAAGCCTGTGTACACCGCTTTCCGCTTTCAGGAACCCGTAGGCAAACGGCCCGTCAAACTGAAGGGTGACACTTTTTATGCCGGCACCTTCGCCATCCTGATAGTCCAGCTCGGAAACCGTCCAGCCCTGTTTTTCTCCATACATGCGATACATACGCATCAGCATTTCAGCCCAATCCTGGCTTTCCGTTCCGCCTGCACCTGAGTTAATTTGCAGCACAGCGGGGAGTTCGTCTTCCGGTTGGTTGAGGGTGCTTTTGAATTCGGCCTCATCTATCTGATTCAGTGCTTTCTCATACGCTTCACGGGTCTCCTCCTCCGTGGCTTCCCCTGCTTTCCAGAATTCAAGCAGCACGGCAAAATCCTCTACGGCTGTTTCCACAGCTTCAAAGAGTTTTACCCAGTACTCATTAACCTTGATGTTTTTGAGAATGCCCGTAGCCCGCTCGTTATCACTCCAGAATCCCGGGCTTCCGGTCAGCTGTTTTTCTTCTTCAATTTTGATCTGGCGGTTAGCGACGTCAAAGAAACCTCCTCAGTCCACTCAGCCGGGACCTCATATCGAATAGCTTTTCCTGTGTCATAGGTGCGCAAGTTAGGGATAAAAGTAAAAAGGCAAAAGTAAAAGGCCAGAGGGTATCGCGGCTTACCCGTATACTGTTTTGTTGGGGTAAAAAACGAAACCCCTTCCCGCCAGGAGCCGGAAGGGGTTGTTGCTCCACTCACAGCATCAGGCATGATGGTGTTTTTGTGTGGAATCCATTTGCGATTTAAACCACTTATTTAACTGTTCTTTCGTTTGTCCCGTCTTCTTCTGAAGCCTGCCGATCAATTCATCCTCTTTGCCTTCCTCAAATTTCAGATCATCATCTGTTAAACTGGCATAGGATTGCTTTAATTTTCCCTTTAGCATATTCCAGTTGCCCTTTAGTGATACCTTTTCCATATAATTGATTTTATAATGAGAATGGCTCAATCATCATGCCACCCAAAATTTCCGGAATGATGTTAACACTTCATTTCATTCTGTATTAATTTTAAAGGAAAAATAGATGCTTATTGATTTACGATCCGATACCATTACCCGTCCGACCCCAGGCATGTTAAATGCTATGATGAAGGCTGAAGTGGGCGATGATGTATTCAGGGAGGATCCTACGGTAAACCTATTGGAAAAAACGGCGGCGGATCTGTTCGGAATGGAGGGCGCCCTGTATTGTGCCAGTGGAACCATGGGCAACCAGATCGCTATTAAATGTCATACCCAGCCGGCCGATGAGGTGATTTGTGAACGCGAGGCGCACGTGTATATTTATGAAGGTGGCGGCATTGCATTTAATTCCGGGTCCCAGGTGAGGGCCCTGGCCGGAGACCGCGGACGAATAACTGCAGACCAGATTTCGGATGCCATCAATCCCGACGATGTACATAAGGCAAGAACTTCTCTGGTTTGCTTGGAAAATACTTCCAATCGTGGTGGCGGCAGCTGTTATGATCTGGATGAAATAAAAAAAATAAGGACGGTTTGTGATGAACGAAAGCTGGCCCTTCATCTGGACGGGGCAAGATTATTCAATGCGCTGGTGGCCCGAAAGGAAAATCCTGCCACATACGGGAAATTATTCAACAGTATCTCTGTCTGTTTTAACAAAGGACTCGGCTGTCCTGCCGGAAGCATCATCCTGGGCACCGCTTCTTTTATCCATCAGGCGAGAAGAATCCGCAAGTTGTTCGGAGGAGGTATGCGGCAAACGGGATTCCTGGCAGCCACCGCTCTGTATGCGCTGGAGCATCATGTGGAAAGGCTGGCCGAAGATCATGCGCATGCAAGGCAACTGGCAGATGCCCTCCGTTCAAATCCCATCGTGAAGAACGTGCTTCCGGTTGAAACCAATCTTGTTATTTTCGAGTTGATCACGGGGGAAGCACCCAAAATATTTGTTGACAAAATGAAAACAGCAGGGATCCTGCTGCTGCCCATTTCGGCCACCCGTCTTCGTATGGTTACGCATCTGGACATTTCTGCAGAGATGACTGACCAGGCCTGCAGGATCTTAAAGGCAACGATGATATAGCATCAGGTAAAAACGACCGCGTTCGTATATTATTCGTAGTTTGTTCACATTCTGTTTGCACGGCCCCGCGAACACATCCCCGTCGGGGAGCAAACCAATCACCAACTATAAAATATTGAATTTCACAACGTGCTGCGCTCCTATGGTCAAATTACATACCACACTCCTTTTTCATCCTTGGAATAGGAAAGGCCATTGCTCATCACGTGCACTTCCCGGCCGTTCTCTGAATCCCGGACCATTTTCTTTTCATAAACCCTGATCCCATTGTTTTCCAGCGTAAGATAATAAATCAACGCGGTTATGGATGGGGGCACTTCATGTAACCACTGCTCCTCACGTTCTTTTACAAATGCCTGGCTCATAATTATTTTCTTTGGTTATATAAAAAATCATACCTGGGCTATCTTGAAATAACCAGGAAAGGATCTGTACTTTTGCACTACATAAACAAACAACCTAAACCCAAATATGTTTCCCAATATATCTCCTACCCAAACCGAGGCATGGAAAAAACTGCAGGATCATCAGCAGCTGATGAAGGGCGTTCAGATGAAAAGCCTTTTTAGCAACGACCCAAAAAGATTTGAACACTATTCTCTTGTTTTGGGCGAAATCCTGTATGACTACTCGAAAAACCTCATCAGTGCAGAAACGCTTGGACTCCTGCAGGATCTCGCCCGGGAAAGCCAGGTGGGAGAGGCGATCCAGGCCATGTTCTCCGGAGAAAAGATCAACCGGACGGAAAACCGTTCCGTCCTGCATACAGCCCTGCGGAATTTATCCGGGGGTCCGGTTTATTCGGATGGAAAGGATGTGATGCCGGAAGTGATGGAAGTTCTGGCCCATATGAAGTCCTTTTGTGAAAAAATACATTCGGGGGAATGGACCGGGTTTAGCGGCAAACCGATCCGGAATATCGTAAACATCGGAATCGGGGGAAGTGACCTCGGCCCCGTTATGGTTACCGAAGCACTCAAATCCTATTGGATAAATGGCATGCAGGCCTATTTTGTATCGAATGTTGATGCCACCCAACTGGTGGAGACATTGAAGAAAATAAATCCTGAGGAAACGTTGTTTCTCATTGCCTCGAAAACGTTTACAACCCAGGAGACCATGACCAATGCTTACAGCGCAAGGGAATGGTTCCTTCAGGCCGCAGGAGATGAAGCACATATCGCCAAACACTTTGTCGCCCTTTCTACCAATGAACCCGAAGTGGTGAAATTCGGCATAGACCGGTCCAACATGTTTGTCTTTTGGGATTGGGTAGGGGGTCGCTATTCCCTTTGGAGCGCCATCGGCCTTTCCATTGCGCTCACGATAGGTTTCACCAGTTTTGAAGAGCTGCTCTACGGGGCACAGTCGGCCGACCAGCATTTTAAAAACACCCCTTTTGAGAAAAATATTCCGGTGGTCATGGCGCTGCTGGGCATCTGGTACCGTAATTTTTTTGGTTCTCAAACGGAAGCCATCCTGCCGTATGACCAGTATTTACATCGGTTTGCCGCCTATTTCCAGCAGGGGAATATGGAAAGCAACGGTAAAAGCGTGGACCGGAACGGAGTACCCGTGACCTATTCCACAGGACCGGTGGTGTGGGGGGAACCAGGAACCAACGGGCAGCACGCTTTTTATCAGCTGATTCATCAGGGAACCGTGCTGATCCCATGCGATTTTATTGCACCCGTGATCAGTCACAATCCGCTGGGTGACCATCAGGCTAAATTATTATCAAACTTTTTTGCCCAAACAGAAGCATTGATGAACGGTCGTTCTCCCGAAGAACTGATGGAAGCTAAAGTAAAACCCGAGTTAATCCCATTTAAGTTCTTCAGTGGCAACAGGCCAACTAATTCCTTTCTGATCCGGGAAATTACACCATTCAACCTCGGTCAGCTCGTCGCCTTATATGAACATAAGATCTTTGTACAGGGCGTAATCTGGAATATCTATTCATTTGACCAGTGGGGTGTGGAACTGGGCAAGGAACTGGCCGGTAAAATTCTTCCCGAATTGGAAACCGCCGCCGAAACCATGTCTCACGATTCATCCACCAATGGCCTCATCAACTGGTATAAAAAAATCCGGTTTTAACAACATTCATTTAAAATAAAGACACCCATATCCCGTTTTGTGTGGAGATAGTTCCATTTACTTCAGGGATATCCAATTACGCTATGCAAATTTTCCAGAAAACGACTGAAAGGCTCAGGATAATTACTAAAAATCAATACCGCTTATTTTTTGCGATCGCTCTGGGGATCGTGGGCGTTTTTTTCATTTATGCCACGTTAAGTACAAACGGTCCTTTTCATAACCGCTCCGGCCAGGGGCTGCTGACCGGCGAAAAGGATACCCTCAGTCAGAATTCCCCGGCCGTAAAATCCTTGCCCGTGCCCTTAGACACAGCATTGTATAACGAACGGCTGATCAGTATGACCAATGGGGATTCTTCAGGCAGATGGCCTGTAAAAAGGAACTACCCTGCGCCAGGGGCCATTCTTCCCTTCAACCGCATCGTTGCCTACTATGGGAATTTCTATTCCAAAAAAATGGGCATTTTAGGTGAATACCCACCCGATGAGATGCTGGAAAAACTAAAAGCCGATGTTAAAAAATGGCAAGCCGCGGATTCTTCTATGCCCGTTCAGCCTGCCCTTCATTATATTGCTGTAACAGCCCAGGGTTATCCGGGCAAAGGAAATAAATACCGTTTGCGGATGCCTGCCAAACAAATAGATTCCGTGATCCGCATGGCTGCCCGCATCAATGCACTGGTTTTTCTGGATGTTCAGGTTGGATTGAGTACTGTTCAGGACGAAATCCCGCTGTTGGAGCCCTATCTAAAGATGCCCCAGGTGCATTTGGGTATTGATCCGGAATTTTCCATGAAAACAGGGAAAAAGCCGGGTTCTGTTATCGGAACGCTGGATGCAGCGGATATAAATTATGTAATTAAATATCTTTCCGACCTCAGCAAGGCAAACCAGTTGCCGCCAAAAATCCTGGTTGTACATCGGTTTACCCAGGCCATGGTCACCAACTACCGGAAGATACAGCCGGATTCGCTGGTGCAGGTAGTAATGGATATGGACGGTTGGGGGGCACAGGCGCGAAAATTCACCACTTACCGGGAATTCATTTCAAAGGAGCCGGTGGAATTCACGGGGTTCAAGCTATTTTACAAAAATGACTACAGGGAGCCCAATAGCCGTATGCTCACGCCTGCTGAGGTACTCAAGCTGAAACCCAAACCACTTTACATTCAATACCAGTAGGCCGGTTATGGCTTCAGCATGAACCGGAGCATGAGGAATCCGGTAATGGCCAAAAGCAACACAACCAGGATGGTCCAGTAGATCCATTCCCCGAATTTGGCGTCCCTGTCATGCTTACGTGTTTTTTTAGGTAAAAGATGAGACAGTTGCTTGTTGAGATGTTGTACAACTTTCGGCAGGTCCGCCTTATCTCCGACGGTATTCAATCCTTCTACGGCGTCCTGTAAAAAAGGATTTTGCTGCACCTGGTCTTCCAGATGATCCCGTTCGGCATCCGGAAGAGATCCGTTGAGATACTTCATTAGTTTATTATCATCCGGAATTCCGGATTCGCCCGAAAACATATCGTTTCTTTCTTCCGTCATTTCTGTTGATCCATTGGACAATTAAAATTTATCGGCTCCTTTTTCCATAAGCAGCCGCAGATTCCTTTTTCCATTTTGTATATAACTTTTCACCTGTAATAGCGTAAACCCGGTTTCCGACGCTATTTCCTGGTACGATTTCTTTTGAAGATAAAACAGATTGATACACTGGTTTTGCTCCGGGCTCAACTCTTTCAACGCCAGTTCCAGTTGCTGCAATCTGCTTTCCTTTTTGAGAAAATCAGGTTCCTCCGGGATCTCCGGCGATTCCTCCAATTCGTCCACGGGTCCTGAAGGGAATTTTTTGTTCCGCAGCATCATCAGGCAATGATTCTTGGCGATCATATAAAGCCAGGAACTGAAATAGGTTACTTCATATTTATGCAGTTCCACGATGGTCTTCAGGAATATCTGCTGCACAGCGTCCCTGGCTTCCTCCTGATTTTTAAGGTATTTCATCGATACACCGTAAAGCAGAAGGGTGTACCGCTCCAGCAGGAGACCAAGCCATTGATTATCGTGGTCGGCATAGAAATGCCGCAATAGCTCCTTGTCTGTTAAACTGTTATGGAGAGGACCGGTCACGCTTTATATACAGCTTTCTATAGAGATGCGGAATTTGTGGAATTGCACAAAGCAGCGGGCCTGTTAGTAAAAGAAAAGATTCGAGTTGTCCCTTATTTATTTCTGAAGTGCTGATCATAAGAAGCGATGGCCTTCTCGATCACTTTCAACGCCGTGGTTTTGTCTCCGAATTCTTCGACTACGACCGTTTTATTTTCGAGCTTTTTGTATTCTTCAAAGAAGTGGCGTAATTCGTCAAAGAAATGCTTTGGCAGCTCTTCAATATTATTATAATGATTAACCCCCGGATCGGTTGCAGCCACGGCAATAATCTTGTCATCTGCATCGCCGCTGTCGATCATCTGCATAACGCCCATCACTTTCGCTTCCATGAGGCAAAGGGGGACGACGGGAAGGGATGTGATCACCAGGATATCCAGCGGATCTTTATCGTCCCCGTATGTCTGCGGGATGAATCCATAGTTCACCGGATAATAAAACGAAGAATAGATTACGCGGTCAAGTTTCAGCAAACCGCTTTCTTTATCAATTTCATATTTGGCTCTTGAGCCTTGCGGAATCTCAATGATGGCATTGACAATTCTCGGCGCGTGACTGCCAAAGGGAACGCCATGCCAGGGATGGGAAACAGTGCTTTTATTCATGGTTACCTTTTATCATTCAGGATCTCTTTGAGATCCACCAGCCATTCCCCGTTGATGCGCACGATGTGAACGGTCGTGGTATCTTTCCGGAAGCTGTTTGAAAAAGTATAGGTAGTTACGGAATCATTGATAGCCCTGATATTAATCGGTAGAATACTGGCCTCGCGGTATTGTTGCCGGGTGTCTTTGTCCATCTTGTCAAAACCCTGCTGCCATTTGCTGATGAGGAGCAGGTTTACGGAATCATTCAACAGATAAAACCGGGCCTTTTCATAGTCACCATCCAGGGATGCCCTGATGAACTGTCTTCCGGCATCCTGCGCGTCTTCGGCTTTTTTAAATGTCTTCCCGGCATTGCAGCCCAGAATCAGCAAAAGAAAAGATAGCGCAAAAAGGGTTTTCAACGATTTGTATTTAAAGTTAAATATAGACTGAATTTACAACTTACAGAAGTTGAAATTACAACACGACGCACTTGATTCCCGTAAATGATCAGGATGCTCCGCCCTGCTCAATGAGTTTGTCTTTCTCATAAGCCCTGATGATGGCCTTGACCAACCTGTGTCTTACCACATCTTCTTCATCCAGTTCAATATGAGCGATCCCCTCAATCCCCTTCAGGATGTACAGGGCTTTCGCCAGTCCGCTTTTTTGATTTTTGGGAAGGTCGATCTGGGTAAGATCCCCGGTAATAATCGCCTTGGCGTTAGGGCCGATACGGGTCAGGAACATCTTGATCTGAAGATCTGTCGCATTCTGAGCCTCATCCAGAATGATGAATGCATTATCCAGCGTTCTGCCGCGCATATAAGCAAGTGGCGCGATTTCGATGGTCCGGGTGGTCATATAGTACCCCAGCTTGTCCGCCGGTATCATGTCGTCGAGTGCATCGTACAGGGGACGGAGATAGGGATCAATTTTTTCTTTCAGGTCTCCGGGCAGGAATCCGAGATTTTCGCCGGCTTCTACCGCGGGACGGGTAAGGATGATCTTTTTGACCATTTTATTTTTCAGTGCCCGTACAGCCATGGCCACGGCGGTATAGGTTTTACCAGTACCCGCCGGCCCGATGGCAAAAACAATATCGTTTTTTTCGGAGGCCGTTACCAGTTTTTTCTGATTGACGGTTCTGGCCCGGACTGTTTTTCCGTTGGGTCCGAACACCAGGATGTCGTTCGGATTCCGGTCAACGAAATGATCCACCGTTTCGGCGTCGTCACCACCAAGGATCTGGGTAAAATAGTTCTCGGTAAGGCTCCCGTTTCTTTCAAGATATTGAAGGAGAAGATCAATTTTTTCCCTCGCTGATTCCACCTGCTCGGGCGCCCCGCTTAGTTTGATCTGTGTGCCCCGCGAAAGGATCTTAAGCAAGGGGAACTTTTTTTTGAGAATGTCCAGTTTTCCATTATTTACTCCAAAGAATTCGATAGGATTTACGGTATCCAGGTTGATGATCGTTTCAGTCAATTCCGGCAATTTAAAGTTTTCAAAAAAGGTTTTTGCGGCAACATCTTGTGCGTCATTTCAAATTTAATTATTAAAAATCATATCCTGTCAAACTTACTTGTTAACAGATTGTGCATTGGCTCGCATCATCTCGGCATAAGTCATATTCCTTTCCATGGCCGTGATCGTCAGCGCGATTCGTTTCGATTTTGTCTGAATCGTTTTTGCGCTTTCGATCCATTTGCTGTAATACATCCGGTGAGAAGCGGGCAGGGCATTAAAGCGCTTAAGCGCCAGCGGTGCGTCTTCCAGGCATTCCATCAGTTCACGACAAATGCCCGGCGCCTGCTTATCTTCCTGAAGCTGAACCTTCAGCATGGCGCCCTTCCCTTTGTGAAGAGCCTTACGGATGGCTGCATTCAGAGGCAGAATAAAATTACCATTACCCATGGGAAGCAGGGCGGCTTTGCTGATGGGATGATCGTCCAGTTTACCCTTTACCCGGAAAGATTTTTTTGTGCCGGCTTTGATCTCATCTGCAATTTCCGCGGGAATGGAGATATAAGTCCATCCGGTCTTTTCTCCCTGCTGATTAAACTGAAGTATTCGGGTATTAAATTGAACCATGAGAAAGGCTTGGTGTTCGTTAACCAACGCATTCACCTTTCCTAAAATTAACGAAAAAAGGGGATCAGGAAACTTTGAGTTCTTCAACGATCAGGTCGTTGAACTTGAAGGAGCTGTTCTTCACCCAGTCGGGCAGCGGCTGTTCGGTCAGGATCGTCCAGTCATTCCCTTCCTTATGCATTTTAAACATGATCCGGTTTCCCCGGTCATCGCTTACATCAACGGTAAACAGTTCTTCATGCAGCCCATTGATCTTTCTGAAATTAAACTCCCGGAGCCGATTGTCTGTTTTAACCAGTTTGCTAAACTGAATATTCCTGTTTTGGATAAGCATAAGCTGAAGTGTTGATGATAAGTATCAATTTTCGTGCTATATTTTGATAAAGGAATATTAAAAGCCGGATGAATTTATCCACACTACCGCTATTTTTGCCGGATGGCTGAGGCAGTCTTTATTTCGATATGCATTCCGGCATACAGCAGAGTGAAATACCTGAATCGATTGCTGGACTCGGTTTTACGCCAGTCTTACCGGCATTTTGAGGTGGTGATCACAGACGACAGTCCGGGTGCTGATGTGCACGATTTAGCGCATAACCATTCCCTATGGCCCATGATTCGGTATTTCAAAAATGAGATCCCGCTGGGAACTCCGGAGAACTGGAATGAAAGTATACGGCGGGCAAAAGGGGAATGGATCAAACTGATGCATGATGATGACTGGTTCAGGGATGCAGACAGCTTATTGGGGTTTGTCGGGGTTATGCAGAAAGCCAACGCTGATTTCTATTTTTCCAACTATGAAAACGTTTTTCCCGATGGACGCACAGAACAAATTAAGGCATCAGCAGCCTTTATACGCAGGCTGAACCGGAATCCGGAAATTCTACTGGCAGCGAACCGTATCGGACCGCCCAGTACGCTTATCTTCAGGAATGATCCGCTGATGGCCTTTGATAGAAGGCTGCGATGGCTGGTGGATTTTGATTTTTACATGCATTACCTAAAAGCACATCCTCCGGCTATTCATATCCGCAAATCTCTGATATGTATCGGCATCAGCGACACGCAGGTCACTCAAACCAGTTTCGGAAACCGCAACGTGGAAATTCCCGAAAGATTTTTGCTATGGGAAAAGATGAAACCAGAGTCCATTCGTAACCTGATGGTCTATGATTCCTGGTGGCGGTTCATACGGAATCTGAAAATAAAACGTTTGCAGGAAATTAATGCCGCAGGTTATAACGGAGAAATCCCTTTGTTTGTGGTTTCTATGATAAGATGGCAAAGGCGCATACCACAGTTCTTTCTGGATCTTGGTCTTTCTTCAAAAGCTCTAATGATAACCCACTACTGCATTGGTTTCATATTTTCTCATTCCCGAAACTAATGGTTTCTATGTAGTCGTTTGAATTATAAGTATTTATTTCTACATTTAACCTCCTCAACCCCATACCAATGTATAAGAAAATAATTTATTTTCCGTATCTCCTATTCTGTTTGGCGTTTTTTTTCAGTTGCAAAAAAGACCATACAAATAAAGTTCCCGTTGCAGATGCGGGTTCACCTATTTCAATTACTCCTCCAGAGGATGCCGTTACACTAAAGGGTACTGGAACCGATGCGGATGGTCAAATTATTTCATATTTATGGAGCCAGGTTTCCGGACCAAATACACCTACGATAGCTACTCCCAGTTCAGCAAATACTGTCGTGAGCGGGTTCAATACGGGAACCTACGTTTTTCAATTGATGGTAGTCGATAATCAGGGCGCTACAGGGGTTGATACCGTTTCTGTGCTGGTGAATCCATCACCGATTGACAGTCTGACCTTAACGGATGCTGATGCTGGCTATTTCGATCTGACTTTTGCGGGCAATTCCTCGTTGGATTATACTGATCCTCAAAGTCCCGGATTGGATGCTGCCGCTTGGAGCTGGAACGGTCTTCCAGATATTTTACGGGGTTCTCTTTCATTCGATCTATCTAAGTTGCCGCAACATATTATCATTCAGTCAGCAAAATTAAACCTGTATTCAGATCCTACTCCGAATAATGGCAATCTGGTAGATGCCAATTATGGAAGCGATAACTCCATTTCAATACAAAGAATAACCAGCACTTGGAGTATGAGTTCAGGATGGTTTTCACAGCCGACAACCTCGACCCAGGATCAGGTGATTATAACCCATACCGATCAACCCAGGCTGGATTTGATAGGTATCGACGTCACTCCCATGGTTACGGCCATGTATGCGGGCTCAAACTATGGGTTCTTTTTCAGGTTGGTAAACGAAAATGAAAACACTTCCCGGTTATTTTGTGGTGTGAGACATGCTGATGCGTCGAAACACCCCAGTCTTAAAGTTGTATTTAAATATAATTAATCTCTCATTGAAGTCACAAATAGTTGTCGGTATTGATTTGTGAACGATTTCCTGTCAAAGTTATCTTTTGCATATGTATAAGCATTTGTAGACAGCTGACGACATAGAGAAACGTCGTTGATTAATTCCATTATTTTTTCTATTCCGAGCGATACGACTTCTCGCTCGTTTTTGATAGCGTTGATCAGCAGGCAATTTTGCCGATCCTTTAAATGCATTAAATTGCCTGGCAAAGCGGTAACGACAGGTATACAACCATGAGCCATAGACTCCTTAATGAACATAGGGAATCCTTCATAGGCAGAAGTCAATAAGGCAATATCAGATTGTTGCTGAATTGCACCCATTTTCTCCGGATCGCTGATTTCTCCGTGAATTACTGAGTTATGCTTTACATTCAAACTGAGCTCCTGTATTAAATTGCCCGCAAAATGAAATTCTGCCGGTAATTTTTTGCTGATAAAATACTCGGCAATTTCATTGATGAGCCGTATTCTTTTTTGCGAACCACCCCGACCTGCACACAAAATTTTAAGAGGCTTTTGAAAAGTTTTCTCTTCTTCTGCAGGTATATTAACGCCAGGTTCAATAATGAGAACCTTTGTTAGCCATTCTGATTCTATATTATATTCGATGTATTGATTTCTAATATTTTCTTCGGTAAAAGAATCGTAGATAATTCGGTTATCGAGGTACTTATAATTCATTAATCCAAAAAATTCCATCCCTTTCTTCCCAAAAGTAAAATTGTGCAAAAGTTCAGTTTTAACGATTTGTTTTTTAATATAAGGAAGCATATCATAAAAAAAAGTGGAATTGGATCCAAACACCTGTCCTCTCTTATGACTATTTATGTAAAAGCTGAAATAATGCACAGTAAATAACCTAAGTGGAAGATTATCGCAATAGAAATGAACATCATGACAACACGTATTTGAAAGGGAATAAAATTCTCTCTTAAATAATCCATTAGAGGAAAAACGGGTGAAATAAATGCTTTTCTGATAGTCCTTTATGGTTTTGAGAATGTCTATGTGAATTCTCTGTGCTCCGCCCATGGAATAGCGGTCAAAAAAGAAAAACAACCCGGTCCGGCTTTGTTTCCTGAGCATCGCCAGCGGATATAGGAAAATCATCGAGGGAAGCCAGGTAATTCCCAGAAGTATCCTGAAGATTTTTATTTTCGTAATATTATGCATGCTGATTTAGTCGTGTGCCGGATTTGTCAATTGCCCGCAAATATATCGTAACCTGTTAACCTGATATGTCTGATCCATTTAATTACGGCGAGGATGTCCTCACACCGGGTGTAGCCCTGGCTCTCGCCAGAGGAAGTCTTTCCGGCTCCATAAACCAGGCCGCCGGCAGGCGGATTCAACAGAGCAGGGACGAGGTTGCTGAAATTGTTTCTCAAAATAAAACGGTTTACGGTATCAATACCGGCTTTGGCGTTTTAGCCGACACTAAAATCTCCGAAGAGGGTACCCGTATATTGCAGCATAAAATCCTGCAAAGCCATAGCGTGGGCGTTGGGAACCCCATCGCACCCTTTTTGGCTAAACTCATGATGATCACCAAGGTCCATGCCCTGGCCAAAGGATATTCTGGTATTCATCCGGCAACCCTGGACCGAATACGCTGGCATATCGATAACGATATCATTCCGCTGGTTCCTGAAAAGGGATCCGTAGGTGCTTCCGGAGACCTTGCTCCATTGGCGCATCTTTTCCTTCCCCTGATCGGTCTGGGCGAGGTATGGGTCGATGGCAGGATTTTCCCGGCTTCAGTTGCGCTCGACCAGAATGGACTCAAACCTCTGCAGCTCGGTCCGAAAGAAGGACTCGCCCTCATCAACGGAACCCAGTTCATGCTGGCTTATGCCGTTGCGGCCGTGGAACGCCTGCACTTCTGCCTGGAAGCTGCCGACCTCATCGGCGCCATGAGCCTGGAGGCGCTCACAGGCACCAAGGCGCCCTTTGATGCCCGGCTCCATGATCTCCGTCCTTTTAAGGGAAATCAGCTGGTTGCCCAAAGACTTCGCCTTTTGCTGGCGGGTTCAGAGATCATGCAGAGTCACGTTGATTGTGGCCGCGTTCAGGATCCCTATTCCCTGCGTTGCATGCCGCAGGTGCATGGCGCCAGCCGGAATGCCTGGCTTCATCTGAAAGAAGTGACGGAGATTGAGCTCAATGCAGTAACGGACAACCCCCTGATTTTCCCGGATGGGGATACCCTAAGCGGTGGTAATTTTCACGGCCAGCCTCTGGCCATTCCCCTGGACTACGCCGCCATTGCAGCCGCTGAAGCCGGAAACATCTCCGACAGAAGATGTTACCTGTTGCTGGAGGGGAAATGGGGACTTCCCCTGTTGCTGATGAAAGACACCGGACTGAACAGCGGATTCATGATCCCGCAGTACACTACCGCCGCCCTGGTGACGGAGAATAAAACACTTTGTTTTCCGGCGAGCGCCGACAGCATCCCCACCTCGCTGGGTCAGGAAGATCATGTAAGTATGGGCAGCGTCAGCGGCAGAAAGCTGGAACAGATCCTCGAAAATCTGGAATATATTTTATCCATCGAGCTGATGACAGCCTGCCAGGCCATCGAATTCCGCCGTCCCCTCCGCAGCAGCCTCGTGCTGGAACATGCCCATGAATTTGTGAGGCAAGAAGTAAGTTTCGCAAAAGAAGATCGCATCTTTGCTGAAGATATTGCGAAAATAAAAACCATGATCAGCAGTTTTGAGTTTGTAAAAAGTGTAACCCACTTTGCAGAAAAAAACAACACAAACCTGAATAAGGGATTCGAAGCTTTCTCTCTTTTGTAAACCCAATAATCAATCCTGAACTTACCCAGCAACTCCGTCAACCGTTAAGCATCAACCGTCAACCTCCTATGTACGATCCGATAAAATACAAAACTCCCACAGGCAACAGGCTTCGCTGCAAGGGATGGATACAGGAAGCCGCCTTACGTATGCTGCTGAATAACCTGGATCCGGAGGTGGCCGAGCGTCCGGAGGAACTGATCGTTTACGGGGGCCGCGGTAAAGCCGCCAGGAATTTTCAGGCACTGGATGACATTCTTGCGGCATTGCAGGATCTGGAAAACGATGAAACACTGCTTGTCCAGAGCGGCAAGCCGGTGGCCCGCATGAAAACACATCCGGACGCTCCCCGCGTATTGATCTCCAACTCCCAGCTTGTGCCGAAATGGGCGGACTGGGAACATTTCGACCTGCTTGAGAAAAAAGGATTAATGATGTACGGACAAATGACGGCCGGCTCCTGGATTTACATCGGATCTCAGGGCATTGTACAAGGCACTTATGAAACGTATGCTTCTCTGGCAACCAAACATTTCAACAGCTCATTGAAAGGGAAGTTAAATGTAACAGCCGGGTTGGGTGGCATGGGTGGCGCACAGCCCCTGGCCATAACCATGAACGAAGGTGTAGCCCTTATTGCGGAAGAAGAATACTGGCGTATTCAAAAACGACTGGAAACGAAATACCTGGATTTTGGTATCAGTAACCTGGACGAGGCCATAGATCGGGCGCTTCAGGCAAAAAAAGATGGTCGCGCTGTTTCCATCGGAGTATGTTGTAATGCCGTTGACTTGCTGAAAAGATTACTGGAAAGAAATATAGTTCCGGATACCCTGACCGACCAAACATCTGCTCATGATCCGCTGATCGGATACTGGCCCTGCCAGGTATCCATGGAAGAGGCCCGGAAACTCAGGGAAGAAAACCCGTCCCGGTACCTCGGGCTGGCTTATGACTCCATGAAATTGCATGTGGAACTTATGCTTGAGCTGCAACAACAGGGCGCTATCACTTTTGATTACGGAAATAATATCCGGGCAAGGGCATTTGAAAGAGGCTTAAAGAATGCTTTTGATTTTCCGGGCTTCGTGCCTGCCTATATCCGGCCGCTTTTCTGCGAAGGGAAAGGTCCTTTCCGCTGGGCAGCACTCAGTGGCGATCCTGCCGACATCGCCGTAACTGACCACCTTATTGCCAGCTTATTCCCTCAAAACAGCTCACTGAAGCGATGGCTGAAACTCGCTAAAGAGAAAATTGCCTTTCAGGGCCTGCCAGCCCGTATATGCTGGCTGGGTCAGGGAGAAAGAGAGAAAGCCGGACTCGCATTCAATGAACTGGTAAGAACAAAAAAAGTAAAAGCCCCCATTGTCATCGGCCGCGATCATCTCGACACCGGTTCTGTAGCGAGCCCCAACCGGGAAACTGAATCCATGCTGGACGGCAGTGATGCCGTGGCCGATTGGCCCATACTGAATGCCCTGGTCAATACGGCTGGCGGCGCCAGTTGGGTCAGCCTGCACCACGGTGGTGGGGTAGGCATGGGGTACAGCATACATGCCGGGATGGTTATTGTTGCCGATGGCACCCGCGCCGCGGCAGCGCGGCTAAGCCGGGTATTACGGAATGATCCGGGCCTGGGTGTTATCCGGCATGCCGATGCCGGGTATGACATTGCGTTGCAAACAAAAAATAAATTCAATCTCTGACCCGATTATATGGCCAGCCGGATACTTACCAATATCAAACAACTCATTAATATCCGAAAAGATTCAAAACCGCTTTTTGGACATGAATTAGCTGATCTGCCAATTATTGAAGGTGCTTATCTGATCGTCGAGGAAACGGAGATCGCCGGATTCGGAAAAATGGCTGACTTAACCAGGGAGCATAATCATCTGCCCGCGGAGCAGCTGAATTGCGGCGGACGATTGGTATTGCCCTGCTGGTGCGACAGTCATACACACCTGGTTTTTGCAGGCAATCGCGAAAATGAATTCGTTGACCGGATCCGTGGATTATCTTATGCCGAAATCAACTCCCGGGGCGGAGGCATTCTCAGCACTGTGCAGCAGGTACATGCGGTTTCGGAAGATGAGCTCTTTAACCTGGCCTGGAGACGCCTCAGAGAGGTTAGCCTTTTGGGAACCGGAGCTCTGGAAATAAAAAGCGGTTATGGGTTATCGGTAGAAGACGAACTGAAAATACTGCGGGTAATCAAAAAACTCAAACAAAAATCCCCAATGGCCATCCGCTCCACATTTTTAGGAGCGCACAGTTATCCCATGGCATACCGTGAAAATCATGAGGGATACATCCGGCAGATCATCGATGATATGCTTCCGTTGATCGCAAAAGAAAAACTGGCAGATTATATTGATGTGTTCTGTGAAAAGGGATTTTTCAGCGCTCCAGAAACTGAACGAATATTGAAAGCCGGTCTTGTGGCCGGATTAAAGCCTAAACTGCACAGCAATCAACTCAGCAGCATGGGTGGAATACGAACCGGGATAAAATTGAACGCCGTTTCACTGGACCATCTGGAAGTGATTACGGAAGAAGATCTCCAAAGTCTTGGAACGTCTTCCTGGAAAGGGTTCTGTACTTTATTGCCAACAGCGGCCTTCTTTTTGAATCTTCCGGCGCCTCCGGCCAGAAAGCTGATCGATGCCGGATGCGCACTTGCCCTGGCCTCTGATTATAACCCCGGCTCATCACCAACAGGCAATATGAACCTGGTGATTTCATTGGGTTGCATTCAAATGAACCTGCTGCCGGAAGAAGCGGTAAATGCGGCCTCCCTCAATGGTGCCTGCGCCATGGGCCTGGGGGATTCCTGCGGCAGCATAACCAATGGAAAACTGGCCAACCTGATCATCACACATCCCATTCCCTCACTGGCCTATATCCCGTATGCGTTTGGCTCGATTCATATAGATAAGGTAATGATCCGGGGAGAATTCCTCAGCCAATAGATCGTATATTCGGCGCATACTTTGAAAACGGAAAATATCCATGACCCTGACCAGGAAAAAAAATAATGTTGACTTCATTGAATCGGTCTCCCGGCGCAGTTCGGTATTGAATCCTGGGGATAAAAAGCAGGGACTTGATTTTCTGATATCTTTTTTTTCGGCTATCCGCCCGGGAAAAACCCGGGATAAAAAAGACGCAACAAAAAATATGGAGTTGGTGCTGGATCAAATGGGCGCCCATCCGATCCTGCTGACCAACCTCAAACATGCCCTGCTTTCCCAATTGGTGAATACCGATCTTTCCGCCGCTTTCACCGAAAGCGGCATTTCTCCCGCCGGTGGTTTCTGGCAGGAATTTTTCGGCCGGACGCGGCACAAAATACTACCCGCCCTTCAACATGAGAATGACTTCCTCTATGTGGTGAACCGGATCTTTTTCCTTAAAAATGATTATCAATGGATAGATCATATTCCGCATGAATGCTGGATACGCTTTTTTGAGGAAATCGGCCTTTCCGTCCATGTGGATGACAAACACATTATTCTTCAGTTGCTGCATTCTCTGAAAATCCTGAGCTTTCAGGTAGCCCGGTTCGGATTGGAAAAAGAGATCTATGATCATTTACCTCCGCAGGATCGGGCAGATAATCCGTTCCTGTCTCAGAACAGTCTGGTTCAGGAACTTGAAGAACAGGTCCTCCATGCGGAAGAAGTTGAAAAAATAAGAAATCTTTGTTTTCGGTTAAAGGGGCTTCTTCAACAGGAAATGCAGTCCATCGGATACATCCGGCAAAATCACTCTATCAGCGGTACCAGTCTCCATCAGACCTATTCCCTGGTGGTGTTGAGCAACAAGCTCGAACGCATGAATCTCATATTGGATGTGCTGGACACCGATCAAAATTTTAACACGGCCAATTTTGTCAGCTTTTTTAAAACGCTGGTGAGGAATGAAAACAGAAAAAACAGTATCCGTGAGTTTCTATCGCTGAACCTCGGTTATCTGGCTTACCAGATTGCAGAACATAAGGGAACCAGGGGTAGCGCCTATATCACGTCCAACCGCAAAGAATACAGCAGGATGATCTGGAGCGCCATGATGGGCGGCGTGATCATTTCTTTTGTTGCCATAATTAAAAATCTGATTTCAAAAACGCAGCTACCCATTTTCTGGCATGGCTTTGCTTACAGCCTGAATGACAGCGCCGGTTTTGTACTGATTGATGTTACCGGTTCCACGCTGGCAACTAAGCAACCGGCATTTACCGCAAGCGCCGTTGCCAGTTCGCTTGACACCAAGCAGAATACTTTAAAGCCCAATCTGTATAACCTGGCGGTGACTGTGGCCAAAGTATCGAGGAGTCAATTCGCTTCTTTCCTAGGTAATCTGCTAATCGTTTTTCCGGGAACCTACCTGCTGGCCTGGCTGTTTCATCTGTTGACCCATTCGCTTCTGCTGGATGCAGGCGAAGCGATGGCGGTGCTGGAAAATCAGCATCCCTGGCACAGCCTCTCCCTGCTTTATGCCTGCAATACGGGGTTTTTCCTTTTCCTGAGCGGGATCATTGCCGGCTATGTGCAAAATAAAATCCGGTATGGCCATATCGGCGAACGGCTAAAAAATCATCCGCTCTGGCGGGTGACTTCCTCTCCCGAAAAACTTAACCGCAGGTCAGCCTATATCGAGAAAAATGCGGGAACCATTGCTGGCAGCGTCTCCCTAGGATTTATGATTGGGATGTCTTCGGTTGTGAGCAAATTCATCGGTTTGCCATTCGATGCCCGCCATATCACCATCTCTTCGGGAGAAGTTTCATCGGCCGTATATAGCCTGGGTTTTGAAAATATTCCACGCATGTATTTACTAACGGTATTACTGGGTGTGCTGGGCATCGGTTTTTTAAATTTTGTAGTAAGTTTTGCCTTTGCTTTTATGGTCGCCGTAAGGTCCCGGGGTGTGCATCTCAGGGAGTATCCCGAATTCCTGGGCATCCTGGGACGTTATTTCTGGAAACGGCCCCTTGATTTCGTCCGTCCCCGGAGGCATCTTCCTGAAACGGAATGATTTTCTTTCCTTAACATTGTGGATAGAGATAATACCATGTCAGCCCTAATAGAATGTGTTCCCAATTTCAGCGAGGGTCGGGACTCCGGCATCATTCAATCGATCACCCGCGAAATTGAATCGGTGGATGGCGTTCGTCTGCTTCATGTTGATCAGGGGAAAGCCACCAACCGCACCGTAGTCACTTTTGTCGGTGAACCCGCAGCCATAGTGGAAGCTGCGTTTATCGCCATCCGGAAGGCAGGAGAGTTGATTGATATGCGCAATCATAAGGGAGAGCATCCCCGTATGGGCGCCACGGATGTTTGTCCCCTGATACCCATCGGCGGAATTTCTTTGGAAGAGACCGCTGCCTGGGCGCAAAAACTTGCGGAGAGGGTAGGAAGAGAACTGTCTATCCCTGTCTATCTTTATGCATCCGCTCAAAAAGATAAATCCCGCAGCGATTTATCGGTTATCCGTTCGGGTGAGTATGAAGGATTTTCAGAAAAAATAAAACTTCCGGGCTGGAAACCGGATTTCGGTCCCTCGGCATTTGATCTGCAACGGGGCGCAACCGTTATCGGAGCCCGCGATTTTCTTGTAGCCTATAATGTAAACCTCAATACCAGTTCTGTCCGCAAGGCCAACAGCATTGCTTTTGACGTGCGGGAGGCCGGGAGGATTAAACGGGAAGGCGATCCGGTTAACGGAAAGATCGTCAGAGACGAAAGGGGGATGCCGGTGAATATACCTGGTTCTTTAAAATCGGTCAAGGCCATCGGATGGTATATCGAAGAATACGGGATGGCCCAGATTTCAATGAACCTGACCAATTTGTCCGTAACCCCATTGCATATAGCTTTTGATGAGGTCTGCCGCAAAGCAGAGAACCGGGGCATCAGGGTAACCGGCAGTGAACTGGTCGGCCTCATTCCCCTTCAGGCCATGCTGAGCGCGGGGAAATATTTCCTTAAGAAACAGAAACGATCGGCCGGTGTTTCCGAAAAAGAACTCATTCGCGTAGCTATTCATTCCATGGGTCTGGATGAATTGCGGCCGTTTAAACCAGAAGAAAAGATCATCGAATATTTGCTGAAAGACGGATCAGCGGAAAAAATGGTTCATTTATCCTTGTCCGAATTTGCTGATGAAACAGCCAGTGAAAGTCCTGCTCCCGGCGGCGGATCCGTTGCTGCCTACCTCGGAGTTCTCGGCATTTCTCTTGCTGGCATGGTGGCTAATTTATCCGCAATTAAAAAAGGCTGGGAGAACCGATGGGAAGAATTTAGTGAATGGGCCGAAAAGGCACAGGCCCTCAAACAGGCATTAATGCGGCTGGTGGATGCCGACAGCAGGGCATTCCAGGCAGTGATGCAGGCCCACGCGCTTCCGAAATCAACGGAAACGGAAAAAGTCAATCGGGAAAGAGCAATAGATGAAGCAACAGCTAAAGCCATAGTCGTTCCGTTTCAGGTGATGAAACTCGCTTTGGAATCCATGCAGATCCTGCAAGTGATGGTTAGGAAGGGGAATCCAAATTCTGTTTCTGATGCCGGTGTCGGCGCGCTTTGTGCCCGTAGCGCGGTACTGGGCGCCGGTCTGAACGTGCGGATCAATACAGTCGGATCGGAGAAAGATGAGAAAATGTCCGCCATCCTTGTCGCAACGGAAAAAATGGAAAAAGAAGCCGTTTTACTGGAGGAGGAGATTTTGCGAGAATTGAAAATGGACAGTTGGCAGCGGACAGTTGACAGTTGACAGTTGACAATGGATAATGAAGGATACAGCAAGTAAAAAATTAAAATATTTTTATTTATTACGGAATTGCTTAGAACTTATAGTTCTGAAATTGCACTCATTGTCCATTGTCAACTGTCAATTGTCCACTGTCAAAAGGGAATCCCAATATTCACATACCCCATTACCCTTTTCCACTGATCACAATACATCGCGCTGAGTTCAAGAGGACCCAGGGCGAAGTTGTACGTAAACGTGAGCGCATAACCCGACAGGAAATCAGGGCTTTTATAAAACCCGCTCGTGCTGATCAGATTATTGAACAACACATTTGTTTTGCCGGTCAGGAACACATTGCCAAACAGTTGATACCGGATCCCTGCTTCCATAGCGGCAAAGCCGGGTGAATAAAAAGATCCTTCGCGAAGGCCGTCAAAGGTCACCTGGTTGTGAAAGCTGGGGGTGAGACCGCCAATTGAAAATTCATTCATGATATGGCCATTGTACCGGAAATTAATCCCGGACTGCAGATGAAACTGGAGCGTACTCCGGCCACTTAGTGGCGTATAGCTTTCGAAATGAAACACCAGTCGCGGATAAGGACTACGCGCAGCGGTGGTATCCTGATCGGTGTTATTTGAATGCAGCTGGATATCCGGATTTTGCTGAAATACCCAGTCCCCTTCCAGCTCTGTCTTAATTCCTTTTCGCGGAAGCACTGGTTTATCCAGCGAATTGTGTTTTAAATAAACATAAGCCGTAGCAAAATCATTCGTACCCTTATAGGTCAGCGCGGACGAAATGGAAGGCTTATCCCGGATCCATTCAAAGCGGGTTCCGGTACCAACCGTCAGATTCCGGTTCGTGGAATATCCCATCCGCAGATTGGTAACAAAATAGTTCTGGTTGTAGATCCCGGCCTCTTTTGTATTGTTATAGGAAGTAATATTGAACTGATCAAATTGCGTGGATAATCCCGCGGCGAACTTCCTTCCCCTTCCCAAATATTGGAGGTGTTCCCCCCTGATTCGAAAATTTTCACCAATATCAATGGTCGCCATGCTTCGGGAACTCGGTGTAAAAAAGTCCCTGCTGGTTAAGTTCAAAATAGCGCTGATGCCGCTGAATTGATTGTAGTGCAGTGCAATCTTCCCAAACGTGAGCGGATTTTCAGTAACATCAAAAATGATCTTCGAACTTTTGTCTGCCAGCGGAACAAGAGAATATACAATCCGGTTATAATAACGTGTTCCCCCTTCCCGGCGAATCATATGGGCCAGATTTTCCGGAGTATATTTCCGGTGCGTGAGTAGTCCCATAGTGTGAATGAAAAAATTTTCGCTGGTATGATTCAGGCCATGCACTTCATACGCATTAATCATCACCGAATCCGTTGTTGGCAATTCTTTTTTTGGCTCGTGAGGCCCATAAAGTGCGTTCAGGGAATCTGCCAGTTGCTTCAACCGGGGATATAATTTCCTGCCCTCTGCTACGCCGGCTTCAATGATCTCATTAGCCTGAGAAAAACTGCCCATATTGAATTTATCCAGAGGCATCTGCACATAGATATCGCAAAGAGGTACTTCCAGTTTGGTATCATCGGCCTCCCGGAAAAAAGCAACCTGCAACAATACCTGCAGTGCATTATTCACTTTGTTTGCGGCCAGCAAACCGTGGGATACATTGCTGCCAATGACAATCTGCGCGCCCATTTCTTTTACATCCCTGACCGGAAAATTCCGGATCACGCCGCCATCCACTAATCTTTTTCCATCGTAGTCCACCGCGGTGAAAACAGAAGGAATCGCCATGCTCGCCCGGACGGCCGATACCAGTTCCCCGCTATCCAGCACCACGGCTTCGCCCGTGGAAAGATCGGTGGCAATACACTTGAAAGGAATCGGCAGCTGGCCGAAGTCCTTGATCTGATGTGCAGAAAATAAAAGCTCAGAGAATTTTAACCAAAGCTCCTGACCCTCCAGTACGCCCGTATTCAATCTGAAAAAATGATTCACCCACGGAAGCTCAAGATCATATTTTCCGTATTCATCTTTTTCTTCCATAATGATATTCCTCAGTGAGCTCTGATTCGAAAGCATCAGGTCCCAATTGATACTATGGGCCACTTTTTCAATGGAATCGGCGGAATAACCGGCAGCATACAAAGATCCGATGATGCTTCCCATACTGGTCCCGGTAATATAGTCAATGGCCAGCCCCGCAGAATCAATTGCTTTGAGAATGCCAATATGGGCAAGGCCTTTCGCGCCGCCGCCACTCAGGGTGAGCCCGATTTTTGGTCGTTTGGTTAAGACTGAAGGTGTTTGAGCAGATGCATCAGGGATGAATAAGCAAATTAAACAGCCAGCAAAGAACCAGATCCGGCCAACGGTACGAAAAAACGGTAAACAGTTAATAATTGAAGACTTTGTGAATAAAATTACAGAAACGCGGGGAGGATTCAATATCTGCTTCAGGTACTGCTCTCTTCCATCTCCATGAGCTTTTCGAGGGCAACGTCATAATTCAGCCGTGCTTCCGCCAAAACCTGCTCCGATTTTTTGTAGTCAGACTCGGCTTCGAGGAATTTTATTTTATCAGCATAAATTTCCGGCGCCGATAGCCGCAGTTCCAGTTTCAGGCTTTCTTCCTTTAAAAAACGGATCTTTTCATCCAACTGATCCACGATCCGCTGTTGCTTCTGGAGTTGTTTTTTCACTTCTTTGTTGATCGGTTGCTGAACCACTGGCGGCTGAATCGCTTCCGTCTTAGGTTTCTCAATTTTCTGCTTACCAGACGACGGTTTCGATTGCGCAAGCATTCGTTTATTCCACTCCACCCATTCGGCATAAGGCCCCTTGAACACTTTAATCTGTCCATTATCTATTTCCCAGATCTTATTCGCTGTTTTGGAAATGAAATAGCGGTCATGGCTCACCAGTATATAACTGCCCTCATACTTATTCAGGGCTTCAGCAAGCAGCTCACAGGAGTGGATATCCAGGTGGTTCGTAGGTTCATCCAACAATAAGAAATTGGCTTTGCCCGCAATGGTTTTAGCCAGCGCGACCCGCGCCTTTTCACCTCCGCTCAAGACTCTGATCTTCTTATCCACATCATCGCCTGAAAATAAAAAACAGCCCAGCAATGTCCGCAGTTCCAGTTCGTTTTTCTGACTTCCGCACATTTTCATTTCCTCCAGCACCGTATTATTTACGTTGAGGGATTCCAACTGGTGCTGTGCGTAAAAACTCTCTTCCACATTATGACCCCAGTTGCGTGTGCCTGAAAACTTTTCCGTTCCGCCAATGATGCGCAGGATAGTGGATTTGCCTTTGCCGTTGGCGCCGATCAGGGCAATTTTATCTCCCCGGTCAATTTCCGCAGCCGCATGATTTACAATTTCTATATCGCCAAAATGCTTGCTCACATCTTTTAATTCCACAAGCACCTTGCCCGGTGTTTTGTCAATCCGGAACTGAATACGCATATCCGGCCTTTCCATTTCCACATTTTCGATCCGGTCCATCTTTTCGAGACGCTTCATTGCCGATTGGGCAGCCGCCGCCTTAGTGGCTTTTGCACGAAATCTTTCTATGAATTTCTCCTGCTGACGAATGTAATCCTGCTGGTTTTCAAATGCTCTCTGCTGCAGGGAAATCCGCATTTCCTTTTCCTTTTCATAATACGAATAATTTCCTTTATAGAAATGCAGGTTCTGCTGGTAGAGCTCTACGATCTCCGTCACCATCCTGTCAAGAAAAAATTTATCATGACTCACGATCACCACAGATCCCTGATAATGCTGGAGATATTTTTCCAGCCATTCTATCGAAGGCAAATCCAGGTGGTTGGTGGGTTCATCCAGCAGCAGCAGATCGGGTTTTTGCAGGATCATTTTGGCCAGCAGTACACGCATCCGCCAGCCACCGCTGAACTCCCTGAAAGGTCTTTGCATATCGGCAGTGGCAAATCCAAGCCCCTGTAATACTTCTTCCGTTTTATGATGTATGGTATAGCCATCGAGCAAATCCATTTCATGGAGCTTATCGGTATACCTGGTCAGCAATTCTTCAGCCGCCGCCCCTTCCTGGTTATTTTCTGCTTCCAGTGCATGCGCCAGATCCTCCAGCTCCTTTTCCAGGGTCAGTACTTTTTCAAAAGCACCCATGGCGACCTGCAATATGGAATCGCCGGTATCAAAACTCAGCAGATCCTGATGAAGATAGCCGATACTGGTACTCCGGCTGCGTTCCACCGAACCGGAGGACGGTGAATATTCTCCGGCCAGCAATTTTAACAAGGTAGACTTACCCGTACCGTTATAACCAATCAACCCAATACGTTCATTGGGTTGAATATGCCATGTGGAATCTTCCAGGATAGTCCGGGCACCAAACTCAAATCTTACATTCTGCAGTCCTGCTAGCATAATTATCAGATGGGGATTAAATCAAACGCGCAAAAGTAAAACAAATGCTTTTACAATTATCTTTGATTAAATTCTACTTATGAAGAAGGCCCTTTTACTGATTGTGGTTTTGGCGGCTGCCCTGGCAATTACCTATCTGCTGCTTCACAAAAGCAGTTCTTCCGATAATCCCGAAGAAAAAGACAGTCCGTTGTCCATCGTTTCGGGCAGTTCTGCTTTTACCCGGTCATTTGCTGATGTACTGAATGATTATTACAAACTGACTGATGCTTTCGTGGAATGGGACACCGCTGCCATCAGAACAAGGGCGAATAAACTTTCCGCTTGCGTGGATAGCCTGAAGCTGAACCAGTTGAAGGCTGATACCGCAATTATCGAGACTGCCGTAAGCCTGGCCCAATCCATAACCGGCGAAATTTCCGGACTCAACGGCGAAACGGGCATCGAGGAGAAAAAAAGAGAATTTAATATGATCACGGACATGCTGTACAACCTGATACGTACCGTGAGATACAATGGAAGTGTTGTATATCATATGACCTGCCCGATGGCTTTCAGCGATTCTTCAGAAGGATTCTGGCTCAGCGCCAACAGTCAGGTTGTTAACCCTTACCTGGGTAAAAAACACCCGAAATACAAGGATAAAATGCTGGATTGCGGCAAAGTGAGCGATTCCATCCACTTTGCGATCACGCCATAGGGAACATGACCAAAGCAATACTTTTTTTGGGTGTTTTGTCATCCGCGCTTTCTGCTTCCGCTCAGAATAAATTTACCATTACAGGTTATGTCAAAGATTCGCTTTCTTCCGAGACCCTGATCGGCGCATCTGTAACGGTAAATGGACAGGGAAGGGGCGTTAACAGCAATGGATTCGGATTTTATTCTCTTACACTTCCCGAGGGCCATTACACCCTGTCTGCTTCCTATGTCGGTTATCAGATTGTTAAAGCTGAAATTGATTTGACAAGGAACATCAGTCTTAACTTCCTGCTCAATCCCATAATCATCAGCAACGAAGAAGTAGTGGTCTATGCAAAAAAACGCGATGCGAATATAAAGAACGCGCAAATGGGGAAGATTGACCTTTCCATGGCCCGGGTAAAATCGCTCCCTGTATTGTTCGGAGAAGTGGATATTTTAAAAGTGATCCAGCTTTTGCCAGGCGTAAGCAATGCTGGTGAAGGAAATACCGGACTGTACGTCCGGGGTGGGGGACCAGACCAAAACCTCATCCTGCTGGATGATGCCATTGTGTACAATACCGGTCATCTCTTTGGTTTTTTTTCCATCTTTAACGGAGACGCCATCAAGAACATCAGCTTGATCAAGGGAGGAATGCCCGCACAATACGGCGGCCGGTTATCTTCCGTGCTGGACATTTCCATGAAAGAAGGGAACATGAATAAGGTTGAGGTGGATGGCGGCCTGGGACTGATCGCATCGCGCTTATCAATCCAGGGCCCCATAAAAAAACAAAAAGCCTCTTTCATTGTTTCTGCCCGCAGAACCTACCTGGATCTCTTAATCAAACCCT
Source organism: Bacteroidota bacterium (assembly GCA_030706635.1). Taxonomy (GTDB): domain Bacteria; phylum Bacteroidota; class Bacteroidia; order Chitinophagales; family Chitinophagaceae; genus Puia. Next base: position 45,888 of record JAUZOD010000030.1, read on the forward strand.
TTATTCCTAAATCCAGCAGTTACAGCGGATCCGGATATTATTTCTATGATCTGAACACAAAAGTGAATTATATCTTCTCCGAAAAAGACAGGATTTACCTGAGTGGTTATTTTGGCAGAGATGTTTTTGATTTTAGAAATGCCAAACGATCTTTTACAACGAATATCCCCTGGGGTAATACCACGGGCACCCTGCGCTGGAATCATGTATTTAACAGGAAACTATTTGCCAACACAACGCTCTTATACAACGACTACCGGTTTACATTCAATGGGTCGCAGGACAATTTCCAACTGAGCCTGGCTTCCGGCATTCACGACCTTACGGCCAAAACGGATGTAGATTATTTTATCAGTCCGAAGCATAAAGCCCGTTTTGGAGCACTTTATACTTTTCATACGTTCACGCCCAACATCCTGACGGGTCACCAGGATTCCACCAACTTTCTGCCCAATAATTCCAATAAAAAATATGCGCGGGAAGTAGCGCTTTATTTGCAGGATGACTGGCAGATCAGCAACCGCTTTCAGCTCAACGCAGGATTGAGATGGAGCGGATTTGAACAGGTGGGACCTTATACCATTTATCAGGAAGATGCCAATGGAAATAAAACCGACAGTTCCCAATACGGAAGGGGGAAAAAAATAATAGCTTACGGCGGCTTTGAACCCAGGGCCACCCTGCGGTATTCCATCAACGGGGAGACCGCTCTAAAAGCATCCGTATCCCGCAACCTGCAATACATACACCTGGTCAGCAATGCAGGAACCACCCTGCCGACCGACCTCTGGGTGCCCAGCACTTACCGCGTACAGCCACAAACCAGCTGGCAGTATGCCGCCGGTATTTTCAGGAATTTTCAGAACAACGTATATGAAGCGTCCATGGAAATTTACTATAAACGGATGGGTCATCAGATAGAATATAAAGAAGGATACACCCCGTCTCTGAACGACCCGGAAGACGCCTTTGTTTTTGGAAAAGGCCGCAGTTACGGCGCGGAACTTTATGTAAACAAGACCAGGGGCAGGCTTACCGGCTGGATCGGCTATACTTTATCCTGGGCCTGGCGAACATTTCCCGATCTGAACAACGGTAAAAGATTTCCGGCAAAATACGATCGCCGCCATGATCTTTCCGTAGTCGGCAGCTATGAATTGAGCAAAAAATGGAAGTTGTCAGCCGTATTTGTCTTTGCCAGTGGTAACGCAACTTCGTATCCGGAAAAATTTTATATCATAGAAGGCACCCTTGCGCAGGACTATAGCCGGATTAATCAATATCGCCTGCCTGCCTACCACCGCCTGGACCTCTCAGCAGTCTATACGCCTGGTCATAAAAAGAAAAAAAAGATTCAGGGAAGCTGGGTGTTCAGCATCTACAACGTTTACAGCCGGCTCAATCCTTATTTTATCTATTTTGATCAGACCGGAAGCCCTTATAACGGAACGCTGCAGATACAGGCGAAAAAGGTATCGCTGTTTCCGATTCTCCCTTCCGTTACCTGGAACTTTCATTTTTAACTTCTACCGTTTAAAAAAATGTGCTGTAACAGAAAATTCATTTTTTTAAATTCGCATCCTGTGGCCCGAAACCTTTTACTACCGTAAATCAATGAACATGAAGAAAATGCTGGTCTTACCTCTTCTGCTATGTGTTGTCACCCTGTTTTCCCAGAATGAAAAGCAGGATGAGATCATGCTGGCTAAAATTCGCGACGA